>CAXNDE010000001.1:0-34561 GCA_964201135.1 Candidatus Planktophila sp.
TTTGGTGTGGAAAAATTTGGCTATATGGCAATGTTAGTTTTCACAGTTTTTGGCTCTTTTTGGCTTGAAATATTTCTCAAGACAAGTGTTCTGCGAAGGTGGAAAAGAGCTCTTCTAAGCATTCTTCCTGTGAGTATTTTCTTCCTAGCCTGGGATGCATATGCAATTGCCCAAGGACACTGGTTTTTCAATAGGGATCGAATGCTGGGAATCTATGGCCCATTCGAGATCCCATTAGAGGAGTTCCTCTTTTTCATCATCGTTCCCATGGCAGCGATCTTGACCATAGAGGGCGTGACAACGGTGAAACCTCACTTGCGTGAGAAGGAGTTTGGTAAGGATACAGAGCAGTGATCTATAGCGATATTGCAATAACAGCCTTTTCTCTCTCGATCATGATCGATCTCTTTCTCTTCAAGAACTCGCTTTTAACGCGTCTAGCTTTCTGGCTCTCCTATGCAATCATTTTTCCTTTTCAGTTGATAACCAACTGGTGGCTCACGCATCCTCGAAGTGATGGAAAAGCTATCGTCATGTACGACCCAGAGACAATTATTGGAATCCGGATTGCAAGTGCCCCAATTGAGGATCTTCTCTTTGGATTCGCTCTTGTTCTCACAGTGATGGGCATGTGGGAGTTCTGGGGTCGAAGGGGATTTCAGCGCAACAAAAAACTACAGTAAAGTCACTCCATTAGGGGCGGTAGCTCAGTTGGTTAGGTGATCTCGCCCAAGTGGCCATAAAACGTAAAAATCTCGACCGTAAAGTTAGTGAATCTTTCCTTTCAAACCCATACACTTCTCAGAGATAGAGGCTCCTTTCGCAAGGGGTCTGAGGGGACCTGATTGAACACACCTATCGTCACGCTCAAAGGTGTCAGTAAATCATTTGGAGACGTACACGCTGTCGTAAATCTCGACTTAAACATTCAATCTGGTGAATTTTTTTCAATGCTTGGTCCATCTGGTTCAGGAAAAACAACAGTGCTCCGACTGATTGCCGGGTTTGAAAATGTCACTGCGGGAACTATCGCAATAGGTTCACGTGATGTCACCGCTCTGGCTCCCTTCGATCGCCCCGTGAATACTGTTTTTCAGGATTACGCTCTGTTTCCTCATATGACTGTTCAAAAAAATGTTGAGTACGGTCTAAGAACGCAAAAAGTTCCCTCGAATGAGCGCCGTAAATTATCTAATACCGCTATTGAATCTGTAAAACTCTCCCACGTTGCCTCTAGGCTTCCCCACCAACTCTCAGGAGGGCAACGACAACGAATCGCCCTTGCCAGAGCATTAGTTTTGAGGCCACAAGTCCTTCTTTTGGATGAGCCACTTGGTGCACTCGATAAGCAGTTGCGAGAAGAGATGCAGATTGAGCTGAAACGAATTCAACGTGAGGCTGGAATCACCTTCATATTCGTGACTCACGATCAAGAGGAAGCGATGAGGATGAGCGATCGAGTTGCAGTCTTCAATGAAGGGCGTATCGAGCAAATTGGAACTCCGCGAGAGGTGTATGAGCTTCCACACACTAAATTTGTTGCAAGTTTTCTAGGTGCCTCAAATATCTTTGAGCCTGTAATTTCAAAGCAACTCTTGGGAGCATCTGAGACTGTCAATATTAGACCTGAGCAGATTCACTTAAAGTCAATAAATTCGAAGATTGCCTCAGACGAGGTAGGCATCGTGGGTGAAGTTGTTGAAGCTTCCTTCGTAGGTGCAAATACGATTTTTTTCATTCAAACCGAATCCGGTCTCCGACTCACCTCGCGAAGATCCAACGAAGAATTACCAGATGGAATCACCCGATTCAAATCTGGTGATCGGGTGCTTGCAGTTTGGCGTAAAAGCCAGAGTGTGGTCATTCCGAACTAATCTGGCCTTATGCCAAAAGAAAGGAAAGTAATGAAGGCAAAAAAACTAGGGAGATTTAGTCTTCTGGCTGTGTCTCTGCTTATCGTTTCTGGATGCTCATCTGATAGTAGTTCCGTTAGCATTGAGGTCCCCGACATCCCTATGCACCAAGAACTTGGTGCATTTGAGGGTGAATTAAATATCGTCAACTGGTCTGGTTTTGTTGAGCCAGCATGGACAGATAAATTTACAGCCGATACTGGCTGCAAAGTTAAGCCACGTGTAGCCGGAACAAGTGATGAGATGGTCACCCTAATGAGAACTGGGCAATATGACATTGTCTCGGCCTCAGGAGATGCCGCTCTGCGACTCATCGTTGGTGGCGATGTTCAGCCTCTCAACCTGGATCTAATTCCTAATTTCAGTGATGACATTGCGCCAGGAATGAAGGGCAATATCTATGACACTGTTAACAACAAGCCTTACGGCGTGCCTATCGGCCGCGGAGCAAACTTGCTCCAGTACAACGATGACGTTACCAAGGGTGCTCCACCAAGTTGGGATGTAGTTTGGGAGCTAGATACACCTTATAAGGGCAAAATTACCGCTTACGATGCTCCTATTTACATAGCTGATGCAGCGGTTTACCTGATGTATCACAACCCAGAGCTAGGGATCAAAAACCCTTATGCCCTGGATCAAAAGCAGCTTGATGCAGCGATCAGCCTTCTCAAGCAGCAGAATCAAATCATTGGTGAGTACTGGTCAGATGTATTTGCTCAGATTGGTTCATTCACTGGAGGAAATACTGTTGTTGGTACTTCATGGGAGATCCTGCGCAAGTTTGCAGCCAAGGACAATATCAAGACAACATTACCTATTGAAGGCTCAACTGGCTGGTTTGACTCCTGGCTAGTTAGCTCTAAGACTAAAAATGTAAACTGCGCGTACGCTTGGATGGATTACACCAGCAAGGCCGATGTAAATGGTGCAATTGCCATGAACTTCGGTATGGCGCCAGCAAACATCGCCTTTTGTAAGACTAGTGCCAAGGCACAAGCTCACTGTGATGAGTACTTTGCCGAGGATGAAGAGTTCTTCAAGAGGATCTGGCCATGGACAACACCGATTGAAACATGTGTTGATGGTCGTAAGGATGTAAAGTGTACGAGCTTCCAAGAATGGACTAATGCATGGGCAACCGTTAAGGGTTAATCCAATGTAAATGGGGGAATCAGCTATTTGATTCCCCCATTTATTGGAAACAATATGTCTACGATAAAAAATTACAAAGCCACTAGGCCAGTTTCCTCTTACTTAATTAAGCATTCGAGGGTTCGCCTAGTCGGTCTGTTAGCCCTGCCAATCCTCTGGATTGTTGGGGTTTACATACTCTCCCTTTTTCTCCTCCTCATCACCGCTTTTTGGTTCGTTGATCCATTCACATCATTAGTGCGCCCGGGATTCACACTCGAGAGTTTCAATCTTTTATTTACGACTCCTGCCTACATCGCAACATCTATTCGAACTCTTTTTATAGCAATATGTGTAACTATCATCTGCATCTTATTTGCAGTCCCGTTAGGGATCTATATGGCTAAGGTAGCCTCATCTAGGGTACGTAATCTCCTTGCTGTTGCAATAACTCTGCCTTTGTGGGCGGGCTACTTAGTTAAATTGATAGCAATGCGTTTGGTCTTTTCTGAACAGGGCTTCTTTAATTGGGCCCTGGCTCCTATTGGTATCAAGGGGCCAGGTTTTTCAGTCCCAATTGTTATTCTTACCCTGACCTATCTTTGGTTCCCATATATGGCCCTACCTGTATTTACGGCTATCCGACAGATCCCGTCGAACTTATTTGATGCCTCCAGTGATTTAGGCGCAAAAGGTTTCATGACTATCTACCGAATTGTCCTGCCTCTCATAGTGCCTGCGATAATTGCAGGTTCAGTTTTTACATTCTCTCTTAGTCTCGGCGACTACCTAGCTGCGCGTTTCACTGGTGGTAAGACACAAATGATTGGAAGTATCATCGCCTCAAATATCAATCTTAATCCACCTATAGCAGCCGCTTTTTCTATGGTTCCGATTTCATTTGTTGTGATTTATCTTGTTGTTGCCAGACGCACAGGCTCTCTGGAACGGATGTAGCGTGCTCCAATTATCTCGATTCGCAAAAATCTCACTTGTTGGCATTGTTCTTTTCGTCTTAACTTTTATGTATACACCCCTCCTGGTTGTTGTTCTTAACTCTTTCAATCAGGCACAGATTTCGAGTTGGCCGATAGAAACTTACTCACTCACGTGGTGGGAGTTTGCAGCCACCTATCAACCTATTCAAGCCGCGCTCTTGAACTCAGTAGTAGTGGCGACCTGCGCCATGCTTATAGCCCTGTTACTTGGCACTATGGTCGCTTTTGCCCTCAAAGGATTTGATTTTTTTGGCCGAGGCACCATCAATTTATTAGTTGTACTCCCTATCGCATTACCAGGAGTAGTTACGGGTGTTGCTTTTAGTAATACGTATAATGCGTTCCTCTCTCCACTCGGAGTAGATCTTGGATATTTTGGCATGATTGTCGCGCATGCAACTTTTTGTATAGTAATGGTCTTCAACAATGTCTACGCCCGACTGAAGAGAATGAATCCCAGCTTACAAGAAGCATCTGCAGATCTTGGTGCAGGGTTGTGGCAGACCTTTCGATTAGTTACATTCCCTCAATTTAGGACGGCTTTTATAGCTGGAGCGCTGCTTGCTTTTGCACTTAGCTTTGATGAGGTAGTTGTTACGATTTTTACGGCACCTCCTGGAGTAGATACTCTCCCTCTCTGGATTTTAAAAGAGATGGCTCGGCCGAATCAAGGAAGTGTCGTGAACGTAGTGGCGACGACAGTAATCTTGTTATCGCTCATTCCAGTTTATGCTTCCCAGCGTCTGACTAGAGCCCAAGAAAATGGAGGATAAAGTTCAACTGTGCATTACTGTTAGGGCTTCTCTCAAAAAAGGGGCGGTAGCTCAGTTGGTTAGAGCCCGGAACTCATAATTCCGTCGTCGTCGGTTCGAGCCCGACCCGCCCCACCAAATCCCCCGGAATTAGAGATTACTCACAGTAACTTTTTGCCAGGTTTTCGCTACGAAACTCAATCCACAGATTACTGAGCACTGACAAGTGACTCTTAAGTTGGATTTCATACTTCCGACATGCCGAATTTTCCAACAATGAAGGCACATGAATTATTGACAATTCTAATGAAAAATCCGCTAAATTATAGGATTATGAGAACTCGTGGATCACATCGGACACTTATTTCAAATGAACGACCAAGAATCTTGTTTTCTTATCATGCTTCTGAAGAGTTGTCAGGGTTTAAGGTCAAAAAGATTTTAGTAAACGGAGTTGGTCTTAGTGAAAGTGAAGCATTGGAGGTTTTGCGGTGACACGATATACATTAGAAATTGAACAAGATAGCACTGGGTCTTGGATAGGTACCTCTAACTTGTATCTAGAAGAAGGAAAAACCACTTACATAGTTATCGGAGAGACATTAGAGGGATTGCGAAAGTCGGTCCAAGAGGGTGTTAATGGAGATCTTGGTATACCTGAAATCTCATTTGAAGAGGTCTTCTTAACCAATTCCGAAGTAACTGGTTTTTGAACCGTGCAATATCTAAGAGTTCATCATTTATTGGCGTATCTGTTGGGCAACTTAGATTTAAATCAGCGATCTCTTCCTCGGAAAGCTCAATATTTAACCCTGTGAGTGAATCTAAAATCGAAGATACCTTCGATGCGCCTGGGATTGGAATTGACGTTGGGAATTGATGAAGATGCCAGGCAATTGTTAGCGCATAAGGTGAGACGCCTTTCGCGTCGGCCATCTCTTTGAATTTGCCAATTTCTCCTGAAGCAATTTTTTTGAAGTTGCCCCCTCCCCCTAAAGGTGACCAAGGAAGAAAAGCGATTCCGTATTCATTACAAATATCGATTACTTCGGGCCAATATCGATAATTTGGACTAAATTCATTTTGTACTGAAATAATTCCCCCTTGTTGCGGTGTACCTCCTGCTTTAATCGCATGACGCAACATCTGAGCATTTACATTACTTAAGCCGATTTCACTTACATACCCGTGTTCCTTCAATTTCAGGACATTTTCAAACTGATCTTCATAAGAAATTGCAGGATCGGTTCTGTGATGCTGCCACAGCGGAATTTTTTCTAAACCCAGTTTGTAAGCAGATGCTTCAACAGCTCGGTAAAGATAATGTTTTGAAGCATTGCGACCAGAGATTCCGAACATAGTTCCATCTTTTTCTCGGGTAATTCCACCCTTTGTTGTAATGACAACTTTGCTCTTTTGTTCAAGTGTTCCACTCCAACTAGCAAGGGCCTTCCCCACAAGCACCTCGTTGTGTCCCATCGTGTTCCAACTTGGGGCATAAATATCTGCAGTATCGAGCAGAGTGATACCAGCATCGAGGGCGGAATGGATTACTCCAATTGCAACATCAGGTTGATTAATTAAATCTGGAGTTCGATCATGAGGAAATGACAGTGGCATGCAGCCCATTCCAATTGCAGAAACAGTGAATGGACCGAGCGCGCGTTGAGCAATCATGCAAGAATGCTATTGCAAATTTTGCACAATTACTCTGGATACGTGATAATTTAGAAATGACATATCAACTTCGCAATCTCAAGGACCAAGTAATAGTTATCACAGGTGCCACTGCTGGAATGGGTGCGGCGACTGCCAAAGAATTAGTAGAACAAGGGGCGAAAGTAGTCCTTAACGCTCGCAACGAAGCCCGCTTGAAGGAGATCGTTGCCTCACTTGGTGAGGCAAATGCAATATATGTCGCCGGTGATTGCTCAGAGCCAGAAGTTTCGCGCGCAATCGCCAAAGCAGCCCTAGACAAATTCGGCACGATTGATGCGGTTGTGCCCAATGCTGGAATTGGAATGTACGGCTCCATTTTGGATTACAGCGATGATGAAGTAAACCGAATGATGAGAACTAATTACGAAGGTACCGTTCATATTATTCGCGCGTGCTTACCAACAATGATTTCAAAAAAAGCTGGCGATATTGTCATTGTTTCATCTGTTGCAGGCTTTCGTGGTGGCGGAGATGAATCTATCTACGCTGGCACAAAACATGCACAAGTAGGTCTAGCTGGTGGGCTTGATCGTGAGCTTCGCGAAAAAGGTGTCCGTGTGGCATTGGTATGTCCGGCAGGAACTGAAACAGAGTTTGCCATTGGATCTGGACGCATAGCCGGAACACCTGTTCTAGGTAGTTTCCTTCGGTCAGAGGATATTGCCTTCCAAATCACAACGATTTTGAAGCAGCCGCGTTCAGTGCGAACCCACATTTGGACCTTGTGGTCAATTAATCAGCAGTCTTAAAACCTGTTCAACACAAAGAGTTAGAACATGGTTACAGATAACTCGTAATTCTGTCATCGTCGGTTTGAGCCCAACCCACCCCACCACATAGCGATTTATACCGATTTATACATCTTGGTATAGCCCCCCATAGCTAGTGCTACCTCTCAATCACTAAAGGTTATCTCTTCTTTGAATATAACTACTTTTCTTTACTGTTACCTTGTTTTAATGAATGAACGAGTGCTAATTGTGATCGATGATGGATTTGAGCTCTCTACTCTAGTGCCGGCGCTGAGATTGCATGAGATGGATATCATCGGTGAAGCGCGAAGTGAGAGCATGGCACTCAATCTCCTCAATCGGTTGCAGCCAGATGTGGTACTCCTTGATATGCATGTGGCTGGTATTTCAGCGATAAAGATTGCAGTCAATCTGCGCAAGGCTAAGCCTGAAGTTGGCATAGTTATTTTGGAGAGCTGCTCTGATGTGCGACTACTTGGTGATCGGAATATGGATATACCGATGGGGAGCAAGATAATCTTAAAAAAATCTGCAACTGACCTGTTGATTCTCTGTGCTGCAATCTCTGACTCTCAACTCTCAGCCAAGGAAAACCATGAGGTTTCATGGATCAATGGCAGTGTCTCAATCTATGAAAAATCCTTACAAGAGCTGCTTCTACATCTGACCGATGCTCAAGTGCAAACTCTGCGCTTAGTTGCCGATGGACTCACCAATGCTCAGATTGGTCGAGTCAGATATACAAGTGAAAAAGCCGTAGAGCAGATTATCTCTCGGGTAGCACAGGAGTTTAATATTCAGCCAGATCGCAATCGCAATATGCGCGTGCAGTTAGTCAATGAGTATTACAAGTGGTTAGGCGCGCCACACCACTAAAGCACAATGCACCCAGCAATCATGGGTAAAATTGCCGGCTATGGAACTGCCAGAGATACGAAATCGTTGGAACGATATTCTCGATGCTCTCTTGGCTGCCGATCGAATCGCTTGGCTAGCTTTTTTTGATGCCCGCTTAGCCGATTTTGATGGAACAACATTGACCCTGGATTTCTCCGATAGTCGAAAGCTTGGCGGTGCCCACGAATACTCAGCTGCGCGGATAAAACAGCAACAAATACTGATTTCAATAATCAAGGAACTGCTTGCGATCGATGTTGAGATTGTCGAAGTATGAGAGTTCGCTTCCTCGTAGCGGTACTCGTATTATCTATTTTTAGCATGGGTCTGCCCAGCGCAGGTGCGGCCACATCAGCGCTATCCATGTCTGTGCGCCAGACTCCATCAACTACTGAAGCACTACTCACCTTCTATGGCGTGATAAAACCCGCTAAATCGGGTATAGCAGTCGCAATCCAAATAAATAGCGCCGGCACATGGAAGCCAACACGATTTAAGACAAAAACCACTAAGGCTGGTACTTGGAAGATCACAGCACTTGCAACAGCGATGGAGTCAAAGGTTTCCTACCGGGCAAGTGCGGTTGCAAGTGGGAAGAAGATTTACTCAGCAACTCGATCCATAACTATTAAACAGATTGTGGAGGTTTCTGAGGCCGATCCAGCACTCGTTATCTCTGCCTCTGGTCCAGGAGGAAGGATTCATGGCGCCGATATAAGTCGCTGGCAACATCCCAATGACAAGGCGATTGACTTTGTAAAAATGTACGATGCTGGACTTCGATTTGTCATGATAAAGGCATCAGATACGCGCGATGATGCCGATGCCTTGACACTTAAATATTTAGTGATGGATCACAGCGCCGCCCAGGCTGCAGGAATCTATACAGGTTTTTATCACTACGCCATTCTGCCTAACGTCTCAGATAATGCTGGAATAATTCGCGATGCAACTGCACAGGCACAGAAAGTGCTCTGGCGACTGGCATCTATCGGCGGATACACCCAGCGTGATCTGCCTTATGCCCTCGATCTTGAGAATGCATGTGTTCAAGTCTCCTCTGGTGCGTGTACGAAATACGCCACACGTAGCCACGTCACGCTATGGGCTACAACATTTCTAGGTCTGCTCAAAGAGAAGACCGGTAAAACTCCGATCTTGTACTCCTACTCCAATTTTCTTGAGGGCTCTATGGTTCGAAGCGCTGAACTGGCTCAATATCCACTCTGGTTAGCACAGTATGCAATCGATCCATCGGATCCACTTAATGCCCCGGGATTAAAGGCCAGTGGTTGCTATGTGCACTCGTGGACTGGGGCTAACTGCGATTCGCAATGGACGATGTGGCAGTACACATCCTGTGGAATCGCACCTAAATACGGTGTTCCAGGATCACGATTAGATCTCAATATATTTAGAGGAAACACTGCCGCCTTTCTAGATCTAGTGCAGGGTAGTTGGGCGCCTACGCTCGTAGATCTCATGCCGAGTAATGAAGCAACGCTTTTATCGGTAGTCAAACAGTCGGCAACGACTACTGATAAATTACTCACTTTCAATGTCACCGTTTCTCGACCAGATCAATCCCCTGTAGTCACTGGCAGCGTAAAATTAGTATTTGATGCAGTTAGTGTTCCAAGCGTGAAACCAACACAGACTGTATTACGCGCCACAAGTGGGGCATGGACTCTTGCCGTTAAAGATATGCCGGCTGGAACCTATACAGGAAAGATTCTCTTTAGCGATGTATCTAAAACGCACGCCGAAAGTTCACAACCAGTTATTTTTACCATTGAACAGGGGCCGATTCCATCAGTATCTGCAACACCAACTACTAAGCCAACACCGAAACCCTCAGTTAATGGCTGTGCGAAACAGATTAAGAATTAACTTTATCGCTCTTGCCTAAAAGCTCATCCAGGGCAGCTAGTTCGCGCTCTACGAGTGATTCGTAAGCAGCCACGGAGGCTCTGCGCTCTTTTGCAGACCAGCCCAAAACTGGGGCGATAATCTCGGCGATCGCATCAGCTAAATCAAGGCCCTGGTTGTGAGCTTCAAATGCGATGCGGGTACGGCGCGAAATTACATCATCTACAGTGCGCGCACCTTCATGGCTAACGGCGTAATAAATCTCGGCCTTGATATAGGGCAGATCAGCGTCAAGCTTCTGTGCTAGCGATGGATCCCGTTTAATTAAATCCAAGATCTCGCTAATCAATGAGCCGTAACGATTGAGCAGATGTGTCACTGTTTGACTATCCAACCCACTCTCATCGGCGATTGGCTCTATCTGTTGCACAAGTGCAAAGTAACCATCGGCACCGATGAGCGGAAGTTTTTCAGTCACCGACTCAGGGCTCAGCTTGCGAAGCTCATTAACTGCAAGGTCGATAACATCTCGGCCCATGATGCGATAGGTGGTGTATTTGCCACCAGCGATACTGACAAAGCCTGGGGCTGGGCGATCAACGGTGTGCTCGCGCGAGAGTTTCGTTGTCACTGAGCCCTTGTTATTAGCAACCAGCGGACGCAGACCAGCATAAACACCGATTATCTCATCAATCTTTAGCTGTGGAGTTAATACACGGTTTGCTTGATCAAGGATGTACTGGACATCTTCGGGATTAGCAATTGGTTCGGCGCGATCACCCGTGTATGGCGTATCAGTTGTTCCAACAATCCATTTATCTGCCCATGGAATAATAAAGAGAACCGACACTGGTGTTTTAAGAATTATTCCGGCATCAGACTTAATCGCCGATCCTGGCAGAACAATATGAACGCCTTTGGACATCGTCACGTTGTATCCAGCCTTCAGATCAAAGTTTGCATGAAGCTCATCGCTCCAAATCCCGGCGCACATGACCGTGACCGTAGCCTTTATTGCAAGCATTTCTCCGCTGACTAAATCCCTGGCCTTAACGCCAACCACGCGTTTGCCATCGCGAATGAGGGCTTCGGCGCTTACGCGTGTAGCGATGATTGCGCCGTGGCGTGCGGCAGTGCGTGCAACTGAAAGTGTATGTCGAGCATCATCGACTTGAGCATCAAAATATTTAATCGCACCCAAGATGATGTCAGGGCGCAGTGATGGTGCAATCTCATTAATCTGCTTTTGACTCAGATGTTTGTGCCATGGCATTGTCCGCTGAAAGCCACGCAAGGCATCGTATAAGGCAAGACCTGCGCCAACATATGTACGCTCTTTAAACTTTTCAGTCAGCGGAAAAAGAAAACCAACGGGCTTAACTAAGTGTGGACAGAGAGTTGATACTAATAGCTCCCGCTCCTGCAGAGCCTCTCGAACTAATTTAAAGTCGTACTGCTCGAGATAGCGCAGACCGCCGTGAATCAACTTGCTCGAACGGCTAGATGTACCTGCGGCGATATCTTGAGATTCGATTAACGCGACTTTTAAACCGCGAGAGGCGGCATCAAGAGCGGCCCCGACGCCATTTACTCCACCACCGATAACGAGAACATCAAAACTCTCACTACCTAGAGCCGTGATGGCGCTCTGGCGTTGATCGGGGTTGAGTTGGGTTAAAAACATACGCGTTGCATCTCCATTATGGCCTTTGTAGAGTTAAGCCTAACCCAACAGAGACGAGTTTGCCTCACGTGAAATACATCGGCAGTTTGGATCAGGGTACGAGCAGTACTCGTTTTATGATCTTTGATCATGGCGGAAAAGTTGTGGGCCAACATCAAGTTGAGCACCGACAGATACTGCCCCAAGCTGGTTGGGTCGAACACGATGCCAATGAAATCTGGGAGCGCGCGCAGGAAACCATAGTGGGCGCACTCAAGCAGGCCGATATTTTGGGATCAGATTTAGCTGGGATTGGAATTACTAATCAGCGCGAAACGACCGTTGTGTGGGATGTGACGAGCGGCCAGCCCCTTTCCAATGCCATTGTCTGGCAGGACACACGGAGCACTGAGTTTTTAGCTGGGCTAAGTCAGGATGAGCAGACAACTATTCGCTTTAAAACTGGATTAACGATTGCTCCCTACTTTGCAGGTAGCAAAATGAACTGGCTACTCAGCAATGTGCCAGCAGCTCGTGGGGTAAATGCCCGCTTTGGAACGATTGATTCATGGCTTTTATGGAACTTATCGGGTGGGGTGCGTGGCGGCATCCATGCCACAGATGTAACAAATGCAAGTCGCACACTCTTGATGAATCTTGAGACGCTGGATTGGGACGACGAACTTCTTAAAATATTTGGAGTTGCAAAGCAGTCATTGCCGATTATTAAATCCTCATCAGAACAGTATGGCCTCACCGATCCACATGGTCCCTTTGGCACAGCGATTCCGATCGCTGGAATCGTAGGTGATCAACAGGCTGCAATGGTAGGGCAGGTATGTTTTGAGCAAGGAGAATCCAAGACGACATATGGCACAGGTAACTTTGCTCTCCTTAATACTGGCACTGAAATCGTTAGGTCAGGCAATGGCTTGCTAACAACGGTATGTTTTAAATTCGGAGATGAACCTGCACGATATGCACTAGAAGGTTCAGTTGCAGTGACCGGCTCAGCGATTCAGTGGCTGCGTGATCAACTAGGAATTATTAGCAACGCTGCAGAGATTGAAAATTTAGCTGCATCTGTAACAGACACAGCGGGTGTCTATTTTGTACCTGCATTCTCCGGACTCTTTGCACCGTATTGGCGCAGCGATGCACGGGGTGCGATAGTGGGCTTAACACGCGCAGCTACAAAGGCTCACCTTGCGCGCGCAGCCCTTGAAGCCATCTGTTATCAAACTCGCGATGTTATGGATGCAATGGTCGCCGATAGCGGTGTACCAATGAGGCAGATGCGAGTCGATGGCGGCATCACTGCAAACTCTCTCTGTATGCAGATGCAGGCCGACATTATGGGAATCGATATATCTAAACCATTAATCGCAGAAACAACTGCATTAGGTGCTGCATATGCTGCAGGCCTGGCCGTTGGTTTTTGGTCTTCACAACAGGAGCTTCGATCACAATGGCAAGAATCTCGCCGCTGGTCACCCACTAGTACGCCAGATAGTCGCGAAAAAGACTATACACAATGGAAAAAAGCCGTTGAAAGAACCTTGAACTGGATCGATTAAATCTTTGTAATCTCAATTACACAGGCATTTGCTGGTGCAAGAATTGGTGCGCTAACACCTAGCTGAGCTAGAGCCGATCCTGAGAGTTGTATCCCATCCATCCACGCAGGCGGTGTTATTAACATAAAACGCGGCTTACCCGCTGGATAAACAACCTTAATTGAATATGTCGCCCTCTCATCTAATCCTGGAAACTTTAGTACCGCTGGATGAATTGCAACCGTTGGCGTTAACTGAACATAGGCAAATATCGCCCGTGATTTATCGTGAGCAGTAACTCCGTGCAGATATCCATGAGGATCTGGATAATCAACACGTACCATTCGGCCACTATGTAAAACTCCACGATTAACCTTGTAATAGTTAGCCCACGTTTTTAAATAAGCACGCTCTTCGGATGTAGCCTCAGTGATATTCCATTCCACCCCAGCATGACCAAAGAGCGCCGTTACTGCTCGCATAGAAAGTTCGAGTGTTCGACCAGTCTGATGACCACGCGTTGGCCCAATATGTGTTCCCAACATCTCGGGTGGAATAACTTGAGCGCTCCATCGTTGAATACTTTGGCGCTCGAGTGCATCGTTGTTATCACTTGTCCAAAAACGATCAACGTAATCGATAACACCAAGATCAATTCGCGCGCCACCCGATGCACAGGATTCGATTTCAAGACCAGGATGGCGTTTTTTGAGCTCGGTGAATAAACGGTAGATAGCCTGTGTTTGTGTGCGTACACCGGCCCGCCCCAAGTGACCGGAATCGACTAAGACTCGGTTGTGATCCCATTTAATATAGGCGATCTCATGCGCTTTTAGAACTGCAGATGTCTGTTCGAGAACATGGCTATAGGCGCCCTCATGGGCTAAATCTAGAACTAATTGGTGGCGCCACAATGGTGGAACACGCTCACCTTCATGCAAGATCCATTCGGGGTGGGCGCGATATAGATCAGAGTCTTCATTAACCATCTCGCCCTCAAACCACAAACCAAACTCAATGCCTTTTGAATTAATATATTTAATTATCGGTGTTAAACCATTGGGCCACACCTCTGGGTCGATTACCCAATCCCCTAAACCTGCTCGGTCATTACGCCGTGAATGAAACCAGCCATCATCTAATACAACGCGCTCGATACCGATATCGGCGGCGACATCAACGAGCTCCTTAATCGCCTCCTCATCGTGATTGAAATAGAGCGCCTCCCACAAATTTAGTGTGAGCGGACGTGGGCGTTGAGGATGCATCGTTCGGGCGCGAATATGTGAATGGTAGGCCGCACTAATGCCGTCGAGCCCATCTTGTGAGTAGACCGAGACCATGGCAGGTGCTACGTATGTAGCCCCAGGTGCGAGCACAACCTCGCCAGGCAATAAAAGTTCGCCCGCGCCGATTGATTGTTGACCATCAAAACCGCGCTCGATTAAGTAATGCGAGTTACCGCTCCAGGCAATACTCGAAGCCCAAGCAGCTCCACTCTGAAAGCTTGTGTTTGCAGTGAGGGCGATGTCAGCGATTGAAAAATTGTGCCCACTCCTTCCCTCACGGGATTCGCGCACCCACGTACCGATTGCAATATCGCGCCGTTGTGGTTGGCGCTCATTGGACCATCGGCCTGCGAAATCTAAACTCTGTTGGGCCTCCTGTGGCAATGGCAGCCAGTGAATATATTCATTAAGGATGTAATCATTATTACCGATATTTTTTACAGTTGCCTCTTGCGTGAGCACTCCGAATGTATCCATAGTGATAGTAATAAGAGTTTCTAGCTCGGCATGAAAATCGCGCAATGTTATTGTGCAGTGATTATCAACGTGGTGGAAATCGGTAACTTCAAACTTAGTTGACCAGGCTGTGCCCAATCGATGCCCACTCAATGTTGGACGGCCTAAAAACCCGCGTGCGCTTTCACGCATAATTCCGGGGCTTTGTGGCTGATCCCATGAGCTATTAGCAATCGATACTCGGCCGGCGATAGCTGCATCGGTGATCACACCAACCAGAAGTGCGCCCCAATGGCCGATAACAAGTGCGCCATCGACGACTTCGAGCAGCAACGAACTACTTTCGCTGCGAAGGTGTGCCGATTGCTTAACCACACAGGTAGAGTAACGACACTATGGCGCAGAGTAAAAGATTATCGGCGGGCATCACACGCACTAATCGTGAGATGGCCGATGGCCGCACCATTCGCTATTACGACACTGCCAATCAATCCCGCAACGCCACAGATCAGCGCCCAATAGAAGAACAACCGGCGATCGGCGAACTTCGCCTTGATCCCCTAGTCAATGAATGGGTTGCGATGGCCGCCCACCGTCAAGGGCGAATCTTTTTACCGCCTAAAGAGCTCTGTCCGCTCTGTCCATCTACGGGCGAACTCTTAACTGAAGTTCCTGAATCTGATTTTGAAGTAGTTGTCTTTGATAATCGCTCACCATCTCTGCGACCACCAGCTAGAGATTGGGCCCTGCCTGATCGAGTTGGTCCAGAAACAGATTTAGGTACGGCAGCTGGAAAGTGTGAAGTGATTTGTTTTACCGCCGATCATGGAAAATCCTTTAAGGATTTAACTCCGGCACGAGTGCGAACCTTGCTAGAGGCCTGGATTGATCGCACCGAGGAGCTCTCACTCGAGCCATACATCGCACACATCGCAGCCTTTGAAAACCGTGGCGAAGAAATCGGCGTAACACTTTCACATCCGCATGGTCAAATTTATGCCTATTCATATCTACCACCACGTGTTGAAAAGATGTTGGCGGCGGCGAAATCATATAAAGAGTCAACGGGAAAGGTTTTATTTGATGAAGTCATTGCACGTGAAATCCGCGATGATGAGCGCATCATCGCCCGCAATGATCGCTGGATTGCTTTTGTCCCATTCGCATCGCGCTACCCATTTGAAATTCACGTTGCACCTCTCAACCCAGTTGCAGATTTAGCGGCACTGACCCAGGAAGATCGTGATGCATTCCCTGTAATAGCCCTCGAAGTCATGAAGCGATTAGATGGCGTATTTGGAATCGAAATGGCCTACATCGCCGCCTGGCACCAAGCCCCGGTCCGTATTGGCCGCGATCTTCTGCGACTGCACTGGGCGATCACAAGTGTTCGTCGCGCCCCTGGAAAGTTAAAGTATTTAGCAGGCTCTGAATCTGCGATGGGTGCATTTATTATGGATATGCGTCCTGAGCAATCAGCGGCCCAGCTTCGCGAAGTCACACTCTAATGATGCAGGTACTCATCACTGGAGGCACGGGCTACATCGGTTCCACTGCCGTAGAAATCATGCGCAGCCAGGGATATGAAATCTCTATCGTGGATGATTGCAGTACTGGCCATGCCGATAGCGTGCCAGCGGGTGTGCGTTTTGTGCATGGCTCGCTCTTAAATCCTGCAGATATCGCCAAAGCCCTTGTGGGTGTCGATGCCGTTTTGCACTTTGCAGGTAAATCTTTAGTTGGAGAGTCAGTTGAAAAACCAGATTTGTACCACCAAGTAAATGTCGATGGTACGCGAATCCTGCTCGATCAGATGCGCATAGCTGGCGTTAAAAAAATTGTCTTCTCATCATCGGCAGCTACATATGGCCAACCTAGGCAGATTCCAATTAAAGAAAACGCTGAGACGGCCCCTACTAATCCGTATGGTGCTACCAAATTAGCCATTGATCAGATGATGAGTACCGAGTCAGAGCAACGAGGAATCGCGGCAGTATCCCTTCGATACTTTAATGTTGCTGGTGCACTCCACTGTGACCGTGGATGGCTAGCCGAGCGCCATAACCCTGAGACACATTTGATTCCGAATCTATTGCGCAGTACACCGCAAAACCCAGTCAAGATCTTTGGTAATGACTGGCCAACCCCTGATGGCACATGCATCCGCGACTATGTTCATGTCATTGATTTAATCGATGCACATATCAAGGCACTGGAAGCACTGGTAGATGGTGAGCATGAGATTTACAACTTAGGTAGCGGAGATGGCTACTCGGTTCGCCAAGTAGTTGCCGCGGCATCAAAGGCAATTGGTTACCCCATTTCAACTCGTGACTCTGCCCGTCGCCCAGGAGATACCGCAGTTCTCATTGCAGATATAAGCAAGGCTAAAGATGGCCTTGGCTGGATACCTACCCGTGGAATTCAGGCGATGGTCGCCGATACGTTGGCCTCATTTAACTAACTATGTCTATCTCCACTATCGAAAAGAAGTTTGTAGATACCTTTGGTCAGAGCCCTGAAGTAATCGCCGCCGCACCTGGGCGCGTTAATTTAATCGGTGAACATATCGATTACAGCGATGGCTATGTCTTGCCCTTTGCAATCGCCGACCGCACATACGCCGCACTACGCAGACGCCGCGACCGCTTAGTGCGAATCGCAT
Source organism: Candidatus Planktophila sp. (assembly GCA_964201135.1). GTDB lineage: Bacteria > Actinomycetota > Actinomycetes > Nanopelagicales > Nanopelagicaceae > Planktophila. Next base: position 17,664 of record CAXNDE010000001.1, read on the forward strand.
CTGCTCAGCGCAAAAACACGGTTATCACTGTCAATCTCGATGAGGTGCACCCAGGTCTTAAGGGTCAGTGGGAGCGTTATGTATTAAGCGTCATCTGGGCGATGCAGGTTAAGCATGGCGTTGATGTGATGATTGATGGTCATGTTCCATTAGGAGCTGGGCTTTCATCATCTGCAGCCCTTGAGTGCAGTGTTGCAACTGCTCTCAATGATTTGTTCTCCCTTGGTTTTAGCGTGGAGAGTTTAGCTCGTCTGGCACAAAAGGGTGAGAATGAGTATGTAGGTGTGCCATGTGGAATTATGGATCAATCGGTATCACTGATGGCAAAGCGCGGATCGGCGCTTCTCCTGGACTGCCGAGATTTAACTTCGAGAGATATTGCATTTGATGTTGCATCTCATGGCCTAGAACTTCTTATAATCGATACCCAAGCCCACCACTCGTTAACTGATGGTGGTTATGCCCAGCGACGTGCATCATGTGATGGCGTTGTTGCAAAACTTGCCGTGAGGTCGATGCGCGAATTAACGATGGAAAAACTAGAAGCATCTCACGATTTGATATCTACTACTGAATTTATGAGAGCGCGCCACGCCGTCACTGAGATAGCGCGTGTTCTAGATGCAGTTAAGGCCCTCGAATCTAAAAACTTCACAACACTTGGCCATCTCTTAAATGCATCCCACGCATCTCTGCGCGATGATTACGATGTTTCCTGTCCCGAACTCAATACGGCCGTTGATGCCGCGATCACTGCCGGAGCACTCGGTGCACGGATGGTCGGTGGAGGTTTTGGAGGAAGTGCAATAGCCCTTATTAAAGCCAGCCATACACAGGAGATGATTAAATCTATAGAGGTAGCCTTTGAAAGCAAGAGATTTAAATCCCCGCGATTTTTTACTTCGCTACCAAGTCAGGGCGCCGAGATTATCCAACGGGGATTATAGAGATAACTTCCACGCCACCCATTGAGTTAAGCAGATCAACCAAATCACTGGGGTCATTGCCTGGCACTGCGACGGTAATATCATCGAAGCCTCGGCCACCTTCAGATTTTAAAACTACTAACTCTTTGATATCTCCACCTGCAGCACCAATTGCCGATGCAAGAAGACCTAAAGATCCAGGGCGATCTGGAAGAGCTACGTTAAGACGAAAAAGGGCCATGCCTTAATCTTAGCCCTTGAGTGTTTCTAACTGGTTACGTGAGTATTACCCAAGCACCACTGATCGCTACTTTGACTTTGCCCAGTGGGTTAATGGCAGGTCCCACTACCGGCTTTGCCGACTTAAATGGATCAAACTCTGCCAAATGGCAAGGGCATTTCAAGATTTTCTTAGCCGGTTCATAGGCAACTGTGCAGCCTTGATGAGTACAGATCGTAGAGTAGGCAAAGACACCGGTCTTAGTTCTAAATAAAATCGCTGGCGCCCCATCTGCTAAGACAAAGTTTTTTGTTGCACCCACTTTAAGTGATGACAGTTTTACAATTTTGGTGGGAGTAGCCGCACTGGCACTATCTTGCATCGCCTTAGGCGTGAAGAATTTACCCGCACCAGCAAAGGCAGCCGAGAGCCCTGCGATGATTGCGATACGCATTACCCCACGACGCTCTAATGACATTGAAAAACCCTTTCGCTTATTTTTAATGAGAAGTAAGTAGGACAACCATAGAATGGCATAGGCAGTATTGCTGGCTAAGAAATATGGGGAGGCGGTAAAAGTACTCGCCAGCCATAAGCTGAGCGACATTGAAAACCCACCTAAGGCTGCCAGGGTCGGTGCAACCCATAAAAGCGTTGCAAGGCCAATTGCAAACTCGCCCACCATCACTACGACACCAACGTGCATTGAGTACTCTACTAATCTATCGAACACACCCGCTCCCAGCGGAGACTGCCTTGAATAGCCGCTGAGTTGTGTGCCGATAAAAGTTGTTGAGTCGCGGCTTAAAAATCCGGCATCGGTTGCCTTATCCCAGCCTGCATAGATCCATGTACAGCCCAGCCACGCTCGCATAATGCGCAGGGCCCATGATTGATTGCGCCATGAATTTGCGGCAGTAGCCAAGAGATTTATTGCCATACGGGAGATAGTAAAGGCAAAAGGGTGAAAGCGCCTGCTCTCAATGCTCCCTGACTTGGATTCGAACCAAGAACCTGTCGATTAACAGTCGACTGCTCTGCCGTTGAGCTATCAGGGATCAATCTGTACGAGCGCAAACTCTAGCGCACACGGGCATTGTTGCGAAAATTGAGGGTTTTTTAAAGGCTTCCAACGGCTAAATCATGCAGTGATCTGCGGGTGGTTTCGAGGGCAACTAAGGCGGCAAATGCAGCGTTGTATTCGATCTCATTTTCAACTGGGTTAAGACGCTGAAGGCTGGATTTTAATTCTGCGATAGACCTTGATATTGCAACTTCACGTAGCCGAGCGATAATGCTTTCAACATAGAGCGCAGTTGCTCTGCCATCGGCGCGGATGGGTTCGACGCTTAATTCAGTGAAGAGTGTCTTTATCTTCTCATCAGTGATTGTCTCCATCGACAGTACCTGCTTTTCATCAATAGTCTTGCGCATTTCACGGTATGCCGGATGAGTAAAAGCATCTGCCTCGATATCTGACCATAAACTCTCAATAAATAAGGCCGGCTCTTGTAGGCGAGATTTGAGAACCTCACGCTCTAAAATTAGCCGTGCATCATGTGGATCAGGTCGCCAATTACTCTCTTCACCTGCAACTGCGGTGGGCTGCTGTGTACGAGGATGAGATTTTACGCCCTGCGATACTGCCGCGGAGACGATTTCGACTTCTAGACCTAACCACCCTGCAAGTAGGCGCGTGTATTCAGGACGTAGAGACTTATCTCGAATCTGGGCAACTAATGGCGCCGCAGCGTTGAGTGCATTGATGCGGCCCTCGGCTGCATCTAACTTGTGGTGTGTCAACTCGCTACGAATTGCAAACTCAAAGAGAGGAACTCTTCGTGCAATTAAATCACGGAGGGCTAAATCCCCTTTTTGTTGGCGCAAATCACATGGATCTAATCCATCTGGTTCGACTGCAACGAAGGTCTGTGTCACAAACTTTTGATCCTCGCTAAATGCTCGTAAGGCAGCTTTTTGTCCCGCGGCATCACCATCAAAGGTAAATATAACTTCGCCGCGAAATGCATCGTCATCCATTAATAATCTGCGCAAGATTCGGATGTGGTCTGCTCCAAATGCAGTGCCACAGGTTGCTACGGCCGTAGTTATTCCAGCAAGTTGGGCGGCCATGACATCGGTATAGCCCTCAACTATGACGGCCTGGCGCTTCTTTGCGATCTCTTTTTTTGCCACATCGAGTCCGTATAAAACCTGACTCTTTTTATAGATGGGAGTCTCTGGAGTATTTAAATACTTGGGTCCTTGATCGGCTTCATCACTTGCCAATTTGCGTGCGCCAAAGCCAACAACGTCCCCTGAGATATCTCTGATTGGCCAGGTCAGACGGTTACGAAATCTATCTATCGGACCGCGCTGGCCCATCTTGGATAATCCAGCGGTTTCTAACTCATCGATTGTGTAATCCATAGCGCGCAGATGTTTAGTAAGCGCATCCCATTCATCGGGGGCAAAACCAACGCCAAACTGCATACAGGCAGCTTTATCGAAGCCGCGCTTTGTTAATAAATCTCGGCCATGAGCGGCTGCAGGAGCGTTGAGTTGTTCTTGATAAAACTTTGCCGCCTCGGTATTAGCTGCGATTAAACGAGAGCGAGCTCCTGCTGAAAATGTTGGAGTATTACTACCGCCCTCTTCATAGCGAAGGGTATAACCCAAGCGCTCTGCCAATCGCTCGATGGTTTCAGTGAAAGTTAAGTGATCAATCTTCATTAAAAAAGCAATGACATCGCCACCAGTTTGACAGCCAAAGCAGTGAAAAAATCCTTTACTCGGGGTAACGGTAAAAGAGGGAGACTTCTCATCGTGAAATGGGCACAAGCCTTTCTTTGCACCCCCGCCCGCGCTCTTTAACTGGACGTAATCGCCGACCACCTCATCGATAGGTGAGCGATCACGGATGTAGGCAACATCCTCATCTCGTATACGCCCGCTCATATGCTCACTTTAGTGATTAGCCAGTAGACGTGTATGTAAGACATAGGCGCCAGGATCTGTCAGGGCGGCGACTTGATCGATTATTACCCGCATACGTGCACCCTCATCGGCGGCTTCGTTCCAGGCCTTAATAAATATTGAATCGAGCTCACGTGGTGCACACGCCATGAGCATCTCCACAAGCTCGCGAATGATTATCTGCTGCTTTGCATAGCGCTCCTGCGAGTGATCTGCGTTGATTAAATATTGCCCAGCAATGGCTTTGAGGAAATCTACTTCGACAACTTGATCGCGTGGAATCTCTAGATCGGCGCTATAGCGTGAAAGTGGGCCATCACCATGAACTCTGCGGGTTTGAACTTCGGCAGCTAAGACAAAGCGTCCGATTAACTGGGAGGTTGAATCCTTTAACCTAGCGAGTGAGCGAAGAGTGCCATCATAATAATGTGGCCAGGCCGAGAGCGCAGCTAAACGTGCATGTGCATCGATAGCCTCTTGCTCGGTGGCATCGCTGCCATAATCCTTTCTCATTACATGATGGATATCAGCTAAATCTTTTTCAAAGTTCTTAACTGAGATTTGGTTGACAAATATTGCATCCTCTAAATCATGGACAGAGTAAGCGCAGTCATCGGACCAATCCATAATCTGCGCCTCGATACACTTCTTACCAACTGGTGCACCAGTGCGCATCCAGTTAAAGCTCTCTACATCATCATCGTAGACACCAAATTTGCGCGGGTTTTGCGAGCGTGGCCATGGATACTTTGTCGCACCATCTAAGGATGCTCGGGTTAAGTTAAGACCAATACTATTTCCCTGTGCATCAACGGTCTTGGCCTCAAGGCGTACTAATAATCTAAAGCTCTGCGCATTACCCTCAAAGCCACCACAATCCTCTGCGATCTGCGCAAGTGCCTCTTCCCCGTTGTGCCCAAATGGTGGATGGCCTAAATCATGTGCTAAGCAAGCTGTGTCCTGTAAATCAGGATCTGCGCCGAGTGATTCTCCAAGCTCGCGACCGATCTGTGCGCACTCAAGTGAGTGAGATAGACGTGTGCGCTGAAAATCATTCTCCCACGGCACTGCAACTTGTGTCTTTGCAGCTAAGCGACGAAGAGCTGCAGAGTGAATAACTCGTGCACGGTCACGCATGAACTCAGTACGCCCCGGTCGTTTTGCTGGCTCATCTAAAAATCGCTCGTTATCGTGTTCGCTATAGCTCACGGCACAACCTTAGTGAGGATATCTGCGCCAGGTAAATGATCGCTGACCTGAATGCCACGCCGGCCAATGGTTATATAGACCAGATAAGCCCCCGCCTCGCGCAGTAAATACTTGTAGCCCGATTGCGAAATTGTATTGGGGCCAGTTTGTACAGGTGAGCATGTACTAACAATGCCTTGATCATTTGCCATCACCATTGCGCGTTGGCAGTGAAATGGATCGGTCACAATAATTACATCACTCACCATCCTCTTTTTCATGAGTGCTGCATAAGCCTTTGTGCTCACTAACGTATCGCGACCTTCTTCAACGGCAGTTACTCTTTTTGCTGGCACACCATGTGCACGTAGCCATGCTTTACCCGATGCCGCCTCTGTTGTTCGATCACCAGGAGCTCCTGCACCAACGGTGATAATGGATGGAGCTAAACCTAAATCAAAGATCCGCTTAGCTTCAATTAAGCGCGCTTCTAGCACATCTCCTGGGCGCCCATCTAGCTGAGCTGCACCTAAAACCACGATGACATCGGCGCTACGTACAATGGGATTATTGGCCGCGCGCCAAACTTTTGATACGGCATAACCTGGAGCAATTAATGCAACGATAATAATTAACGTTAACGTGCGGCGGATCCAACGAAATAAAAACATCTATCCCCCCGAAAAAGCATCTTCGAGTTCGACATGAACAAGTTCGTCGGGATCATTGAGCCAACCATCAGGCAAAGTCGGTGGGCGGCCATGACTAGTACGTCCACGTGGTTTATCGCCGACTTCCACTGGATAGGGCTGATCCTCTAGTTGATCTAAAAGCCCGCGCATTTCAATTAATGAAGAGACCATCCCTAGGTCATGGCGTATTTCGCGGGGAACACTAAAACCCTTTAAGTACCAGGCCATGTGTTTTCGCATATCGCGCATTCCGCGATCCTCAGACTCTAGATACTCGACGATTAAGTGAGCATGACGAAACATTACTTCGCGCACTTGATGCAGCGTGGGTGTTAACTCTTTGTTGACTCCTTGCAAAGAAGAAACCAAATCGGCAAATAACCATGGCCGCCCTAAACATCCACGTCCAACAACTACTCCTGCGCAACCAGTTTGCGCCACCATATTGAGGGCATCGCTCCCCGACCAGATATCGCCATTGCCTAAGACCGGTACCCCGCTGGGCTTTAAATGCTCCACAAGGCGGGTGATCGCCGACCAATCAGATTTACCTTCATACATTTGGGCCGCGGTGCGCGCATGCAGTGCTACCCAGGCAACACCTAGATCTGCAGCAGATTTCGCCGCCTCTAAATACGTATGGTGGTCACTGTCTATACCGATGCGCATTTTTACTGTGACTGGAATACCAAATGGCCGTGCAGCCTCAACGGCTGCTTGGACAATATTAGAAAAAAGTTTTCGCTTGTAAGGAAGGGCTGCTCCGCCACCTTTGCGTGTCACTTTCGGAACCGGACACCCAAAGTTCATATCGATGTGATCGGCTAACTTTTCCTTACCGAGCATCGTTACTGCCGCACGCATAGTCGTTGGATCAACGCTGTATAACTGCACAGATCTCGGCCACTCATCTTTGCCCGGCACAATCATGCGCAGAGTCTCAGGACGACGTTCGATTAATGCGCGTGCTGTGACCATTTCAGAGACGAATAAACCCGCTCCTTGTTCACGACAGAGCGTGCGAAATGGTGCATTTGTTATTCCAGCCATCGGCGCTAAAACAACCGGTGGATCAATGTAATGATCACCACTTGAAAGTGGAAGTAATAGTGGTTTTAGCACCCTAGTAAACGTGGCGCTAACCACGCTTCGACATTATCAATGCCGATACGCTCTTGTGTCATTGTGTCGCGATCGCGAATTGTGACGGCATTATCTTCTAGGGTTTCAAAGTCGATGGTAATGCAGTACGGAGTACCGATCTCATCTTGACGGCGATAGCGGCGTCCAATTGCACCGGCATCATCAAAGTCGATGCTCCAGTTCTTTCGCAACTGTGCTGCGAGATCGCGTGCCTTAGGTGAAAGATCAGCATTACGAGAAAGCGGTAAGAGTGCAGCTTTAATCGGTGCTAAACGATAATCGAGCTTTAACACTGCACGCTTTTCCATCTCGCCCTTGCTATTGGGCGCCTCATCTTCGGTGAAGGCATCCATTAAGAAGGTCAGTGCGCAACGGTCAACACCGGCTGCAGGTTCGATAACAAATGGTGTCCAACGCTCGCCCTTTTCTTGATCAAAGTAGGACAAATCTTTACCAGAGGCGGCAGAGTGGGCCTTTAAATCAAAATCGGTGCGATTAGCGATACCTTCGAGCTCGCCCCATTCGGTGCCGGCAAACTCAAACTTGTACTCGATATCGGCTGTGCGCTTTGAATAATGTGACAACTTCTCTTTTGGATGATCAAAGAGACGCAGACGATCGGGATTAATTCCTAAATCTATGTACCAGGCCATGCGTGTATCGATCCAGTACTGATGCCACTCTTCATCGGTACCAGGAACAACAAAGAACTCCATCTCCATCTGCTCAAATTCGCGCGTACGAAAAATAAAGTTTCCTGGAGTAATTTCATTGCGGAAAGATTTTCCAATCTGTCCAATACCAAATGGAGGTTTTTTGCGCGATGTTGTCATGACCTGATCGAAATTAATAAAGATTCCCTGCGCAGTTTCAGGACGCAGATAAGCCAACCCTGATTCATCTTCCACAGCTCCGAGGTAGGTCTTTAACATTCCGCTAAATTGCTTTGGCTCAGTGAACTGACCTTTGTTTCCACATGCTGGACAGTTAATTTCGCTCAATGATATCGCGGGCTTCTTATGTTTGGCCTCATAGGCCTCCATTAAGTGATCGGCGCGATAGCGCTTATGACATGCCGTGCACTCGGTTAATGGATCACTGAAAGTTGCGACATGGCCCGATGCCTCCCAGACCTCTCTCGACAAAATTACGCATGAGTCAAGACCAACGATATCTTCGCGCCCCATGACCATAGATTTCCACCACTGGCGCTTAACATTATTTTTTAACTCAACACCTAGGGGGCCGTAATCCCATGATGCTCGAAGTCCGCCATATATTTCAGAGGAGGGGTAAACAAAACCTCTACGCTTTGCAAGAGCTACGATATTTTCTAAACGATCCGTTGCCATCTTTTTTGCTCCGTCCGGCTGGCTGTCGGCGAAAAGCAACTGGTGTTACTTTGCGTGTCTTCAGTTTACTCGTAGGCCCCAGGTTCATCGATCGCGCGGGCTAGAATTGGTATCGCCTCTAATTTGGCACGCGTGGAGCTCAGGGCCCTTCGGTAGGAGCCGACGTTTTCCCAGTTAGTCGATAAGTGCCAGAGCGTTGGATCATCGAGATTTTGACCGAATACGCCATCAATGAATCCGGGCGCTTCGGCTAATACGCTCCGAAGAGCTACTAGTTGGGCGCGAAATTCAATGGCTTCACCCAGAGGGATAGCGAATCGGGCAATGGCATGCATGGTGTGAGCCTAGTGGCGAGCGAGAGATGTGATTGATAATGAAAATCATTTTCATTTACGCTAGGATCACGCAATGAATATCGCAATCGGCTTGGCCGCGGTAACGGCCATCGCTACCACTGCAGGTGGCTTCCTTGCTATCCGCTCACGGGATCGACTCCATCTTGTGCTCGGACTCTCAGCTGGTCTGCTCCTTGGACTCGTTGCCTTTGATCTTTTGCCTGAGGTCTTCGAACTCAATACCAATACCTTCGGAAATGTTCGGGTTGTAGCCATCGCATTCGTGCTGGGCTTTCTTGGACTCCACTTTGCCGAACAGTTCTTTGGTTCGCACGAGCCTGCTGAATCTGATTATGGACATGAACATGAGCACTCAGCCAATATTGCAGGAACCCTCGGTGCACTTGCAATGGGTGGACACGTCTTCTTAGATGGAGTTGCACTTGGGCTCTCATTTAAAGTCAGTAACGCCCTAGGGATAGCCGTCTTTATAGCGATTTTATCGCATGCATTCTCTGATGGATTAAATACCGTCTCACTATTGATCAAAAGTGGCCACTGGACTAAAAGAGCAATTGCATTATTAGGACTTGATGCAATCATGCGCATTAGCGGTGCAGCCCTTGGTACCTATGTTGTCATTAGCGATGCATCTCTCTCAATCTATTTAGCAATGTTTTCTGGCTTTGTTATCTATCTTGCAACATCACATATCCTGCCTGAAGCACATTCGCGCCATCCATCAAGAATGACAATGTTGGCAACTGTTATCGGTGTGATTGCAATGTGGCTTATTGTTGGAAATATTGGATGAGTCGATCTAACCCACGGGTCTTGAGCGTTCTTGAGCGCGCTGGCGGTTTTGCTAGCGCTCAAGAGGTATACCGACTCATGCAGCGTGAGGGCGAGAGCATTGGTTTGACCACGGTTTATCGTGCCTTGCAATCTCTAGTCAATGACAAAATCGTTGATATCTTGCGCCGCGATGATGGTGAGGCGATCTATCGACTGTGCGGTGATGCCCATCATCATCATCTTGTCTGCAAGGGCTGCGGTGGCACCGTTGAAATTGAAGGTGGGGCAGTTGAAAAGTGGGCAAAGGTAATGGCCGAAGAACATGGATTTAGAGATGTTGGACATACAGCTGAGATCTTTGGTCTATGTTTAAAGTGCTAGTTAATTAGACCTTTCCGAAACGTCTATCACGCTTTGAATACTCCTCGATAGCCGTCCATAAGGTTTTACGCGTTACATCTGGCCATAGGACATCCATAAAAACAAACTCGGCATAAACCGATTGCCACGGCAAGAAGTTGCTGGTGCGCTGCTCCCCTGAGGAGCGCAAGAATAAATCCACATCGCTCATTGTTGGTGAATCTAAATACTTAGCAAAGCTCTTCTCTGTAATCGAATCTAGCCTCACTTTGCCCCGCTTCACATCTCGGGCAAGGGCAGTTGCCGCATCAACGATTTCAGAGCGACCACCATAATTAACGCACATATTTAAAGTTAAAGTTTTGTTTTTTTTCGTTAACTCCTCAGCCTCTTCTAACTCTTTGATCACACTGCTCCATAATCTCTTTGGCCGACCTACCCAGCGAATACGCACACCCATCGCATTCATCTCATCGCGCCGACGCCTAATGACATCGCGATTAAATCCCATTAAAAACTTCACTTCCTCCGGAGATCGCCGCCAATTTTCCGTTGAAAATGCGTAAGCACTTATCTCTTTGACTCCATACTCAATAGCACCTTCAACGACATCAAATAGAGCGGCCTCACCCGCTTCATGACCAGCGGTGCGCGCCAAGCCTCTCTTTTGCGCCCATCGTCCATTGCCATCCATAACGATTGCAACATGGTTAGGAATATGAACTGTCATACGCGCTCTACCATCGGCAAACTCCTTAAACCCCGCTCAAGATGCCATTGTAAATAAGCGGCGATTAAACCGCTAGCCTCTCGGCGATACTTACCTTCACTAGCAGATGCAATCTCCCAATCACTTCGAAGAAGCGCATCCATTAATGTCAAGGTTTCAGAGGCAGGGGTTGCACAGGCCGAAGGTCGACAGTCGGCGCATACAGATCCACCACCAACTAAGGAAAAGTATCGGTGTGGACCTGGTTTTTCACAGCTCGAACAGATTGTCATCGAAGGTGCATAGCCTGCAACATCTAAAGAGCGCAAAAGAAATGCATCGAGAATAAGTAAAGGTTTATATCGATTCTCAGCTAAAACTTTCATCGCACCAACAACTAAACCAAACTCTTTGAGCGCCGGTTCATGCTCATTAGGACTAAAGCGCTCTGCCGCCTCTAAGATCGCTGAGGCTACTGTCCAGCGCTGATAATCATCGGTTAAAGCCTCACCGTAGTTCATCATCGCTTCGACTTGTGTGATTGTGTCGAAGGTTTTTCCAACGTAAAGCTGCACATCGATATGACTGCCCGGCTCAAGACGTGCCCCGAACTTTGACATCGTGCGTCGAACACCTTTTGCAACTCCACGGATACGGCCGTGATCACGAGTTAATAAAGTAATAATACGATCGGCTTCTCCAAGTTTTTGGGTGCGCAGCACAATGGCCTCATCCCTATACAAACTCATATGGGTAAAGGTAGTGCGTGGATTAGCGAATTGCGCGATTAATGGCAGACACGACTGCTTTAAGTGATGCCGTAGTGGTGTTGGGATCGATTCCAACTCCCCAGAAGGTTTCACCATCGATGGAGCACTCAAGGTATGCAGCAGCCGATGCATCACCGCCTGCAGCTAGAGCGTGCTCGTAATAATCAAGGACTCGAACATCGACACCATAGCTCTGCAAGATATTGCAGAAAGCTGCGATCGGGCCATTGCCCTGACCTTTGAGCTCGTGCATCTCACCACGATCGGTAAGTGTGACCGTTAAGTGAACATCTTCACCAAGGACCGATGTTTGACTCAATCCCTTAAGGCGAAAGCGGCCCCACGGTGCACCTTGTGTTGGTAGATATTCATCTTCAAAGATTGACCAAAGCTCTTCCGGGCTAATCTCGCCACCCTCTTCATCGGTTTTGGTTTGAACAACTTTAGAGAACTCAATCTGTAATCGGCGTGGCAGATCTAAGTGGTGTTCATTCTTCATCAAATATGCGACACCGCCCTTACCCGACTGGGAATTTACGCGGATTACAGCCTCATAGCTGCGGCCAATATCCATTGGGTCGATTGGTAAATATGGAACTGCCCATGTGTGATCTCGAACTTCGCGTCCAGCAGCCTTTGCATCATGGGCCATATGATCAAAGCCCTTTTTAATCGCATCTTGATGAGAGCCAGAAAAGGCGGTGAAAACTAAGTCTCCGCCATATGGATGGCGCTCTGGTACACGTAGTTGATTTGCATATTCCACTGTGCGGCGCACATCATCAATATTGGAAAAATCAACATGCGGATCGATGCCATGGGTTACTAAGTTGATTCCAAGGGTTACGAGACAGACGTTACCGGTGCGCTCACCATTACCAAAGAGTGTTCCCTCAATACGATCAGCGCCTGCTAAATAACCAAGTTCGGCGGCGGCCACCCCGGTGCCACGATCATTGTGTGGATGCAAAGAGACGATCACGCTGTCACGATTATTTAAGTTACGGCACATCCACTCAATTGAATCGGCATAGACATTGGGTGTTGCCATTTCCACCGTTGCAGGTAAGTTTATAATCGTTTTCCAGGCTGGAGTTGGTTTCCAGATGGCATTGACTGCGTTACAGACTTCTACGGCAAATTCGAGCTCAGTACCGGTATATGACTCAGGTGAGTATTCAAAAGATACTTTCGTCTCTGGAACCGTTGGTATTAAATCAAGGCAGATTTGCGCGGCATCGGTTGCAATCTTTTTGATGCCATCTTTATCTAAACCAAATACAACGCGGCGCTGCAGCGTCGATGTCGAGTTATAAAGGTGAACGATTGCCGCCTTGGAGCCTTTAATTGATTCAAAGGTGCGTTTAATTAAGGGTTCCCGGGCCTGGGTTAAAACTTGGATAATGACATCATCGGGAATTAAATCCTCATCGATTATCTTTCGCACAAAATCAAAGTCGGTCTGTGATGCACTGGGAAAGCCAACCTCAATCTCTTTATAACCCATTGCAACAAGGAGCTTGAACATCGCTAACTTGCGTGGGGTATCCATTGGATCGATCAGTGCTTGATTTCCATCGCGCAGATCTACCGAGCACCACTTAGGCGCATGTGTAATTTTCTTTGAAGGCCAGGTGCGATCGGTAAGATCGATGGGATGAAAAGCTGCATAGCGATGCACTGGCATCGCCGATGGGGATTGTTTCGGAAAGTTCACTTGCCAACGGTAACGCGTGAGTTAGAGAACTGGCAAATATCTATCGAGCTCGTAAGCACTCACCTGGCGACTGTAATCAAGCCACTCGGCGCGCTTATTGCGCAATACATATTCAAATACATGCTCACCTAAGGTTTCACGCACTAGTGCGCTTTTCTCCATCTGCAGAATTGCCTCATTGAGATCAGTTGGAAGTGAGATTGGATCATTAGAATCACTCAAAACATAGTTCTCTTCAACTCCCTTTAACCCGGCAGCCAACATAACGGCATAGGCAAGGTATGGATTACATGCAGTGTCGGGTGATCTAAATTCAATGCGCGTTGAGTTCTCTTTGCCGGGCTTATACATCGGCAGACGCACAAGTGCTCCGCGATTGCTTGGGCCCCAGTTAATAACCGCTGGTGCCTCTCCCCCGCCATGTAGACGCTTATACGAGTTCACCCATTGATTAGTAATTGCGGTGATCTCTGGTGCGTGCTTAAGAATGCCAGCAATAAAGGAGCGACCGACCTTCGATAAGTTGAATTGCGCGTTGGCATCGTAGAAAGCATTCTCTTCGCCTTTAAAGAGTGAGACGTGAGTGTGCATTCCACTACCTGGGTGATCAGTAAATGGCTTTGGCATAAAGGATGCGTGGAAGCCCTGATCCATCGCAACTTCTTTGATGACATGGCGAAAGGTCATGATGTTATCGGCCGTTGTTAGCGCATCGGCATCGCGTAAATCGATCTCTTGCTGGCCAGGACCACCTTCGTGATGTGAGAACTCCACTGAGATTCCCATCGCTTCAAGCAGAGTGATTGCTTGACGTCTGAAATCATGACCAACAACGGCAGGAGTGTGATCAAAGTAGCCACCATGATCTACAGGTACTGGCGCAGCTCCGCTCTCTGGCATCGATTTAAATAAGAAGAACTCTATTTCTGGGTGGGTGTAACAGGTGTAACCCATTGCTGCTGCTTTATCTAATGCGCGCCGCAAGACATTGCGCGGATCAGCCGGTGATGGGCGACCATCTGGCATTGTGATGTCGCAGAACATTCTCGCCGCACCTGGTGCTTCAGTGCGCCATGGCAGAATTGAAAAAGTTGATGGATCTGGTTTTGCCAACATATCAGATTCGGTTACGCGGGCAAATCCTTCAATCGCCGAACCATCAAAGCCGATACCTTCATCGAATGCGTTTTCAAGCTCGGCAGGTGCGATTGCAACTGATTTTAAAAAGCCCAACACATCGGTGAACCATAAACGCACAAAACGAATATTGCGCTCTTCTATTGTGCGAAGAACGAACTCTTGCTGCTTGCTCATCTCTGGGGACATGTGCAGGATTCTTGCAAAGATAGATTACAGCCGTGTTAACTGCCGCTAGATAACGAAGAATTCAGCGCTATCGAGCATGCTGCGTGGAGGTAAATCCTTAGTAATCACAGCGTTAGCGCTGATGCGCGAACCCTCGCCCACGGTCACATTTCCGAGCACGCGCGCACCAGCGCCAATAGTTACGTTGTTCTGGATAGTCGGATGGCGCTTGCCCACTTCAATGCCACGAGCCCCCAAAGTCACATCGTGATACAGCATGACATCATCACCAATAACGGCAGTTGCTCCAATTACAACGCCCATGCCATGATCGATAAAGAAGCGCCGTCCAATAATCGCTGCTGGATGGATGTCGATACCGGTAGCGGTGCGAACCCAGTTAGCATAAATGCGAGCGGCAAGTTTTAACTTAACGCGCCATAGAAAATTAGCGATGCGATAACCCCATAAGGCATGCAGACCTGGATATGCCAGAAAGACCTCGATGCGATTTCTGGCCGCTGGATCTTTTACCAGTGCGTTATCGAGATCTTCTTTCATGCGATTAAGGAGTGACATTTATTCAGCTAAATCCTGATACAAAATTGTTGAAAGATAACGTTCGCCAGCTGAGGCAAGAATGACAGCTATATTCTTACCGGCAAACTCTGGGCGCTTAGCAACTTCAGTGGCTGCCCACAGCGTTGCACCCGATGATATTCCAGCCAAAATTCCCTCTTCAGCTGCCGCTCTGCGTGCATACTTCATCGCATCATCTGCAGTTGCATCCAATATCTCGTCATAGACGCTGCGATCCAAAATATTTGGAACGAAGTTTGGCCCAATGCCTTGAATTGGGTGTGGCCCTGGAGCTCCACCATTGAGAATAGGTGAAGCCGCTGGCTCGACACCAAAGATTTTAATGGCAGGGTTTTTCTCTTTTAAGAATCTACCAGCACCTGTAATCGTTCCACCAGTACCAATTCCAGAGACGAAGGCATCGACTTTGCCATCTAGGTCACGCCAAATTTCGGCTCCAGTTGTTGCATAGTGAATGGCTGGGCCAGCCTCATTTTCAAACTGTCGAACCAAGACTGCTCCGGACTCGCCAAGCTTTTCAGCTTCAGCAACTGCGCCTTTCATGCCATCTGCCCCTGGTGTTAAAACAAGCTCAGCCCCGAAGGCGCGTATGAGTTTGCGACGCTCTTTTGAAACCGACTCTGGCATTGTAAAAATCGACTTATATCCTCGGGCCGCGGCCACCATCGCTACGGCAATACCAGTATTACCTGATGTAGCCTCAACGATTGTTCCACCCGGCTTAAGTGCACCGCTCTTTTCGGCGGCATCAATCATTGCTATCGCTAAACGATCTTTAACCGATGATGTTGGGTTATAGAACTCTAACTTTGCATAGATATGTCCCTGTGCGCCATCACCTAACTTATTAATGCGAACGAGTGGGGTATTTCCAAAAGCCTCTGTAATACTGTTATAAATTCTCATAATTCTCCCTTGAAATAGTTAATAAAAACTGCAGGACTTAGAGTGAATAAAAAATCAGCAGCTGCAAGAAGTAGACAGGCAGAAATCAACTATCCGGTTGCGTGTGAAAAACCAGGTGATAATCGACTGCATGGGGTGAAGTTTACCGACAATCCCAATTTAAGCCACTTGCGAATGATTTGCAGAGTTAGCTCTGGCTCCAGCGTGAGGTCATCGGCAATCTGCGATCTTTTCCAAAGGCACGCGATGAAACTTTTGTGCCAGGTGGATACTGGCGGCGCTTGTATTCGGCCCTATCGACCATCCCTATCACGCGGGTAATAAGGAGTGGATCAAAGCCATCTTTAATTAAAGCCTCGTAGCCGTGATCTTCATCGACATACAAACGCAGTACGTGATCGAGCAGTGCGTAATCAGGCAGTGAGTCACTATCTCTTTGATCTGGGCGAAGTTCGGCGCTTGGCTCTTTAGTAATGGAGCGCTCTGGAATCGGTGGAGTTAATCCAGCCGACCGGGCTTGGGCATTTCGCCATCTAGCCAGGGCCCAGACATCGGTTTTGTAAATATCTTTAATGGGCGCAAAGCCGCCCACGGCATCGCCATAGAGTGTTGAGTATCCAACGGCGAGCTCGCTCTTATTGCCCGTTGCTAAAACAATATGGCCCTCGGCATTAGAGATTGCCATCAAAGTAGTGCCACGCACGCGGGCCTGCAGATTTTCTTCGGCTAAACCAGTCAAATCAAGGTTGGACATAAAGGCATCAACCATTGGGGCAATCGAGACAGTACGAAAATTAATACCTGTCGCATCGGCTAGCCCTTGGGCATCTTCTAGCGAATGCCCTGATGAGTATTTACTCGGCATAGCAACACCATAAACATTCTTAGCCCCCACGGCATCGAT
>CAXNDE010000002.1:0-30990 GCA_964201135.1 Candidatus Planktophila sp.
CCGCGCTCAACCTCAGATAGGTAGCCAAGGGATACACGGGCAGCGCGGGCAACATCTCGCAGGGTGCGTCCCTGTGATGTGCGGGCAGCGCGAAGGGTAAGACCAACGGCCTCACGAACTAGAACCATAGCTATACCCTCCTCAACTTAGATGCCTAAGGATACGCGCAAATGTGGCTATCGCGCTGGCTGTAGTGGCGTTTCGCACAGATTCACGCTCGCCGGATAAGGCTAATTCAATAGTTTGAGACACCGGTCCCTCGATAGCTACCCATACTGCCCCCACTGGATGTCCATCTAATGGATTGGGGCCGGCAACCCCAGTGGTACTAATCGCCCATGTTGTGCCAAATGATTTCATCGCACCCTTGGCCATTTCAACTGCGCACTGTTGGCTAATGGATGAGTGTTCGGCGATGAGCGCTGGGTCGATATCTAAATGCGAAATCTTGATCTCATTGCGATAGGCCGTTATTCCACCTACGAAGACATCAGATGCTCCTGGGATTGTAACAAGGGCTGAACTTACAGCACCTGCCGTGAGTGATTCTGCAGTACTGAGTGTTTCATTGCGCTGGCGCAACGTTTCAATAATCTCAGTTGCAAGTGCGATAATCTCGGTTGAAAGCACCATGTCTCCCTACTTACCTGATTTAAATGCCGACTGTACATAATAAAAGCCGGTTGCGATAGTCAAAGCAATGGCGATTGCCATGAAGCCATCACGGAACCAGTAGAGGTTTGAGCTAAGGGGAAGTACATAGAATCCAACTCCGAAGTTCTGGAAGGTTGATTTAATCTTGCCACCTTTATTGGCTGCAATCACCCCGCGCTTAATAATCGATAGTCGAAAGAGAGTAATCCCAACTTCGCGCAGCAATATCACAATCGTAATCCACCATGGCAGGCGATCTAAGATTGATAGAGAGATCATTGCCGCGGCGATCATGACCTTATCGGCCACTGGATCTAAGAACTTGCCGAACTCAGTGATTGTATTGCGACTGCGGGCTAAGTTGCCATCAGCGATATCTGATAGACCTAGAAGAAAAAATACAATCCACGAGATGTACTGCCACGTCGGATCATTGCCACCATTTTTAAATAATGTATAGACACCGACTGGAACGAAGAGCAGGCGGGCAAGGGTAATAAAGTTTGGAGTTATAAAGCCCGGCAGTCTCATATGGGCTTAGCCACTAAATCGGCGCCCATAGAGTCAATGACGACTGCATCTACATACTCTCCTACTGTGAAATCCGTGCCTATAAAAGTAGTCGATCCATCGACCTCTGGACCTTGATGAGCAGCACGCCCTTCTTGGAGCTCTGAATCCTCAATTAATACACGTATGGTTTCACCAATACGTGCAGCTGCACGATTAGAAACCATCTCATCGGCTAAAGAAGATAAACTCTCTAAGCGCTGGGCGATTACCTCGGGAGCGATCTTGCCAGAGATATTCAGCGCCTCAGTATTGTCTTCATCAGAGTATCCAAAGACTCCTACAGCATCTAACTTAGCCTGCGTAATAAAAGTGGCAAGCTCATCAAAGTCCTCTTGCCTCTCCCCTGGAAATCCAACGATGAAGTTAGATCTAATCCCAGCCTCAGGTGCGAGCACACGAATTTGGTTTATAAGATGTAAAAACTTTTCATTATCCCCAAAGCGTCGCATACGGCGTAAAACCGTTGGACTTGTGTGTTGGAAGGATAGATCAAAGTACGGCACACTCTTTGGCGTTGCAATCATCGCTTGAATCAAGGTGGGACGCATCTCAGCTGGTTGCAGATAGGACAGGCGCACACGCTCTACGCCATCGATTGCAGCGATCTCTGGCAGAATCTTTTCCATTAACTGTAAATCACCTAAATCTTTTCCAAAGGATGTGGTGTTCTCACTGACTAAAAATAGTTCGCTGACTCCATTGGCAACTAGCCAACGTGCCTCATCCATAATCTCGTTTGGGCGACGAGAGACAAAAGCGCCACGAAAATATGGGATTGCACAAAATGAGCAGCGACGATCACAGCCCGAAGCGATTTTAAGTGGGGCCCATGGGGCGCTTCCTAAACGCTTGCGTGTGAACTCTTCACTGCCCCGATTATCGGCGCGATCGGCTGGGGCGATCGGCAGAAGTGCTCTGCGATCGCGTGGAATATGGGGAACATGTTTATTTCCGGCAACGATTGATTGAAGGCGCGCAGAGATATCTTTGTAATCATCAAAGCCTAGAATCGCATCGGCCTCTGGAAGGGCGCTAGCTAGCTCTTGTCCATAGCGCTCTGCCATACATCCAACTGCCACAACTGCCCGCGTTGTGCCATGGCCCTTGAGCGAGTTTGCCTCTAATAAGGCATCGATAGAGTCTTTCTTAGCCGATTCAATAAAACCACATGTATTTACTAATGCAACTTCGGCCGCTTCGACATCATCGACTAAGGTCCATCCATCGGCGGCCAAACGGCCAGCCAGCTCTTCAGAGTCAACTTCATTTCGTGAGCACCCTAGAGTGACAACGGCAACGGTGCGTTTCATTGGGCAAATCGTATCGGGTTATGAATCAACTCCGTACGACACGCTAACTACTGCGCCATCTACACCGATTGATGCGGTTTTCTTTCCATTTACTTCTAAATCGACTCCACCTGCATTGCCAACTTTAAGATCTAAACGAGTATCGGTGGTGTAAGTGTGTGATGTTCCCTTTGAGAGTTGCCCACTAAAGAGTGTTCGCCCAGATGCATCTGATACAAATAACCAGCTCTTTGCTCGCACAGCGCTCACAATTACGCTGACTCCGGTACCAGTTGAAAATGAACTCTGTGCAGAGGGCTGAGCCGATGCCGAAAGACTTGCTGCAGGAGTATCTGTTGGCGATGGCGATGCGCTAAGGGTTGGTACTGCACTATCAACGCTAGAGATATTAGAGATAATAATCTGGGCGATACCGGCGATAGCAAGGGATGCAACTGAGATTACAAGTAAGGCCTTCCAGGATATTTTTCGCTTAGTATCAGGCGTTCGCATTACGGAATTTTCAATTAATAAATCGCGCATGGTGCGTTTTAGGGTGCCCTGCTCCTCATCGAATATACGTACAAACTCTTTTTCATCGGCCTTGAGCGCCTTGGCAATATTGTGAACATGTCCCCTGGCGTAGGTATTACCTCCGCAATGCGAAAAATCATCTCTCTCTATTTCGCGTAGTAATGTCGGCCGAAGGTTTGTGAGTGCAGCAAGTTCGTCGATAGAGCAGCCGGCATCCTTGCGCGCCTTTGCTATTAGTGAACCGAGAACCATGATGAAATTCCTACGAATCTAAAAGAGCGTATTGAACGCCTAATTCTAGAGAACGAGTGCCGAGGGGCGATAGGGGTAGGTATGAGAATGATGGGTGAAAATTAGATTAAATCGCTGGAGCACGTGCTCAGATTAATAGTCGCGAAGGGTTGCCAGCACCGAATCGAGCTCGTCAGGTTTGACCATGACGGTGCGCGCCTTCGAGCCCTCTGATGGACCAACTATTCCACGAGACTCCATAAGATCCATTAAGCGACCTGCCTTTGCAAAACCGATTCGTAGTTTTCGTTGCAGCATAGATGTAGATCCAAACTGTGTGCCGACAACGAGCTCGACGGCCTGGCAGAGAATATCTAAATCATCACCGATCTCTTTATCGACCATCTTAGGATGGCTCATACGTGCGGTGACATCATCGCGATACCTTGGTTTTAACTGCTTCTTAACGTGGGCCACAACGGCCTCTATCTCGCGCTCTGAAACATAGGCTCCTTGAATACGTACCGCACGACTTGCACCCATCGGAATAAAGAGGGCATCACCTTGGCCCACTAGTTTTTCAGCACCAGGTGTATCTAAAATAACTCGGCTATCGGCTAATGAACTAGTTGCAAAGGAGAGTCGCGATGGAACATTTGCCTTGATTAATCCAGTAACTACATCTACTGATGGGCGTTGGGTTGCAAGTACTAAGTGGATACCAGCAGAGCGAGCTAACTGGGTAATACGGACAACCGACTCTTCCACCTCTTTAGCAGCCACGATCATTAAATCTGCAAGCTCATCGATAACCACTAGCAGATATGGGTAAGGCTCAACCGTGCGATCACTGCCCTCGGGTACAACTACTTTTCCCGCCCTTACAGCTTTGTTGAAGTCATCGATATGTCTAAATCCAAATGTAGAGAGATCCTCATAGCGCAGATCCATCTCACGCACTACCCATGTAAGGGCATCGGCTGCTTTTTTTGGATTAGTAATAATCGGGGTAATCAGATGTGGAATACCCTCATAGGCCGTTAGCTCTACGCGCTTAGGATCAATTAAGACCAAGCGCACATCATCGGGTGTAGATCTAGAGAGAATTGAGATGATCATCGCGTTGATCATCGATGACTTACCCGCACCCGTTGCACCAGCAACCAATAAGTGCGGCATCTTGGCTAAGTTGGCGCAGATAAAATTACCCTCTACATCTTTACCAAGGGCGACCAACATGGGATGAAGATCTTGACCGGCAACCGATGAGCGCAGTACATCACCCAGGGCAACGATTTCACGGTCGGCATTTGGAATCTCAATACCCACAGCTGATTTTCCTGGGATAGGAGAGAGGATTCGAACATCTCCGCTTGCAACGGCATAGGAAATATTTTTAGCCAGCGCCGTTATTCGCTCAACTTTTACGGCACTTCCTAGCTCAACTTCATAGCGCGTTACGGTTGGACCTCGCATAAAACCCGTTACCTGTGCATCTATTTCAAACTGGAGAAAGACCTCAGTAAGAGCTGCGACAACTGCCTCATTGGCTTTACTCTTGGCCTTTGCAGCTGGGCCACTTCGCAATAAATCAGCTGGAGGTAGTTCATAGGTTGAATCGGCACTAAGTAATAGCTGCTCTGGCCGCTTATTAGAAGGTGTAACTATTGGTGAGATAGGAATCGGAACAGTGAACTCTTCATCGAAGGACTCTTCATCGAGCTCTTCCTCTTCGGGCGGTGGTTCGTTCCAGGCTGAAACAATGGGTGACTCAAATGGTGGTGTATCACTTACTTCAAAGGCCTCTTCTTTAATGCGACGTTCGGGGCGCTTTGACCATAGCCATGTCGATGTAAGACCGATACGGGCAAAGAGATCACTGACCGGTGTTGCAGTTACCACCAAGAGACCAAAGATAAAGAGAAGGGCTAGAACTGGATAGGTAAGAACTGAGGTCATTGCAGCGACAAGTGGTGTTGTGACACCGTAGCCGATCCAACCGCCACCATCTCGCATTGCAGTAGCACCAGTACCAATTGATCCGTTGAGTAGATGTGAAAGCCCTGTCGATGATAGAAGTAATGCAACTGTGCCGACGATGATTCGGCCAATCGCTTTTTTATCCTCTGGAGTTCTAAATAATTTAAAGGCAAAGTAAATCAGGACAACTGGTGCTGCAAATCCAATTCGACCAAAGCCACCATACATAAATGAATAAACGGCACGACTAACAATATTGTCGGCGTGAAACCATGTACCGGCAGTTGCAATGAGAGCTAGAATTAATATGAGAAATGCAATTCCATCGCGTTGATGCGCCGGATCTAAATCACGGGCTCCGCGAGCTAGAAATCGAACGGTACTGCCAAGTGTTTTAGCGATGAAGCGCCAGATTGCCCCTACTCCACGACCGAGTACACCGCCTACTGCACCGGTCTTGGATTGGTTTTTCTTACGCTTAGCCACACTGGCAATCTTAAAGGCTGTGCAATTTTCATCTGGCTAGGCTCGCCGCGGTTAGACCTCAATAACAACTGGAATGATCATCGGCTTTCTGCGGTGCTCGCCACCGACCCAACCACCAACTGTTTTGCGCACAATCTGCGATAACTGATGTGTTCCGTTTATTCCATCGACGACTGCAGCGGCGAGTGCTTTTTCGATCTTCAACTTAACGTCATCAAAAAGCGCCATATCTTCATTAAATCCACGCGCATGAATATCTGGACCTGCAACTATTTTTCCACTCTGTGAATCAATAACGACGATGACAGATATAAATCCCTCTTCGCCCAAGATACGTCGATCTTTGAGTGATGTCTCGGTGATGTCACCAATACTCTGCCCATCGACATAAACAAAACCACATGGCACAGCACCGACAATCGATGCTTCGTGATCTACTAAATCAACGACAACTCCGTTTTCAATTATCAATGCATTAGATCGTGGCATACCGGCTTGTATGGCAAGCTCGGCATTTGCCTTTAAGTGTCGCCATTCACCATGGACCGGCATTACATACTTAGGTTTTACGATGTTGTAACAGTACAAAAGCTCTCCAGCTGCGGCGTGGCCAGATACATGCACCATTGCATTGGCTTTATGGACAACTTTTGCTCCAAAGCGCGTGAGCTCATTGATAATTCTAAAGACTGAGTTTTCATTTCCTGGTATCAGTGACGACGCCAAAATAACTGTGTCACCTTCACCGACTCGAATCTGGTGATCACCATTGGCCATGCGGGCAAGGGCTGCCATGGGCTCGCCTTGTGAACCCGTACAAATAAGAACAACATTGTCATCAAAAGAATCAAGCTCTTTAACATCGATTAGTACACCATCTGGAACGGTTAAGTAGCCCATATCCTGTGCAATCTTCATATTGCGAACCATAGAACGCCCAATAAAAACAGCTTTTCGCCCATGCGCTGCAGCAATATCAATTACTTGTTGAACTCGGTGCACGTGCGATGAAAACGAGGCAACGATTACTCGACGCTTTGTCGATGCGATTACACGGTTAAGGGCCGGCATGATTTCGCGCTCTGATGGTGTAAAGCCAGGAACATCGGCATTTGTTGAATCGACCATAAACAGATCAACACCCTCCTCACCCAGGCGTGCAAAGGTGCGCAGATCTGTAATGCGACCATCTAATGGAAGTTGATCCATCTTAAAATCGCCCGTGTGCAGAATTCGTCCAGCATCGGTATTGATAACTACGGCAAGTGCATCTGGAATTGAGTGATTAACTGCAACAAACTCTAGTTCGAATGGACCAACATCTTCATGGCCACCCTCTCGAACTTCGCGCGTTAGTGGCGTGATTCGATGCTCTTTTAACTTAGCTGTAATGAGTGCCAGAGTCAGCGCCGATCCATAAATAGCGATATCGGAACGTTCGCGAAGCAGATACGGCACCGCACCGATGTGATCCTCATGTCCATGCGTTAAAAACAGGCCTACGACATCATGTAAACGCTCTCGGATATATGAAAAATCAGGCAGGATTAAATCGATACCTGGCTGTGTATCTTCGGGAAAAAGAACCCCGCAGTCGACGATTAACAACTTACCTTTGCTTTCAAAGACGGTCATATTGCGACCGATTTCGGCCAGACCGCCGAGAGCGACAATGCGCAATCCCCCATTAACTAACTTGGGTGGAAGACCTAACTCTGGATGTGGATGATTCATTATTTATACAGCAACGCCACCGGCACGAAGATCTTCGCGCAACTGCGCAATCTGCGCATCGGTTGCATCGACTAATGGAAGACGTGTATGGCCACCAGGTAGACCCATGAGCGTTAGCGCCGCTTTGGTCATGATTGCACCCTGCGTGCGGAAGGTACCCGTAAATACAGGCAATAGTTTTTGGTGAATCTCTAAGGCGCGCGTGCTATTTCCTTCAAACCAAGCGTTGAGCATCGCCTTTAAATCACTACCAACAGTGTGGCCACAGACTGAGACAAAGCCAACTGCGCCTACCGATAGCAGTGGCAAGTTCAAAATATCATCACCAGAGTAAACCGGAATTCCACAGCGCTTGATTACCCATGAAGTTGCCGCAACGTTTCCTTTGGCATCTTTGAGCGCAACAATCGATGGATGCTCAAAGAGTTCAACGATTGTGTCGGACTCAATCTCTACCCCTGTGCGCCCTGGAATGTCATACAACATCATTGGTAGAGCCGTTGCATTTGCCATCGCTAAAAAGTGAGCCTTTATTCCTGCCTGTGGCGGTTTGTTGTAATAGGGAGTGACAACCAAAATACCATCAGCGCCAGCTGCCTCAGAGCGTTTGGCCTGATTGACTGAGTAATCGGTCTCATTATCGCCAGCACCCGATAGGACTTTGACGCTGGAGCCAACAGTTTTTTTTACAACTTTAATAATCTCCTCTTTTTCAGAGGATTTAGTTGTAGGTGCCTCACCTGTTGTGCCGTTAACTACGATTCCATCGTGACCGGTTTTAACTAAGTGATCAGCTATTTTTTCTACGCCATTCCAATCGATGCTTCCATCTTTATTAAAGGGGGTGACCATCGCGGTCAACATTCGACCAAAGGGCGCAGGCGTACTCATACGCCTAACTCTACCTGTTTTACGGCGCGACGCGTCCAGATTTTTCAAAGGCGGCGTGAGTGAGCGGCATTAATTTTGCGAATTCGGCCTCCATTTTCTCGGCCACCATCTCAATTTCGCGCTGCGGATAGCTAGGAAAGTGGGAGCCCTCGCGCGCTGTACGCAATGATAAAAAGTTCATTAGTGCACGGGCATTCATACTCACATACATTGATGAGTATGTTGCAACGGGCAGAACTACGCGCGCAACTTCGCGGGCGATTCCGGCATCCAGCATTTTTTGATAACTATCGTAGGCAACGATGTATGCATTCTTCATTACTTTTACTGAGAGCTCGAACTGCTCTTGCGTACCATCTTCGAATGTATAAGCGCCAGTCTTGCCCACTTGTAGTAATTTGCGAGATTTAGATGGGATATAGAAAACCGGTTTTAATTCGCGGTAACGACCACTCTCTTCGTTATATGAGGCGATGCGATGGCGCATGAATTCGCGGAATACAAATATTGGAGCAGATACAAAAAAAGTCATCGACGTATGCTCGAAGGGCGAACCGTGCCGCTCACGTGCTAAATAGTTAATTAAGCCGGCAGAGCGAGATGGATCTTCACCAATCTCATCAAGTGATTGCTCACCGGCCGTAGATACTCGCGCCGCCCAGATTACATCGGCATCACTTGCACTGGATTTAACGAGTTCGACGGTTACATCGTCGCGGAAAATAATCTCTTCGGCCATTGCGCGAGCCTATCTATGGCCGCCTTGGTCGTTACGGATTTCTACGGCAGACTGTCCGCGTGTCCAGAGTTGAAGCCATCACAGTTCGAGACTCCTTGAGCCTGTCCCTGACCGTTGGCGCTTACGGCGTCGCCTTTGGCGCAGCCTCGGTTGCAAATGGTTTTTCAGTTCTGCAAAGCTGCCTCTTATCTCTTCTGACATTTTCAGGGGCATCCCAGTTTGCCGTCATCGGAGTTCTTGGAGCTGGAGGCAGTGCAATAAGTGGAATCGCAACTGCATCTCTGCTCGGTATACGCAATGGTTTATACGGTCTCATCATGGCGCCACATTTAAAGGTAAAGGGTTTTAAGCGAGTAATTGCCGCACAGATAACAATCGATGAATCAACTGCCATCGCATTAGGTGCACAAAAGCGTAGCGAGGATGCGATGCGACATGGCTTCTGGTTAACGGGCTTTGGTGTCTTTGTTTTTTGGAATCTCTTTACTTTCGCTGGTGCAGTTGGAGCACAGGCCATGGGTGATACTCGCGCTTGGGGACTGGACTCAGCCGTGCCTGCAGCTTTCTTAGGACTTGTATGGCCCCGCCTTGAAAATAATCGAGATCGCGCACTTGCTATTACTTCTGTAGTTTTTGCATTAGCTATGACACCAATTTTACCTGCAGGTCTACCCATTATCGCTACGGCATTTATTGCAATCGCAGTTGGGCTGCGTCGATGAGCCCTTTTTGGATCGCCGTAATCGGCACAAGTCTTATCGCATTTGCCCTCAAATACTCAGGGTATTCAATACCTCCACAGTGGTTAGAGCATCCAAAGATTGCGCGGATCAACGCACTTATCCCTATCGCACTGCTGAGCGCTCTCGTTGCAGTACAGACATTTACAACAAAAACTACGGTGATGGTTGATCATCGCTTGGCCGGAGTGAGTGTGGCAGTCATTGCACTACTGCTCAAGGCGCCTTTTCCAGTTGTGGTTCTATCGGCTGCAATTACTTCAGCAGCTATCTACAACTGGATTTAGATAATTCCTAATGCGCTTAGCTTTGCCTTTAAATCGATATCTGATGGCTCAGTCAAGTGAGTTCCATCGGCGAAGACGATTACTGGAATAGAGCGCATACCGCCATTAATCTCAATAACCTTATCGGCGGCTTTGCTATCGGCCTCGATATCAATGAGTGTGTAGGCGACATTAAGCTCGTTCAATAGACGCTTTGAACGCCGGCAATCTCCGCACCAATCGGCAGAGTACATTGTGATTTCTTTGTCTGACATAGTCTTTTCTCCCCTTACATAAACTTATCGAGGCCATGAGTGAGCCCCGGATGTGTAATAACGCTTCGGATCCCCAGTAAAACCCCCGGCATAAATCCTGCGCGATCTAATGAGTCGTGACGAATCGTCAGCGTCTCTCCTAATCCACCAAGGATTACCTCTTGATGAGCGACTAAGCCACGTGCACGCACAGAGTGAATGGGAACATCGCCGACCTTTGATCCACGTGCACCGGCTAGAGCCGTTGTCGTGGCATCTGGCATCGCCTTGAGAGCTGCAGCTTTGCGTGCATCACTCATTAACTGCGCCGTACGCGCGGCAGTTCCACTTGGTGCATCGACCTTATCTGGGTGATGAAGCTCAATGATCTCGGCCGATTCAAAGTAGCGCGCAGCCTTTGCAGCAAACTCCATCATTAAAACCGCGCCGATTGCAAAGTTAGGGGCGATTAAAACGCCAACCGCTGGATTTGCTGTGCATAGCCCATCAATGATGGCGAGCTTTTTATCATCAAAGCCAGTAGTACCAACGACAACATGAATACCGTTGTTAATAAGAAAATCTAAGTTAGCCATCACGCTATCGGGGGTTGTGAAGTCAACAACAACATGTGTACCTGAGCCAAGAAGTTGATCGAGTGAGTCACCCAGATCTAGGGCTGCAATCAATGACATGCCAGGATCGCTATTAACTGCCTTAACTACTTCAGCGCCCATGCGCCCTTTTGCACCTAAGACTGCGACGTTAATCATCTCAATACCTTCTCAAACTTGGCTGTGTTTTTAAATGGCCCCACGAGTGCAAGCGTAGGTGTTTTAGTCAGGAAGGCGCTAGCAATTTCGCGGATGTCTGCCTCATTGACCTGTGAAACCGCCTTTAAAATATCGTCAAAGCCCATAACGTGACCGTAGACAATCTCGTTCTTGCCAATTCGGCTCATGCGTGAACCAGAGTCTTCTTGACTTAAAACTAATGAGCCTCGGACTGCGCCCTTTGCCCGTTCAATCTCTTCGTGGCTCATTCCATTATCGGCAACGTCGGCTAGGACCTCTCGGATAATCTCTAAAACTTCAATCGCCTTAGCGGGTTTGCACCCTGCGTAAAAACCTATCTGACCACTACCTGCAAACTGTTGTGCGTAGGCATAGACCGAGTATGCAAGGCCGCGCTTTTCACGGATCTCTTGGAATAAACGTGATGACATTCCTCCACCTAATGCCGATGCCAAGATTCCCATTGCAAAGCGGCGATCATCGTGACGGGCGACGCCCTCCATGCCATAGAACATGTGTGCCTGTTCAGTGGTGCGAGAGATTAATCCAACGGATTTCTGTGGGCTCTTCTTAGGAGCTGTATTGGAACGAACGACTGGCGCACCACTTACATCAAGGAAACCATCGACAGATAGGGCTTTCTCAACCATCTCTACGACTTTTTTATGTTTGATATTGCCGGCGACTGCGACAACTAAATCCTGTGGCAGATAACGCTTTTTATAGTAATTAAAGACGCTACCGCGCGACATATTGTTAATTGAGTCAATAGTGCCAAGAATTGGGCGCCCTAGTTGAGTATCTCCATAATATGTCTCTGCATATAAGTCATGGACTAAATCGCTGGGGTCATCATCGCGCATTGCAATCTCTTCTAAGACGACTTTACGTTCGGCATCTACATCTAGAGCGGTAACGATGGATGAGGTGATTAGATCAGAGATCACATCGATTGCCATTGGTAAATCAGTGTCGATTACTCGAGCGTAAAAACAGGTGTACTCCTTGGATGTAAAGGCGTTCATCTCTCCACCAACGGATTCGATAGAGGATGAAATCTCTAGCGCCGTACGACGAGTAGTTCCTTTAAATAATAGATGCTCCAGAAAGTGAGAGGCCCCAGCAACTGCCGGGGTTTCATCTCTTGAACCTACATTGACCCAGATACCGATCGCGGCGCTGCGTACCGAAGTAACCTCTTCAGTAACGATACGCAGACCGCTAGGTAAAACTGAGCGACGTACACTCATTTACTTGGTAGAACCAGTTGATCCATCTTCAAGAACTGGAACCAAAGACAACTTGCCCTTTGGATCAATCTCGCCGATTTCAACTTGAATCTTGTCCCCAACCTTCATGACCTCTTCCAAGTTTTCAATACGCTTTCCACCATGCATCTTGCGAATCTGAGATACGTGTAGAAGTCCATCTTTTCCTGGCATCAATGAGATAAATGCGCCAAATGCTGCAAGCTTTACGACCGTACCTAAGTAACGCTCGCCAACTTCTGGCATTTGTGGGTTAGCGATGGCGTTGATCTGTGCACGTGCAGCTTCGGCCGATGGGCCATCTACTGCGCCGATGTAGATCGTTCCATCATCTTCGATAGATATATCTGCGCCAGTCTCTTCTTGAATCTGGTTAATAATCTTGCCCTTAGGTCCGATCACTGCACCGATCTGATCAACTGGAATCTTGACAGAGATAATGCGTGGAGCAAACGGGCTCATCTCATCTGGGCCATCGATCGCTTCATTCATTACATCAAGGATTGCAAGGCGAGCCTCTTTAGCTTGTAGAAGTGCCCCGGCAAGTACTGATGCTGGAATTCCATCGAGCTTAGTATCTAGCTGCAACGCTGTAACAAAATCCTTTGTTCCGGCGACTTTGAAGTCCATATCACCGAAGGCATCTTCTGCACCGAGAATATCTGTAAGGGCAACGTACTCGACCTTGCCATCGACAGTGTCAGAGATTAGACCCATTGCAATACCTGCAACTGGTGCGCGCAATGGAACACCTGCGTTATAGAGCGCAAGAGTTGATGCACAGACAGAGCCCATAGATGTTGAACCATTTGAACCAAGCGCTTCAGAGACCTGACGAATTGCGTAAGGGAACTCTTCGCGTGTTGGAAGAACTGGAATCAATGCGCGCTCAGCGAGTGCACCGTGGCCGATTTCGCGGCGCTTAGGTGTACCAACACGACCGGTCTCACCAGTTGAATATGGTGGGAAGTTGTAGTTGTGCATGTAACGCTTGTGGTTTTCAGGATTTAACGTATCTAACTGCTGCTCCATCTTGAGCATGTTCAGTGTTGTGATTCCAAGAATCTGTGTCTCGCCACGTTCAAATATCGCTGAACCATGAACACGTGGAATGACTTCAACTTCTGCAGAGAGTGCACGAATATCGCGAAGGCCGCGGCCATCGATACGGATTTTATCGCGCAGTACGCGCTGGCGGACAAGCTTCTTAGTCAATGAACGGAAAGCCGCTGGGACTTCCTTTTCACGGCCAACAAATGCTGCACTAACGCTCTCTTTAGTAGTAGCGCTGATCTCATCGATCTTTGTTTCGCGCTCTTGCTTACCTGAAATAGTAAGTGCCTTAGCAAGATCGCCTCCAGCTGCCTTTTCAACGGCGGCAAAGACATCATCTTGATAGTCAAGAAATACTGGGAACTCTGCAGTTGGCTTTGCAGCCACCTTTGCAAGCTTTGATTGGGCCTCACAGAGAATCTTGATAAACGGCTTTGCAGCATCTAAACCTTGTGCAACAACCTCCTCGTTAGGAGTAGGTGCTCCACCCTTGATGAGCTCGATCGTCTTAGTTGTGGCCTCTGCCTCAACCATCATGATCGCAACATCGCCATCGCTGATGCGACCGGCAACAACCATGTCAAAGACTGCATTTGCAACCTGTGAGTGGTTAGGGAATGCAACCCACTGACCATCAATTAAGGCAACGCGAACGCCACCGATTGGGCCAGAAAATGGCAGACCAGCAAGCTGTGTTGACATTGATGCTGCGTTAATAGCGATGACGTCATACATGTGGTCAGGGTCGAGTGCCATTACTGTCACAACGATCTGAACTTCATTGCGAAGTCCCTTAACAAATGATGGACGCAACGGACGATCAATTAAGCGGCAGGTAAGAATCGCATCCTCTGATGGACGTCCTTCACGGCGGAAGAATGATCCTGGGATACGACCAACTGCATACATCTTCTCTTCAACATCAACTGTTAAAGGAAAGAAATCAAATTGATCCTTTGGTGTCTTTGATGCAGTAGTTGCTGAGAAAATCATTGTCTGATCATCTAGAAATACTGCTGCAGCTCCTGCTGCTTGACGCGCTAGGCGTCCTGTTTCAAAACGAATCTCTCGTTTTCCGAACTTACCGTTATCAATTACTGCAACGGCTGATTGAACCTCTTGACCCTCCATGGGTCCTCCTTTGATTAGTTTTTAAGAGCGCTGCAAACAGCTCTCTCTATTTCGGGCTACCACACCGAGAACTAACAATGAATCTCCGATCGAAGTTCACGCACGCCTAAATCGGCCCTTGCGGAAACCACTACCGAGGACCATTGATCCTGTCGGTGGGTAGATATTTATTTAGCGGCGAATACCGAGCTTTTCGATAATCGCACGGTAGCGATTGATATCTGTCTTAGCGAGATACTGAAGAGTTCGACGACGACGTCCAACTAGTAACAAAAGGCCACGACGGTTGTGGTGGTCATGTGGGTTGGTCTTTAAGTGTGTAGTGATCTCTTCAATGCGCTTGGATAGCAAAGCGACCTGGGTTTCAGGACTTCCCGTATCAGTAGGAGTCGATCCGTACTCGGCGACGATTGCCGCTGTTGCCTCTGGTTTTAGTGCCATATCGTTGTGCTCCTATTTTTCATCTGGTGATTACGGGGCTTTCCGGTGTACCTCACGGAAAATCGCTTTCTCGTTGAAGACCAAGGTTACCAGCGGGCCTGTGGATACACGAAATCGTCTTAGGCAGGCAAGCTCCTAGGTCTTATAACACACACCCGTTAACGAGTTGTAATGCATCACTTAATGTGGCACTATATGAGGCATGGCAACAAGAATTACATCCCCTGTGCAACGCCGTACTTCGTTGCCCCTGACGAAACGAAATGAGAGTGACATTTCAATTCTTCTCGAGTCCTCTGCCTATCAACGTGCGCTTGAAGAATTAAGCGGGACGAAGATTATTGACCAAGAGGTAAGCACTTCAGCACTTTTGCACGCGGTATTCGAAGCCGGAATGTCTGCAGTGAAGGCATCAGCAGAAATGGAGGGGTACTCACAAATCGCGGAGGGAATTTCAAAAGATAAGCTCCAACAACTACGAAAAGATGCGCGTCGCCGCACTCCTATATGGTCGGCGGAGGAATGAACTCTCCTTGGCCACTGCTTCGTGGCAGAGTGTACGCAGCAAAATTATCTAACATTAAGAGTGAAAAGTATTTTGTTGTCGTTTCAAACAATCAGCGCAATTCCACACTTCCGCAGGTACTCGCCGTGCGACTCACAACTTCGCCAAAACCAAGAATCCCCAGTATTGTCGAATTGGGTAACGGGGAAGTATTTCTCGGTCGAGCTGTTTGTGATGACATTGTTGAACTCTATGAAGATGAAATCCTGCGAGACCTTGGCGCTCTAAGCCCAGGCGCTATCTCAAATCTGGGTGCAGGATTGAAAGCAGCCCTTTCAATCTAATTTTATGTCAACTCTCGGTAAGTTCGCGGGCTTGTGCGCAGTCTTTAGCCATCTGAATGAGCAACGGCTCAAGGCTATCAAAGGTCAACGTATCTCGAAGGCGCCACCCGAATTCAATCGTCGCCGCCTTTGTATAGAGATCTAATCCCACTTGATCCAGAGCATATGCCTCAACTTGGCGGCCTCGAATACCGGCAAAAGTTGGATTTGCGCCTATTGAAATCGCCGCTGGCCAACGATCGATTCCAACGCTTAACCACCCTGCATACACTCCATCGGCTGGAATCGTCTGGCCTTGAAGATCGCCAAGATTTGCCGTCGGGTATCCAATTTCGCGGCCACGCTTTTCACCATGAACCACGATGCCGTCCAAGCGATGCGGGCGGGTTAGTAATCCGCGGGCTTTTTCTACATCTCCTGCAATGATAAGTTTTCTAATGCGGGTCGATGAAACGACCTCGCCCTCTTCAGGGGATAAATCTAGAACCACTGTTTCAAACTCGGTGTGGGCTTTAAGGCTCTCAATATTTCCAGCAGCTTTGTGGCCGTAGGTAAAGTTCTTACCAACAACGACCTTCGTTGCACTCAACTGTTGCACAAGAATTTTTTTAACAAAATCCTCTGGGCTCATCGCCGCAAACTCTGGTGTGAACTTGATAACTGCAACTTGATCGGCGTTATGAATCTTTAATAGCTCGATGCGATCGGTGAGAATCGTCAATAAAGTAGGTGTGCGATCGGGTGCAAAGACACTGACAGGGTGAGGATCAAAGGTCAGCGCAATAATCTTGTCATCACCTGCGATCGCCTTGGCACGGTTGAGTACATCTTGGTGTCCCTTATGGACTCCATCAAATACACCGATTACAACAACGCTCATGGCCCTATTATCCCCCAGTTACTTTGCCGGCGCGAACACAGCTATAGGTTTGGCAAAGCCATCTTTATTGGCAAGAAGTGCGATTAATAGATTTTCACCACTCATCGCGGCGAAAATCTCATCCGTGGGATTACTGGCAAGTGGGCGACCGAATGAGAGCTCTTGGCACTCATCTAGAGCTAACTCACGGATGCAAAAGGTCGCCCGTGCAACATCGGCTAATGACAATGCGCTGAACCCACCATTTTTTAGCTCGTGCAATGTAACTGCGCGATCTAAGCCAAAGCCGGCTACTCGACTACGGCGAAGGGCTGAGAGATGTCCACCCACACCTAGCGCGTTGCCACAATCGCGTGCAATTGCACGGATGAAGGTACCGGCCGAACAAGTAACCTCAATATCGACTTCAATGCTCGAATTCAGATGGCGAATACTCAGAATATCCAGCTGAGTAACTGTTACCGCTCTAGCTGCAAGCTCGACTACTTCTCCAGCACGTACACGATCGTAGGCGCGCTCGCCATCCACCTTAACGGCAGAAACCGAACTTGGGCGCTGCATAATCGCACCGCGCATTTTTGCTAACTCAACCTCAATCTGCGCATCAGTTATTGTGCTTGCATCGGCGCGCGAGATAACTTCGCCTTCAGCATCATCAGTCACTGTTGCAGCACCTAAAACAACAGTTGCTTGATATGTCTTATCGCCATCGGTAATGTACTGCAGCAATCGTGTTCCATTATTAAAACCCAGAACTAATATCCCTGTAGCCATCGGATCTAAAGTCCCGGCGTGGCCAACTTTGCGTGTACCAAGTGCGCGACGTGCAATTGCAACAACGTCATGGCTAGTCATTCCTGGCTCTTTATCTACAACCAGAAAGCCGTGCTCGATGATTACTCCGACTCGATTATGCGTGGGGCTTTATATGGATCTTCTCCCCCGGCATAGGTTGCATTTTTACGTAGCTTTGCGACCTCGGCATCTTGCTCATGTACCTTTGCAAGCAATGTATCGAGGGCTTTAGCACTCTCTGGTAGACCATCTTCGAAAAATTCCAGCGATGGAGTGATGCGAAGTCCAAGCTCTCGACCAAGGGCTGAACGGATCGCACCTTTGGCGCTCTCTAAGGCAGCAGCAGTTGATGCACGAGCATCTAGATCACCAAGGACGGTATAGAAGATCGATGCCATCTGTAAATCTCCAGTAACGCGCGCATCGGTGACAGTGACAAAGCCAAGACGGGGATCTTTAATCTTCGTCTCTAATATCTGTGCCACGACCACTTTGATGCGGTCTGCTACCTTTAATGAACGATGTGATGGGTTCATTTTTATACTCTCTTTACCTCTCGCATCTCAAATACTTGAATCATGTCGCCGACAGCGATCTCCTTCATATTGCCAAGGCCAATTCCGCACTCGAAGCCCTCTTTAACCTCAGTTGCATCGTCTTTAAAGCGCTTGAGTGAATCAATCGTTAGATCATCGACAAGAGTTTTCTCCCCACGCAGAATGCGTGCCTTTGCGTTACGTCGGATGACTCCATCCTTAACGATAGATCCAGCGATGTTTCCAGCCTTGGATGATTTGAAGATCTCTCGAACTTCGGCATTACCCAAAACAAACTCTTCGTAGATTGGTTTGAGAAGTCCCTTGAGTGAGAGCTCAACATCATCAATCGCCTGATAAATAACGGAGTAGAAGCGGACTTCAACACCCTCTTGATCGGCGAAGATTGCAGTCTGTGGCTCGGGCTTAACGTTAAAGCCGATGACAACTGCAGTTGATGCCGATGCCAATGTAATGTCGCTCTTGGTAATTGCGCCAACACCGCGGTGAATAACGCGAAGATCAACTTCGGCGCCAACATCTAGGGCCATCAAAGCCTCTTCGAGGGCTTCAACAGATCCACTTACATCTCCCTTGAGAATTAAGTTAAGTGTTGAGACCTTGGACTGCTCCATAAAGTCCTCTAGAGATACCTTCTTACGCGCCTTAGCAAGTTGGGCATTTCGCTCAGCGGCCTGACGCTTTTCAGCGATCTGGCGCGCAGTGCGATCCTCATCGGCAACTAAGAATGTATCTCCGGCACTTGGTACAGATGTGAAACCAAGAACCTGAACTGGACGAGATGGTCCAGCGTTTTCAACGCTGTCGCCGTTTTCATCGAGCATCGCACGTACGCGACCAAATGAACCACCGGCCACGATTGCATCGCCGATCTTCAAAGTACCGCGCTGAATCAGAACCGTTGTAACTGGCCCACGACCGCGGTCAAGGTGTGCTTCGATTGCAACACCGCGAGCACTGTCATCGGCGATTGCGCGAAGATCGATTGCAGCATCGGCGGTCAAGAGAATTGATTCGATTAAGTCGTCAACTCCCTGACCTGATTTTGCAGATACATTGACGAAAATTGTCTCGCCGCCATACTCTTCGGCGATTAAGTTGTACTCAGTTAGCTGCTGACGGACTTTATCGGCATTTGCGCCCTCTTTATCCATCTTGTTAACGGCCACAACGATTGGAACATCTGCAGCTTGCGCGTGATTAAGCGCCTCAATTGTCTGCGGCATGATTCCATCATCGGCTGCAACAACGAGTACTGCGATATCGGTTACCTTGGCACCACGAGCACGCATGGCGGTAAATGCCTCATGACCTGGTGTATCGATAAATGTAATAGCGCGATTAATGCCGTTGTGATCATGATGAATCTGGTAGGCACCAATGTGCTGAGTGATTCCGCCGGCCTCAGATTTCATAACTTCGCTCTTGCGAATTGCATCTAGGAGTGATGTCTTACCGTGATCGACGTGGCCCATAACGGTGACAACTGGTGGACGTGCAACGAGCATGTCGGGGTCAAGGGCTGCAACTTCATCGGCTAAATCAATATCAAAACCCTGCAAGAGTTCGCGATCTTCATCTTCGGGGCTAACGATTTGGATTTCATATCCGAGTTGAACACCGAGAATTTCAAAAGTATCTGCATCTACTGACTGCGTTGCTGTAACCATTTCACCTAAGTGAAAGAGGGCTGCAACAAGTGCTGCTGGATCGGCGCCAATCTTGTCGGCAAAGTCGGCCAATGAAGAGCCACGACGCATACGGATGGGCGTTTTTCCATCACCGTGCGGAATAACTACGCCACCGAGTTGCGGCGCCTGCATGTTGTCGAACTCGTCGCGAAGTGCTTTACGCGACTTAGATTTACGACCTGATTTCTTACTCGCATTTTTTCCAAATGCTCCACCTGCCCCCCCTCGTTGTGGTGGACGACCACCGCCTGGACGAGTTGGTGCACCCGTTGATGGAGCACCGCTTGGAGCATTACTTTTATAGGGAGAGATTGGCGCGCCACTTGGTGCACCGCCAGTGCGGGCAGGAAAGCCTGCACCCGTTGCTGGACGCGAGCTTGGTGGACGTGCAGCAAAACCTGGACGCACTGAACCTGGACGGGCACCGGCCATTCCTGGACGTGGCGCACCAGTTGGACGTTGTGGCGGACGAGGTGCAACTCCGCCAGTTGAAAATGGATTATTTCCTGGACGTGGTGGACGTGGAACTGCGCTAGTACCAGATGAGAATGGATTATTTCCTGCACGGGGCGCTGGCTTTTCGCTCGATGCTACTGGCCCATCGTCAGCTGCACGCACTGCCTCAGATTTTGCATGCATCTCGGCCTTGTGCATCTCGGCGCGAACCTGTTCGGCTTTGAGCGCCTCTAGATCAACGCCGAGTTCGGCGGCCAATGAGGCGGCCTGTTCGGCAGTGACCTCCTCTTTTGTATTAGCGGCCGTCTTTTTCGCAGCTGCCTTCTTTACAGGCTTTTTTTCCTCGACCGGTTTTGAATCTGGATACATCTCGATGAGCTTGCGCACAACTGGCGCTTCTACCGTGGAGGATGCCGATTTTACGAACTCACCCATCTCTTGGAGCTTTGCAAGGACGACCTTGCTCTCCATACCGAGTTGTTTTGCTAACTCGTGTACGCGGACCTTTGACACATTTTCCCCTGTCTTGGCCCGCATATACATCACATGCAAGCCCTAGTTGTACGACCTCATAGTTCTAGCGAGCTCATGTGAGTTGCATATCTTTCATGTCCATTTCGTTAAAAGTGCAGGAAGCTATCGTATCTAATGGTGGCCCCGTTTACATAATGGGATTATCGGGATGAATATCGATGCGCCAGCCCGTTAAGCGCGCAGCCAAGCGTGCATTTTGTCCATCTTTACCAATAGCTAAAGAGAGTTGATAGTCGGGCACCACGACCTTGGCACAACGCCCTGCCAAATCTGTGATTTCAACCGAAACAACCTTTGCCGGTGCAAGTGCATGGCCAACAAAGATCGCCGGATCATCTGACCAGTCAACGATATCGATCTTCTCGCCATGGAGCTCATCCATAACTGCGCGCGCACGCGAACCCATGGGGCCGATGAGTGAGCCTTTAGGACTCACACCTGCGCGGTGGGATTTAACGGCGACCTTAGTTCGATGTCCCGCCTCGCGCGCAACGGCCATAATCTCAACGATGCGATCGTTAATTTCGGGAACTTCAAA
This sequence comes from Candidatus Planktophila sp., assembly GCA_964201135.1. Lineage (GTDB taxonomy): Bacteria > Actinomycetota > Actinomycetes > Nanopelagicales > Nanopelagicaceae > Planktophila. The sequence continues at coordinate 21,359 of CAXNDE010000002.1, forward strand.
GGCAAATAACTGTTTAACAAGTGCTGGGTGGCTGCGGGATAACATAATCTCTGGACCCTTTAATCCCTGCTTGACTTCAACGACAAAGCATTTAATACGATCGCCATGGTTATAGATCTCTCCAGGGACCTGTTCTTGCGGAGGTATGCGACCTTCGGTGCGCCCCAAGTTAACGTTAATCATTTTGGGATCGCGACCCTGCTGAACAACTCCTGAAATAACATCGCCAACATTTCCGGTGAACTCGCCAACGATCGAGGCATCATTTGTCTCGCGCATCTTTAATTTAATTATCTGGCGCGCAGTAGATGTTGCTACACGTGAAAAGCCAACGGGCATATCTGGCTCATCTGCGATTTTTTCACCCAGCTCGTTAAACTGTGGAATAAAGATAGAAATCTCACCACTCTCGCGATCTAAATGCGCTCGGGCGTGACGCTTGGCCTCATCGGTCTGGTTGTAAGCAGTCAGTACACCGATTTCAATAGCTTGAATTAACTGCTCGAGCGGAATCCCTTTTTCATTCGTTAGCTCAATTAGTGCACTCATCTCGACATGCATTTAACTATCTTCCTTACGGCTAAATTCAACTTGCACCTGTGCCCGTTTAATATCGGCCAAAACAACGGTGTGAGTTTTCATACGCCCCTTTATATTTTCAATAAAAGTGGCATCACTCTCGCGAAGTTCAGTTAAACGGGCGGTCAAGGAGCTTTCATCTCTCATGACCATCGCGATAATTCGTGTTAGGTTTTTCTCCCAGTGGCGGCGCTCTGTCAGTGGCCTATCAACCCCTGGCGATGTAACTTCAAGGGTAAAAGCATCGTCAATAAGCGTTGTCTCATCTAAAAGTTCAGAGATCAAACGTGAGACAACTGTGACCTCATCGAGGTTCAGTGGCTTTGAACCATCAACGACGCAGGTCAAAATGCGGTGATTACCAGGGCTCGTTAGAAGAACTTCCTCAAGGAAAAAACCGGCGCTTTCTACTGCGGGTGTGAGAAGTTCGGTAAGGGATTGTGTCAGTGACATATGGAGCTACTTTCTTATTAAGTTGTAGGTGAGATTGTAACTAAAAACTTTGGAAAGTATCAATTCCTACTTTAAGAATCAGCGCAACGGTCACTACAAGGAAGACCTTACGAACTAAAGTCGAGCCGCCGCGAATGGCCAGGCGAGAGCCGATAATCGCCCCGGTGACATTGGCCGCCCCAAGAGCTAACCCAATCTGCCAGATGATGGCGCCATGTATGCCAAAAATAATGATCGCACCCAGATTAGTTGCAACATTAACAACCTTTGCAATAGCCGATGCGGTAATAAATGCATAGCCAAGAGATGCAACTAATATGAGTATTAAAAATGAGCCAGTGCCCGGACCAAAGATTCCATCATAAAAACCAATGAGCGCCCCAGCTAGCCCCGCAATCTGAACTCTGCGCATATCGGTGTGTTTAAATCTCTCAACCATTCCTAAATCAGGTTTAAGCCAGGTATAGATGGCAACCACAATGAGGAGAATAAGAACAATAGGGCGCATACTCGATGTAGGAATTTGCGATGCAAGGGATGCACCAGCGGCCGATCCAATAAATGCCGGCAATGCCATCGCAATCAAAACCTTAGGTTCAGGTTTTATCGCCCTGCGATAGAGGCCTGCGGCAACGCTTGTTCCAAAGACCGATCCCAATTTATTGGTACCAAGAACGGTGACGGTCTCTGTCTTGGGCAGGCCAATTAAGAGGGCGGGTAGTTGGATTAATCCCCCGCCTCCGGCAATTGAATCAACGAAGCCGGCGAAGAGGGATGCACTTAAGAGAAATAAACCAGTTGCAACGGTTAGTTCGCCCAACGCCGCGTACCTTACGCAAGCAGAGCGGCGATAGCCGACACTGCAGTGGTTAGGGATACATCACTCTTGTGGCCAGTTGCTCGCACTCGAAGCTCAACATTGCCATCGGCAAGGGCCTTGCCCACTACAACGATGATGGGATTACCAATGAGCTCGGCATCTTTGAATTTCACACCTGCACTTGCATCGCGGCGATCATCTAGCATCACTGAGATACCAATCGCCTCTAGATCGCTACCAAGTGTGAGCGCTGTATCAAAGGGTAGATCCTCTTTACCTGTTGCAACGATATGCACCTTGGCAGGTGCGATTTCAGCTGGCCAGTTAAGGCCGATCTCATCACTTGTCTGTTCGGCAATGGCTGCAACTGTACGCGAAACTCCGATGCCGTAGGAGCCCATTGTGACCACTTGAGATTTACCATTCTGATCTAAAACTGTGAGATTAAGGGCATCGGCATACTTTCTTCCTAATTGAAAGATGTGGCCAATCTCAATTGCGCGATCGATAATAATCTCTGTTGCACACTCTGGGCATGAATCCCCTGCGCGAACTTCAGCCGCCTCAACGTAGGCATCGGGTGTGAAGTCGCGACCATTAACAACAAAGCGGGCATGTCGATTCTGTTTATTAGCACCGGTTATCCATGATGTACCAGGGGCTACACGTGGATCGGCGTACATCGTGATTCCAGTTTTTTTCAAATCCTGTGGGCCAATATATCCCTTCACTAACTGTGGATGCTTAGCAAAATCACCCTCCTCAAAGACGCGAAGCTCATGCACCCCACCTAAGTTTTCTTGCAGACGCTTTACATCAACTTCACGATCCCCTGGAACTAAGACTGCAATTGCCTTGCCATCGGCGACCAACATAATATTTTTGAGGGTATCGGCGCCTGTGTAACCACTGCCGAACTTCTCGTTCATAACTGCTACTAACGAATCAATCGTTGGAGTATTAGGCGTATCTAACTCTTCTAGGGCTGGAACAGCCCTTGGGTCACCTGCGGCGACTTTAGTAACCATCGCTTCAGCGTTAGCGGCATAGCCACACTGTGGGCATAAAACGTACGTATCCTCACCAGTACTACACGGTGCTAGAAACTCCTCGGACTTTGATCCACCCATCGCACCCGATACTGCCTTAACAATGGTGTACTTCATACCTAGCCGATTAAAACAGCTGACATATGCATCACGGTGTCTTTGATATGAGAGATCTAGGCCGGCATCATCGATATCAAATGAGTACGAGTCCTTCATAACAAACTCACGACCACGAATAATTCCACTCCGGGGGCGGGCCTCATCGCGATACTTAGTCTGTATCTGGTAGAGAGAGAGTGGTAAATCTTTATACGATGAGTATTCGCTCTTAACCATTAGCGTGAACATCTCTTCGTGAGTTGGTCCTAATAAATAATCTGCGCCTCTTCGATCTTGCAGACGAAATAGTGATGGCCCATACTCTTCCCAGCGATTAGTGGTCTCGTATGCCTCGCGAGGCAGCAGTGCAGGAAAGTGCACCTCTTGAAAGCCGGCCTTGTCCATCTCCTGGCGAACAACGTTTTCAACGTTTCGCAGTGTTATTACGCCAAGAGGTAGCCACGAATATATGCCTGCAGCGATTCGACGGATATATCCTGCGCGGACAAGTAAGCGATGGCTTGCAACCTCGGCATCGGCGGGATCATCGCGCAGCGTACGCAAAAAGAGCGTAGACATCTTCAACATGAGGTGAGCCTACCTAACATCAACGGTAGGCATGCCTGATGCAACGCCCGCAGCCTCCATTTCTTCGGCCAATCGCATAGCCTCTTCAATTAAAGTTTCAACGATCATCGCTTCGGGCACAGTCTTAATGACGTGACCCTTTACAAATATCTGGCCCTTGCCGTTGCCAGATGCAACGCCTAAATCGGCCTCACGGGCCTCTCCTGGTCCATTTACAACACAGCCCATCACTGCAACGCGCAGCGGAACAGTCATTCCTTCAAGACCGGCTTGGACTTTTTCAGCCAATGTATAAACATCGACTTGCGCACGCCCGCATGATGGACATGAAACGATTTCTAGTTTGCGTTGGCGAAGATTTAACGACTCCAAAATGGAGATTCCAACTTTAACCTCTTCAACAGGGGGGGCTGAGAGTGAAACACGGATCGTGTCACCAATTCCTTCAGCCAAGAGAATTCCAAATGCAGTTGCCGATTTGATTGTTCCTTGAAAAATTGGACCAGCTTCGGTAACACCAAGGTGTAATGGATAGTCACACTTAGCTGCCAGGATTCGATAGGCATTAACCATAGTTACTGGGTCATGGTGTTTAACTGAGATTTTAATATCTGAAAAACCATGCTCTTCAAATAAAGATGCCTCCCACAACGCCGATTCAGCTAGGGCTTCAGGTGTCGCCTTTCCATACTTTGCCAGCAGACGAGGATCTAAAGATCCAGCATTAACACCGATACGGATTGGAATTCCGGCATCCCCTGCCGCCTTTGCAACCTCTTTAACTTTATCGTCAAACTGTTTAATATTGCCGGGATTTACACGAACTGCGGCGCACCCCGCATCGATTGCGGCAAAGATGTACTTGGGTTGAAAGTGAATATCGGCGATTACTGGAATCTGTGACTTCTTTGCGATCTGTGCAAGGGCATCGGCATCATCTTGACTTGGTACTGCAACCCGGACAATCTGACAGCCGGCCGCAGTTAGTTCGGCGATCTGCTGCAGCGTCGCATTAACATCAGATGTCACTGTTGTGCACATCGATTGAACGCTTACTGGTGAGCCACTTCCCACTCCAACTTTGCCGACCATCATCTGCTTAGTTATGCGACGTGGAGTAAGAACTGGTGGTGGAGCGCTCGGGATTCCTAAATCAACCATGGACCTAGTCTGCCGTATGAGGCCTGGATGCGCTAAAGATTGAGAACAAGCGGATTGACGATATCTGCCACAAGGAGCAGAAGTGTGAGCGCGGCTAATATCACAAAGACCACCATCGTTATCGGTGTCAACACGCTCACATCGATCGCTGCCGGCCGAGAACGTCCGCGCAGGCGGGCGATAAAAGCTCGAATCTCATCGGCGATTGCAACGGCCATATGTCCGCCATCGAGTGGCAGAATCGGCAAGAGATTAAAGATGCCCACGAAGATATTTAAGCTTGCGATAATTAAAACAAATGTTGCAAGGCGCTCCATTGCAGATAGTTGATCACTGCTCACGGCCTGTCCCGATACACGGGCTACTCCAACAACGCCAACTAAGCCATTTGTATCTCGCTCTTGTCCGTTAACGGTTTGACCCCATAGCTCTGGGATTTTCGATGGGAGCTTGGCTAAAGATTTCACACTCTCGAAAAGGAAATCCTTAGTAACGGTCCCGGCGCTTTTAAAAGAGGTTACTACCCCTGTGCGCTTGAGTCCGGCCTCATTGATAATTCCAAGTAGGAAACGCTTCTTCCCATCGATAGTTTCAAGGGTGGGGGTTGCAGTAATGATCAGCTCTTGGCCTGCACGTTTAATTCCCAGAGTTAACTCTCTGCCTTGGGAGTTACGGATTGCATTGACATCTGTATACCAGTCGGTGACTTTCTTGCCGTTAATAGATGTGACTTCATCACCGACCATGATCCCAGCCGATTGTGCGGCAGAGCCCTTGATGACTTGCCCAATAATAGGCAGAACTTGTGTCGTACCGATTCCTGCAAAGAGGGTAAAGAGAAGCACATAACCAATAACAAAGTGCAGAAATGATCCAGCACCTAAGACAATTAACTTACGTCCCGATGAGGCTTTATAGAAGGCACGGTTTTCTTCACCAACGGGCATTACATCGCCTGGTGTCATGCCTTCGATTTTGCAGTAGCCACCTGCTGGAATCGCTTTAATTCCAAACTCAGTTTCGCCCCATTGTCGCGAAAAGAGACGCGTACCAAAGCCCAAGAAAAACTCAGAGACCTTCATGCCATATCGCTTGGCCGTTAAATAATGGCCAAACTCATGAATCATTACCGATAAAAGTAAGGCAACGACAAAGGCAAGGATTCCGAGTATCTGCATTATGAGACCAATCGTATGAGATGTTCATGAGTTAGAGCTCTGGCATCATCTTCGATGGCACTGACATCGGCTAACTCACGTAGTGTTGATGAAGCCGATTTCTCGCTCTTTGTAACAACGGCCTCGACCAGTGGAACTATCGAAGTGAAAGCGATCTTATCGGCGATAAAGGCGTCAACGGCTACCTCATTGGCGGCGTTAAATATTGCAGGCATCGCTCCACCAATCTCACCACAGTGACGAGCTAATGCAACGGCTGGAAATCTCTGCGAATTAATCGGCTCAAAACTCCAACTATGTGAAGCTCTCCAATCAATGGCAGATGATGCCTGAGTCAAGCGGTGAGGGAAATTGAGTGCATAGGCAATTGCGCCCTTCATATTAGGTGGGCTTGCCTGGGCGATGGTTGATCCATCACGAAATTCAACCATTGAGTGCACTATTGATTGACGATGAATAACAGCTTCTATTGCGCTGTAGGGCATAGAGAATAAATGGTGCGCCTCGATTATTTCTAGACCTTTATTAACTAGAGTCGCTGAATTAATTGTAACAACCGCGCCCATACTCCATGTCGGATGTTTGAGCGCATCGGCCACACTGACACCGCGCAGATCGTTGCGATCTACAAATGGGCCACCGCTTGCAGTCAAAACTAATCGGCTAATCTCATCACTCTTGCCGGCTAAAGCGCACTGCCAGATTGCCGAGTGCTCTGAATCAACAGGGATTATCTGGTGCTCGCGAGCCTTAGACATCACTAATTCGCCACCAGCAACAAGAGATTCTTTATTGGCAAGGGCTAAGGTATTTCCAGCATCGAGGGCTGCAAGGGTAGGACCGAGTCCGATCGAACCGGTGATTGCATTGAGCACAACATCACACTCGATTGATGCGATCTGTGTTGATGCTAATGCCCCATCGATAACTTTGATGCCAGGTAATCCTGCCCGTATGAGATCGGCATTATTGACCACGCCTACAAAGGCAACGTTAAATCGTTTAGCCTGCTCAATTACAAGGGCGGGATTAGTACCAGCAGATGATATTGCAATGACACGAAACTTTTCTGGGTTGGCTGCAATTATTTCTAGCCCTTGCGTGCCGATCGAGCCAGTGGAGCCAAGAATTACGACATCACGCATTTAGCGATCCAGCAGGTTTTGTGTCGGTGAATACTTCTCTCCCGAACGACGCTTAGCAATTGCACTGAGCGCCTCTAAAACAACGCGATTAGCAAGGATCGCAGTGATATCGGCGCTATCAAATGCCGGTGCAACTTCAACCACATCGATTCCGACAACTGGAAGCTCAAGACATATGCGACGCACTGATTCAAGTAGTTCGCGACTAGTCATTCCACCTGGTTCTGGAGTGCCTGTTCCTGGTGCCATGCCAGGATCTACAACATCGATATCAACGGAGAGAAAAACTCCGTCGCAGCCATCGATTAGCGTTGCAAATGATTCATCTAAAACTGCATTTAAGCCTCTGTGATGAATCTCAGTCATCTCATACGAGCGCATACCTTGATCGCGCATCCAGTCGAGCGTCTTAGCACTCGGCCAATAACCGCGAAGACCAAGTTGTAAGAAACGGTCCCCGCGCACTGTGCCAGTTTCAATTAAGCGGCGCATAGGTGTTCCATGGCCAATTAATGCACCAAATTGATCCTCGCCTGTATCGGCGTGAGCATCAAAGTGAATCATTGAAATCTTACCTAGCCCGCGATGGCGTGCAATACCTGCAACATCGGCCGATGCGATTGAGTGATCTCCTCCAAGGATTACTGGGATTGCACCTGCGCGTGAGATTTTTTCGGTGGCTTTAGCCAAGAGCTCAAGAGATGCAATTAAATCTCCACCGGGCATTAGTAAATCTCCGGCATCAACAATCTTCATCGCCTTTAGTGAATCGATGCGCAGCGCTAAATGTGGACGCTTGCCATCATGCGGCAGATAATCTGCGCCTCGAATCGCCTGAGGGCCAAACTTCGCACCTGATCGATACGAAGTTCCGCTATCAATTGGTGCGCCGATAATGACCACATCGGCATCGGCATATGTAGATGCGATATCTAAATCGCAACGCTCGATGCCAAGAAATGTAAAGTCAGGGCCATACATATTCCCGTGGTTGGTCATGAGTTAAGAATAGGCGCAAAGCTTTAGGAATCGAAACCCAAACCCAACAAATCAAGGAGTCGAAGCCATAGATTGCGCTTACCCTGCTTTTCATCGGCTCGATTAATAGACCATTGAGTGAGTCGAATAAATATGAAGCGAAATGGCTCAGGTGGAAAGGGCCATGGTTTTTTTCGAACCATTGAAAGGCGCGTACGTTCATTGTCAGTACCATCTAAAAGATCGAGCATTACTTGTGCGCCAAAACGAGTGGAACCTACACCTAAACCGGTATAGCCCATGACATATGCAACACGGCCACGAAATGCCTTTCCCCAAAATGGTGAGAAACGTGAACATGTATCGATCGCACCACCCCAACCATGGGTGAATTTAATCCCTTTGAGCTGTGGAAATGTCTCTAAGAAGGCTTCGGCTAAATGCGCATACGTTTGGGCATCGGATTCGTACTCTTGTCGCACCTTGCCGCGGAAGTTATAAATCGCGTCATAACCTCCCCATAAAATCTCATTATCTTTCGTCATTCGATAATAATGGAACTGATTACCGGCATCGGATAAGCCTTCTCGCTCTTTCCATCCAATAGATTCGAGCTGCTCGGGTGTTAACGGCTCGGTCACCAGTTGGAAGTCATAGACGGGGATGACGTATTTATGAGCGCTCCTGATAAGAGATTTAAATACGTTAGTTGCTAACGCGACTTTCTGCGCATAGATGCTTCCATAAGGTGTATGAACAATCATTCCGTTATTTGTAGGCTCTAGCCATTGAACGTGAGTGTTTTCAAATATCTTGACACCGAGTTTTATACATGCCCGCTCTAAGCCCCACACTAACCGTGCAGGATCAACTAAGGCCGTTCCATCTGGATCCCATAGAGAGCCTTTATACAGCGGGGACTTAACCCGTGCTTGAGTTTGTTCGCTAGTTAAGAGTTCAACATTGTCACCAAATGAGTTACGAAGACGTGCCTCTTCAACCATCGACTCCATCTGCCACTCTTCAATCGCAACTCGAAGCTCACCATTCCATTCAAAGTTGCAGTCAATGCCATACCTCTTAATCGTGGCTTCGATGCCATCTAGATTTTCGCGGCCCATACGCTCGATAATCGCCATCTCATCTTTAAAGCGGTTGTATCCATTCATGAATCCGTGGGTAAGTGAGTAACTACAGAAACCACCGTTTCGACCAGAGGCACCTGCACCGGTTTCCCGTTGTTCGAGCACAACTACTTCACGATCTGGGTTTTGCTCTTTAGCAAGCAGCGCCGTCCACAAACCTGTGTAGCCGGCACCGACGATACATACATCAGTTGTGGCATCACCGATTAACGTTGGATGTGGCAACGGCTCAAGTGGATCTTCATCAAGCCAGTACAGCTGAGGTTGCATGTGGGAGAGATGCGTGAGAATGGAAGGGTCGATGGTTGCCATCGTGCTATCCGGCCTTGACCGGAATCACCCCTTCAATCACTACTAGAAGTTGGCCCGGGTCCTCCGGAACCTAACCCCATAACGCAGGCCTTCTTATAACAACCTGTAGTTCGCTATGGCTATGT
>CAXNDE010000003.1:0-29102 GCA_964201135.1 Candidatus Planktophila sp.
CCAGATAAAGTCGAAAGCTCATGGGCAAAGACGGCCTCGGTTACACCAAGGGATGTTGCAATCGCTTCGGCCTCAGCCGTTGCGGCATAACCACCTGCGGTACTGAACTCGTGCTCAACTCGGGTGTATCGCTCCATCGCCTTTTCAAGAGCCTCACCTTCGGTGCTCGACATCTCTTCTTCGACCGCTCGCATGCGGTGTGAGATTTGATCTAAGTTACGGGCCGACAAGATGCGCTCGATTACAGAGCCAGGTTCATCGCCTGTACGTGGATCTTGTGGCAGGTACCCGATTTTTCCTATGCGGTTAACGACCCCGCCCGCCGGCATAGTCTCTCCTGCTAATACCTTTGCAAGTGTTGATTTGCCTGCCCCGTTTCGCCCCACAAAACCAATGCGGTCTCCACTGTTAATACGTATGGTTACACCTTTAATAAGCAGGCGTGCACCGGCACGTAGTTCTAGAGCTTGGGTTGAAATCACACCGTATTCTAGCCGAGATTAAGGCGCACCAATTCTCGTCTTACGAGGCATAGCAAATGACTTAGATACGGCAGTTAACTCATCAGAGACTTGGAGCTTAATTGCATCATCGCTCTTTAGCAGTTTAGTGAGCTCGGTGATTATGGATTTGAGTTCTTTCTGCTCAGTCTCAAGTTCTAATTTGCTCATTTTGGTTAAACGGCGAAGTGGCATATCCAAGATATATGTGACCTGCTCGTCATTTAACTTGAAATCCTTGATAAGTTTTTCCTTAGCAGCGGCTGCATCATCGCTGGCGCGGATGATTTTAATAACCTTATCGATATCGATAATCGCCTTTAAGAGACCATCAACGAGAGTTAAACGGGCCTGTGCCTTAGCTTTTCGGAACTCACTGCGGCGGCGCACAACTTCGATGCGGTGTTCGATGAATACTTTAAGAAGCTCTTTTAAACCAAGAGTTTGCGGGCGACCCTTGACCAATGCAACGGCGTTGATTGAAAAGGCATCTTCCATCGGGGTGAGCGCATAGAGCTGCTCGAGGACCTTTACGGCTTCAAAGCCATTCTTAAGTTCGATGACGACGTTGGTGCCGGTCTGCCCATCAGTTAAATCGATAATGTCGCTAATGCCTTGAATCTTCTTAGACTTTACAAGGGCGGCAATACGTTCAACGACTTTTTCAGGCCCGATAGTAAATGGCAGCTCTTTAATAATAATACCAATTTTGCGGGATGAGACTTTCTCAACCTCAACACTGGCGCGGACTTTAAAGGATCCTTTACCAGTTGCATATGCCTCGCGTACACCATCGAGACCAACGAGCTCTCCACCCGTTGGAAAATCTGGGCCAGGAATATATTTCATCAACTGTTTAACAGTTGCGTTTGGATTTTCAATTAAAAACTTAGTTGCAGCGATAACTTCACCTAAGTTATGGGGGGCCATATTTGTCGCCATACCAACTGCGATTCCAGAGCCGCCGTTAACGAGCAGGTTGGGATATGCAGCAGGCAGAACTAAAGGTTCTGATAGTTGGCCATCGTAGTTGGGACCAAAATCAACGGTGTCCTCATCGGCCTCTGCAACCATCGCCATTGCAGCTTGGGCAAGACGGGCCTCGGTGTATCGCATTGCAGCGGGTCCGGCATCGAGTGAGCCAAAGTTTCCGTGACCATCAATGAGCGGTAAGCGCATAGAAAATGACTGCGCCATGCGAACAAGTGCGTCGTAGATTGCACCATCACCGTGCGGGTGCAACTTACCCATTACTTCACCGACAACACGTGCACTCTTTACATGTCCGCGCTCTGGACGCAGACCCATATCTGCCATCTGATGAAGAATGCGGCGATGGACTGGCTTTAATCCATCACGTGCATCGGGCAAGGCGCGAGAGTAGATAACTGAGTAGGCATACTCAAGAAATGATTCAGATACTTCCTTTGAAACGTCGATATCAACGATCTTGCCTGGATACTCTCCAGGTTTTGGACCAATGGGTTTCTTTGTCTTGCTCGTTGTCTTTGCCATGGGGGAGATTGTGCCAACTACATGGGTTAATTCAGGGGAGGACGCGCCCCAACTGTTGCAACACACTTTGCTGCTAATGCAGTACCAGCCGATAAAGCCTTCTCGAGCTCACGTGTTTCTAGCCACATCGGAATAAAACCTGCGGCAAATGAATCTCCAGCACCAGTTGTATCGACGACATTAGTCGTAACTGCGGCAACTCTGACCGATTGGTCGTTGAAGACTGCCATCGCCCCACGTGAGCCAAGTTTAATGACGACAAGTGGTGTGTATACCTTGAGATTTTCTTCAGCAATCTCGATTTGAGTTGAATCGCCTAAGTAGAGCGCTTCTTCGGCGTTAAGCAAGATGCCATCCATAAGAGCGACCCAGGATAAAACCTCTTCGCGAGAGACAATCTTCATGGCACCGGTTGTAGTTGGGTCAAAGTAAATTGGAATTCCTGCCGCTTTAATTTTTTTAACCATAGCAAGTACTGCATCGCGACTGCGGAAATCAAGTAATGCATAGCCACTTATGTAAGCGCCGTCGATACCATCTAAAGGGGGTAGGTCGTTTACTTCTAGATCTGCGTTAGCGCCATTATCTGGAAACATTGTGCGTTCGCCATTGGCATCGACCAAGATAACAACTACGCCAGTAGGGCGGCCAGAGCGCATTAAATTCATATGTTCTACGCCGTATTTATCTAAATCTGAAATCAATGCAAAGCCAACTGGGTCGTTACCGACGCGTGCGACAAGCTGGGCCTTAGTGTTTGTACGGGTTATCCATGTTGAAACATTTGCAGCCTGTCCACCTGGGTGCGTAGATATTCGGCTCGCGGTGTCGTTGCCATAGTTAATACTCTCTTTTAACTGCGCGATAACATCGAGAGCTAAGTCGCCTATGCAGAGAACTTTTTTCATATCAACGCCACAGCAATTTCGGCAGCTAATGCACAGTTCGACTTAATAATCTCGGTATTAATTGCAAGAGACTCACCATGCGAAGCGGTATGAAAATGCTCGAGCAGGTATGGGGTCACCGCTTTGCCATCGATTCCATCATGAGCCGCCTTTGCGAGTCCTGTTGCAAGAAATTGATCATGACGGTTTTTTTCCATCTCATTCTTCACTGGATTTGCAACAATTAATGCTTTGAACTGAGTACCGATCAAGGTGCGAGCCTTAATAATTGCAGCGATCTGATCAACATTATCTACGCGGTGCTCTAGATCAAAGCCTGAATCGGTTAAGTAAAAACCAGGGAAGCGATTTGTTTTATACCCCACTAAACCGATTGCAAGAGTCTCAAGGCGCTCAAGAGTTGCGTGGACATCGAGAATCGATTTAACTCCGGCGCATACAACGGTCATATCTAACTGTGAGAGCGCTGTTAGATCGGCAGATTCATCAAATGACTCATTAGCTCCCCGATGAACACCGCCAAGACCCCCAGTTGCGAAAACCTTAATGCCAGCGATCGCCGCTATATGCGCAGTAGCAGCCACGGTTGTCGCCGCGCTTTTTTGGCTGGCAACGATGATCGCTAAATCTCTTATAGATGCCTTGGAAATATCATTGCGATTGGCGATAGCTTCAAGCTCTTCGATTTCAAGACCAACATGCACAACCCCATCTAGCAGCGCAATCGTTGCCGGTATTGCGCCGTGCTCACGAACAATCTTCTCGCACTCGATAGCAACGGCTAAGTTGCTGGGGCGCGGTAGTCCATGGCTAATAATCGTAGATTCGAGAGCAACGAGGGGCTTGCCCGCGGCAATAGCGGCAGAAACTTCAGCCGAGTATTTAATTGCGCTCTTCATATGTACAACCTTAGCGGATGTAATGAGAAGATACGCACGTGCATTTATCGCAGATAACTCCATCGATTTTTTCATCCCTTGGACTTAGTACTGCCGAAGATCAGATTAATGCTGGCCAGAGTCCAATGGGGCGAGAAATACTTTTCCTTATAGATGGCTTCGGCGCAGATGTTCTAGAAAAATACGCCAGCTTGATGCCAACTATTGCAAGGCTTACTCAGCATGCAATAGTCAACACTGCATTTCCATCGACGACTGCTACAAGCCTTGCCACACTAACGACTGGAACTCTGCCAGGCGTACACGGCATGTTGGGCTACACCGTACAAGTTCCACGCAGTGGCGGACGTATTTTGAATGCACTTAAATGGGATGAACGCGTCGATCCCTTTAACTGGCAGCCGGTACCAACTCTTTTTGAACGGGCCATGGCCGAAGGCATTCACGTCTCTCATGTTGCAGCTAAGCGCTATGAAAATAGTGGTTTTACTCGCGCAGTTTTTCGTGGCGCGGTATACCGGGGTGCCAATGTTGTACCTGATTTGATTGCACAGACTAAAGAGGCACTACGCAAAACGCCATCTTTTGTGTATCTCTATGTCAATGATTTAGATGTAGCTGGCCACAGCGATGGCGTAGGCAGTGATAAATGGTTAGCGGCTTTATCGATGATCGATCAGATGCTGGCTAGTCTCATGAGAGAGATGCCACAAGGGGTTCGTATCTGGCTTACATCCGACCATGGAATGGTCAACGTTGGCGAAAAGATTATTATCGGTAATGACAATGCCCTGCTTGAAAATATCGTAGTAATTGGGGGAGAACCCCGTGCGCGTCATCTGTATTTAAACCCCAATCATGACAGTGCTGGCGCGCGAAGTGATGTCGCAAGCGTGTGGCAAGAGTTTTTGGGAGATCGAGTCGATGTTTTCACTCGCGAGCAAGCGATAACTAATAATCTCTTCGGTGATGTAGTTAGTGCTGATTCATTGGAGCGCATGGGAGAAGTTATTGCAGTTGCAAAAGGTACAACTGTATTAATCGATCCAACCCGTATCGATAAAGAGAGCGCAATGGTTGGCCATCATGGCGCCGATAGCGAGGCAGAAACGCAGGTAGGTTTGCTTACAACAACGCTTAGCTAGCTAGACTACTAATCTTCAGTTGGTTTAATGCCAAACATGATTTCATCCCAGCTTGGAACTTTTGCACGTGCAACTACGCCATCGCGCGTTGCTTCGTCATCCGGTGCTTCGCGGATAACTGCAAGTCGTGGAACCTCAGGCTCGATCCCACGCTCATCGCGCTGTGAGGGGTGATTGGACTCTGAGTAGATGAGTCCTGGCGCAACGATTGGTCGAGGTGCTGGTTCATCGCCCATCATCCAGCGTGCATTTTCATCAAGGGATGCGACAAGTCGACGCGTTGGATCAAAGTTCCACTGCGCAATACCGCGCCCGCTCGAATGTGGATAGTGAAGTTCAACTGTCCATGTGCCATCTTCGTGGCGCCATGTGATCCATGAGAGATCGGCTAAATCAACATTGCGTGGAGCAAGGCGAGATACCACAACACCCAACAGTGTTACGGGTTCGCGCCCACCCTCTTTACGAATCGGGAGCTGTTGAGCTTGATCGATAATATAAATACGCTCTTGCAAGATTGGCCCGGAAAAGCGCTCGATCTTTTCCATAGAAATATTATTTTCACGTGCGAGCTCTTCAGGTAGTTCGCCCGCGCGTAGGCGACGCTGAATCTCTTTAACAGAGATTGTCTCTGCCTCTTGCTCGGGCACAGAAGCAAGACGTGGTTGGTTTACAGTTGCACGCAGTGAATCACTAATGCGAAGTGAAAACTCGTTGCCATGGCTATCGTGAAGTGAAAGATGGGTGCCCTCATCGCTCTTTCCGATGAATCGCAGCTCAGTCATGTTTGGAAGAATAACCGATGAGCGCTGAATAAGTAGTGAAGTAAGGCAGTGTGGCTAGAAGAGCGGCGATCATAAATCCCAGCGGAACCCAGTACGCAGTTTGTGCGCCGTAATTATCGATTGTCCACCCTGCGATAGCGCTAGAGAGTGCCCCGCCCAGTGGCATTCCCGCCACGACCCAGCTCAGTGTCTCGGTGATTTGCCCAGGGGGCACGGCAGATTCGGCAACTCCGTAAGCATTTACAATCAGTGGGGCGATAGCAAAGCCATTAAAAAAGAGGGCTACTCCAAGGGCCAGAACTGATTGCACAAAGAGAAATGGAATACTCAAAACTGTTAGAGAGAGTAGAAAGATTAGAAAGCGCGCTGCATGTGAGAGTCGCCATTTGATGAGTCCGTTAATAACTGCAGCAACTGCACTTCCGCATGCCCAAATTGCAAGTAGAACTCCAGAGTGAGACTTCTCTCCATACAAATCGGTAAATGCAATGGTGGCAATAGCGATAGCCCCAAAGAATCCTCCAACAAAGATAGTGGGAAGCACAACGGCTTGGAGTTGTTTATTTCTAATGACGGGTGGATGCGGATCTACAATTTTCTTGGGTGAGGCCGGGGGCTCAGTGGCTCTTTGAGCCGCAAACAATGGCATACCAACTGCTAGAAAAAGCATTCCGACGATGAGACCGGCTGCAGGTGCAATCGATGTCGCACAGGCCGTTGCAATAATTGGGCCGGCGATAAAGACAAACTCATCATTGAGCGCCTCGAGTGAGTAGGCAGTATTAATAATATGGCGATCGTTTTCATCCTCGGCCATTGTGGTTTTCTCTGAGCTCAGCACATGCAGCCAACGACGACGCACTAGTCCTCCAAGATTTATGGAAGCTGCTTCGGCGATAATAATTGAAAGAAACCATGTCCAGACAGGGGCCTCATTTAGAACCAAAAGGAGAAAGATGCTCAATCCAATGAGCTTTAATGGGACTACGCGGATTAAAAGTGCACGTTGTCCAATTCGATCAGAGACTCTAGCCCAATAGGGCATGAAGATTGAGACGATAATAGATGCCGTAGCGCTTAAGGCTCCTGCAATTGCATAAGAGCCATTGGCGGCAACGACAATAAAAATGAGTGCTAGTGAATCCATAGAGACAGGCATACGTCCAATGAGACCGGCTACTGAGAACTTCACTGCACCAGGGGTGCGAAAGAGGGTTGCATAGGCCGTGAACATAAACATAAGTCTATGTCAGGCTAGACTGCATACATGAATGATGCAGAGCAGATTCTCAAGCTAGCGTTAAATATCGCACGTCAAGCTGGAGAGCTTTTAACTGATCGTCCCGCATCATGGAACTTAACTGTTAAATCAACGGCGATCGATATTGCAACACAGATGGATCTTGCCAGCGAAAAACTTATCGTTGATGCAATTCTTGCCGCGCGCCCAAGCGATGCAATCATTGGCGAAGAAGGGGCAAACCGCACTGGCACAAGCGGTCTGACATGGGTCATAGATCCAGTCGATGGGACCGTAAATTATTTCTATGGTCTACCTGGTTGGTCGATTAGCATCGCAGTCAAAGATGAATTAGGGACCCTGGTTGGAGTAGTTCATTCACCCACTACTAATTCGACCTGGTATGCATCGCGCGGCGGCGGAGCCTTTCTCAATGATGTAAAGATCGAGTGCAATAATCCCATCGAACTCAATCGCGCCCTTTTATCCACTGGCTTTGCCTATGATGTAAACACGCGCAGCAAGCAGTTAGTAATAATTAATGCATTGGTGCCCCAGATACGCGATCTGCGCCGTATTGGATCGGCTGCCGTTGATATATGCCATGTAGCAACGGGCTTAGTCGATGGTTATTTTGAAACAGGTCTCTACGAATGGGATCTTGCCGCCGGTGAACTCATTGCCCGTGAGGCTGGGGCGATAGTTCACACAAAGAGTTGGCATGGCTTGGATCTGACAGTGGCCGCTGGAGCCCATCTCTTTAGCCAGCTCTCACGCGCGATTCCGCAGTAACTCGGGCCCGATTTAGCTAGAAGGCCCCTCATATGGCAGGATATGCGTCTGCACCGCCATAGCGAGTGCTTTTAATCTATACAGAGAAATTAGGTACGAACGATGAACATCCTTGACGCCGTAGATGCAGTATCCCTGCGCCTTGACATCCCACAGTTTCGTGCCGGTGATGAGCTCAAGGTTCACGTACGTGTTATCGAAGGTAGCAAGAGCCGCCTTCAGGTCTTCCAGGGAATCGTTATGCGCCGCCAAGGCGATGGCCTCCGCGAGACTTTCACCGTTCGTAAGATTTCTTACGGTGTAGGTGTTGAGCGTACATTTCCAGTGCACACGCCAGTTATTGAAAAGATTGAGTTAGTAAAGAAGGGCGAAGTACGTCGTGCCAAGCTCTACTATCTACGCGATCTACGCGGCAAGGCTGCCAAGATCCGCGAAAAGCGTGATGGCGTTGAGGGCTACGGCGATGGAATTCTTTCAACTCCAGTGGCCGAGCCAATAATTGAAGAAGTCGTGGCAGAGGTTGCTGCTCCAGTTGTGGCTGCAGAAGTTGTGGTTGAGACTGAAGCAGTTGCAGAAGCACCAGTTGCTGAAGCCAAAACTCCACAAGCTTAAAGCTCCCAACTAATGCGTCGTAAGGGATCCCTCTTTCGGGAGTTCCCAGTTTTAGTCGTTGTAGCCTTAGTAGTCTCACTATTTATCAAGAGTTTTCTTGTGCAGTTTTTCTATATCCCTTCGGGCTCAATGGAAAACACCTTACAAATTCAAGATCGTGTGGCTGTCAACAGAGTTCCATTTACTTCACGCAATATTTCACGGGGTGATGTTGTGGTCTTTAGAGACCCCAATAATTGGTTGCCAGAGAATGTGGATTATGCATCCAATCAATATATTGCAAAGATAAAAGTTGGCCTTGTTGCAGTTGGAGTCCTACCTAATCCTGCCAAGCAGTACTTAGTCAAGCGTGCAATTGGCGTTGCTGGTGATCACATCGTCTGCTGTACAAAAGATGGAAAATTAACGGTTAATGACACACCTATTACCGAGCCATATATTTTTTCCGGCAATGTACCCAGTGATATGAAGTTTGATGTCACAGTTCCTAAAGGGAAGATTTGGGTAATGGGGGATCACCGTGGTGCCAGTGCCGATTCGCGCTACCACCAAGATGATATTAACAAAGGAATGGTTCCGCTCTCTCGAGTTACTGGACGTGTCTTTGCAGTCATATGGCCGCTGAAGAATTTTGCTTATATCCCACAGATCGACATTGTTAAGTAGCTTTTTATGAAGGTGATCGAGCAGCTGCTCATCAACGCAGGAATAGCACCGATTGCAGGTGTTGATGAGGCCGGCCGTGGTGCATGTGCAGGTCCACTCGTAATCGCAGCGGTCATCTTGCATGATCCCTTTGCACCTGAACTTTCTGCGGTGCGCGATTCAAAAGAGATTTCTGAGAAAAAGCGGGAAGAGATTTTCGAAAGTATTCAATCTATGGCCGCAGCTATTAACGTTGTTATTATTGCAGCAAGTGAAGTCGATTCACGCGGGGTACATGCAGCAAATCTCGATGGAATGCGCCGCGCGGTACATGGATTAGAGCAAACGCCTGCATATGTTTTAACCGATGGCTATGCAATTGAGGGATTAGGTCTACCCAATTTAGCTGTTTGGAAGGGCGACCAAGTTGTTGTATCCATTAGTGCAGCATCAATCATCGCAAAAGTGACCAGAGATCGCATCATGCGTGAGATGGATTCACAGTTTCCAGAGTATGGTTTTGCTGGGCACAAGGGCTATATCACTGCTGCACATACAGATGCGCTCAATACTCTTGGCCCGTGCATAGAGCATCGACGTTCATTTTCAAATATTGCAGCGCTCATCCACAAGTAAATCTCGTTCTTCTGGCCTTGTCAGAGTAGCTCTTTATCGTCGCCATCTATGCAGAGAAAAAATAATCAACGCACTGGCGCCTTTGGCGAAGAAGTTGTTACACGGTATTTAACTGCCCACAATGCCGAGATTATCGAGCGCAATTGGCGAATTCGTGAGGGCGAGATCGATATCGTCGCACTGCAACCAACGGGTGTATTTGCCTTCATCGAAGTCAAGACGCGCTCATCGCTGGCCTTTGGCCACCCCTTCGAGGCCATTAACCGCGATAAGGCCCATCGCATGCAGCGCTTGGCTCTGGGTTGGCTTGCAACGCATGGATGTTTGGGATGCGAATACCAGATCGATGTCGCGGCCGTGTTAATCGCATCCGATGGTTCACACTCGATTGAATATAGAGCCAACCTGTTATGAGTTTGGCCCAGACCACATCGGTTGCACTCCTTGGCTTAGATGGACATCTTGTTACGGTGGAGGTAGATATCGCAGATGGACTTCCTACCTACACACTCCTTGGACTACCTGATGCCGCTCTCTCGGAATCTCGCGAACGGGTGCGTGCGGCTATTGTTAACTGCAACGAGGTATGGCCTAATAGAAAAACTACCGTTTCGCTCTCACCTGCTTGGCTACCTAAGAGTGGTTCGGGCTTTGATTTAGCAATCTGCATCGCACTACTGTCGGCTCACGAAACTATTCCAGTTGATCGCATTAAAACCATTGTTTTTCTTGGTGAGCTTTCACTCGATGGTCACATCCGTTCGGTGCGCGGAGTTCTACCTGCGCTGATGGCCGCCTACAAATCTGGAGTTACGACGGCTGTAGTACCAGCTGCCAACGCCGCTGAAGCACAGTTGATGCAGGGTATGGAGATAGTTGCGATGGAGCATTTAAAGAGCGTGCTGCGTTGGCTACGCACAGGAGAGCGCGAACTCGCCGATGAGCTTGATTACCGATGGGAAGAAGTTGATGAGCGTTTAGATTTCGCCGATGTAGCTGGACAGCCCGAGGCGCGCCTAGCGGCAGAGATCGCAGCAACTGGTGGCCATCATATTTTACTGATTGGTCCGCCTGGGGCAGGAAAAACAATGATTGCCGAAAGAATTCCAACGATTATGCCGCAGCTTAAGATTTCACAGGCGTTAGAAGTAACGGCCGTACATTCATTAGCGGGAACATTTGCAACCAGATCACCAACATCACGTATAGCTCCAATAGTTAGTCCTCATCACACAACAACGAGAGTTGCAATGGTAGGAGGAGGGGCACATGCAATTAAGCCCGGTGCATGTTCGCTGGCACATCATGGCGTACTTTTTATCGATGAGGCGCCAGAATGTCCATCGGGGGTTTTAGATTCACTGCGCCAACCTCTCGAAGCTGGAACGATTACTATCGCGCGCAGCATCGGAAATGTGACTTTCCCTGCGCAGTTTTTACTTGTACTTGCAGCTAATCCATGTCCCTGTGGAAAGTTCAGTGGGCGTGGACGTCAATGCACATGTACCTCACAACAGGTTCGACGTTATTTAGGCAAACTCTCGGGTCCGTTGATAGATCGCATAGATCTGCGTGTGCACGTTGATCCAGTAGGGCGAGTCGATATGGCGCGTAATGAGCTTGGCGAAAGCAGCTCCGATATCCGTGTGCGGGTTATTGCCGCACGTGCAGTTGCCGAGCAACGATTTGCAGGGCTTGGTTACAGCCTTAACTCGCAGATACCAGCGCGCGCTTTACGCACAGTTTTTCAGCCAGAGCGTGCTGCAATGAGTTTTCTACATGATGAACTTGAGCGCGAACATATTACCGCGCGTGGTCTGCACAAGATTGCTCGCGTCTCATGGACTCTGGCCGATCTACATGGTCATGAGATACCAACATTGGCCGATGTAACACAGGCACATTCGATGCGTGGAGGTATTGAGATATGAATGAGCGAGAGGCACGAGCGGTTCTCTTTAGTGCAATTGAGGGCGGACATCCATTCTGGATGAGTGAGATTTTTTCTCTGGGCGCATTAAAGGTGATCGAGAAGTTGCAAGGGGGCGGCTACGACCGAATTAAGTTCAATAAGTTAATTGCAACTATTTCGACAACAACGGCAGATCATGTATTTTCGGTGGTAGAAGCTGCACAGGCAGAGTTTTTAATACCGGGCGACCCATTGTGGCCGATTCGGGTAGAGGATTTAGTTGCACCACCTATCGCCCTCATCGTAAAGGGAAATCTTGAAGCGCTTTCGATGCAATCCCTTGCAATCGTTGGCACCCGTAACCCCACAAACTATGGCGCACGTATCGCTGGAGACTTTGCGGCAGGCTTTGTCGATCGAGAGTGGGGGATTGTTAGTGGTGGCGCATATGGCATCGATTCCTTTGCACATAAAGGTGCCTTGATCGCCGAGGGCATTACGGTGGCCGTCATTGCATCTGGAATCGATGTTATCTACCCAGTGGGTAATACTCGATTATTTGCAGAGATCTGCGAGTCAGGTGCAATTCTTACCGAAGTCATGCCTGGGCATCCGCCTATACCTGCTCGTTTTTTAACGCGTAACCGTTTAATCGCCGCACTCTCTGTGGCCACACTCGTTGTGGAGGCGGCATTTCGAAGCGGTTCTCTTCGCACCGCTCGTGATGCCGCAGAGTTATTGCGTCCAGTGATGGCGATTCCTGGAGCAATTAACTCACCGACGAGTGAGGGATGTCATCGGTTAATAGGAGAGCGCGCTGCAGAGATCGTTACATCGGTGGCAGATGCAGTGGAGTTTGTCGGAGCCAATAGATGAGAGAATGAGCATATGAGTGAACATCGTTCGGGCTTCGTTGCCATTGTTGGCCGTCCGAACGTTGGAAAATCCACTCTTATTAACGCCTTAGTTGGTAGCAAAATTGCAATCACTTCGCATCATCCCAACACAACACGCAGCGCTATCCGAGGCATTGTGCATGGCACAGATTTCCAAGCCGTCCTTGTCGATACCCCTGGGGTACACAAACCCAAGACACTCTTGGGTCAGCGCCTTAACGCCCTTGTAGATCAGAGTATGGACTCAGTCGACATTGTGATTTTATGTATTCCAGCCGATGAGAGCTCTGGTGCTGGTGATATTTTTATTGCAGCTGAGATTGCCAAGCACCCACGTGCTAAAAAGTTTGCAGTCGTTACTAAGACTGATTTACTATCCAAGGAAAAGCTTGCTCTACGCCTAGCTGGCATAATGACTCTGGCTCAAGGCTTTGTGTGGGATGAAATAATCCCAGTATCGGCAGCGGTTCATAGTCAGATCGATTTATTGAACGAGCTCATCGGTAAAAATCTTCCAGTAGGACCGGCTTATTACCCAGCCGGTACAACCAGTGATCAAGCGATAGAACAGTTGATCTGCGAGTTTATCCGCGAAGCCGCACTGCAGGATGTGCGTGAGGAGTTACCTCACTCGATCATGGTAACAATTGATGAGTTTGGTGAGCGAGAAGAAAAGGGTTCACGCCCTTTTTACGATGTCCATGCAACTATTCATGTTGAACGCGATACACAGCGCGCTATTTTGCTCGGCCATCAAGGTAGCCGTCTAAAAGAGATTGGCATACGTGCACGGGCCGATATCGAACGGGCATTAGTTGCCAAGATATTCCTTGGTCTTCACATCAAGGTTTCAAAAGAGTGGCAGCGCGACCCTAAGTTGTTAGAGCGCTTAGGCTTCGGCGATAACCACTGAGGTAGTTTTTCGGCTGGCAAAATAAGAGCCGATCACGACTAGTGGCAGACCAACGATAATTCCTAGAGTAAGTGGTTCGTTTAAGATGAGAATTCCAAGAACAACAGCAACTGCAGTATTGACGTAAGTAACTAGCGATCCGCGTGCTGGTCCGATTTCAACAATAACAATAAAGAAGAGCATGAAAGCAATTGCAGTTGAAAAGACGCCCAGCGCGACAAGGGCGGCTATGGCATGTGTCGAGACTGGATTACTTGGCCACGTCGCTATCGCTATTGGGATGTAAAACAGACAAGTAATCGCCATGGCTAAGCCATTAATTGCGATTCCATCGACACCAGGCAGGTTAGAAGTCACCATCAAGACGGCGTAGGAATAGAGCATCGAAGCCAGAATAACCATAGCGATCGCTTTTGGATTACTGCGTCCGGTAATCGATTCGATTCCAACTAAGGCAATGATTCCGATAAAGCCAACGATGATACCCACGATGCGCTTTCTCTCCCATACCGAATGATCTCCGCGCAGCGATGTGAAGATCGTTGCAAAGATTGGGACAGTGGCAACTAGTAGACCGGCAAGACCAGAAGTGATCTCTTTTTGAGCACTTGTTATGAGAATCCAGGGCCCGACCATTTCAAGAAATGCGTAAGGCAAAACATATTTGATTCCCCGCACAGCATCCATAAAAGTCTTCTTGTGCATTGCGATAGGAATTAATATCGCTGCACCAATTAATGTTCGACCAACGACGATAAGAGGGGGCGGAATATCGGCAACTGCAACTTTCATGAGTAGGTATGGAATTCCCCATAAAAAACCGACGATTCCAAATTGAAGCCAGGATTTAGGTGACATTTATGCGATCACTCGGCGATATAAATCAACTGTTGCCGCTGCTACTTCATCCCAACCAAAGCATGTCATTGCACGTACTCTGCCAGCGGCACCGTATTTTTTGAGTAAATCAGGCTGTGACATTAAACGCGCAATAGATTCAGTAAGAGCCTGTTCAAAGAGCTGGCCATCGCCATTGTAATCAACAAGCTCACCCGTTTCCTTATCGGCAACTACCTCAGGGATTCCACCGACACGTGAGCCTAAAACTGCGGTTTCACAGCCCATCGCCTCTAAGTTAACGATTCCGAGTGGCTCGTAAATTGATGGACAGATGAACAAGTCGGCCCCAGTCAAGAGTGCAGTTAATTCGGTATGTGGCACCATATCTTTAATCCACCAGATATTTGTGCGAAGCTTTTGCAGCTCAGAAATGAGCTCAGCAACTTCGGTGCCGATGCCCTCTTCGTCGGGGCTACCTGCGGCTAACACTAATCCATGCTCTGCTGAAACATTCTTCCAAGCGCGCAGTAAGTGGGCTAAACCCTTTTGGCGTGTAATGCGACCAACAAAGAGCGCATACGAGCCTGTAATACCGTATTGAGCAGCAACAGATGGATCTCTATTAGGTGCAAACTTTTTTGTATCAACACCATTTCGTATCGTGAGAACTTTACTTGGATCAATTGATGGATAAGTGGCGAGCACGTCGGCGCGCATCGCATCGCTCACGGCGATGATTGCCGCCGCCGCCTCGTAGGCTGTCTTCTCTGCCCACGAAGAGATCGCATATCCGCCAGCTAACTGTTCGGCTTTCCATGGCCGAAGTGGTTCGAGTGAGTGCGCACTAATGACGTGGGGAATTTGATACTGCAACGCTGCAATGTGTCCTGCCATATTTGCATACCAGGTGTGTGTGTGGACTATATCTACAGTGCCAAGTTGTGATGCGATTTCAACATCTGTGGCTAGCGCCTGCAGCGCTGGATTTGCATTGGCAAAGTGTGATGGAACCGAATATCCAAAAGCATCATCACGAACCTCACCGAAACAATGAACATCAACGGATATTGCGTTGATAGTGCGAAGGGCTTGCGTTAACTGCAGAACATGAACACCAGCACCACCATAGATGGCAGGGGGCCACTCTTTAGTGACGATTCCGATTTTCAGATCGCTCATTGAATTCCCCCTACCCCGACCAAGAGGTACAGGCTATCGTTAGCACATGGCAAAACTTAAACTCCCGCTGGGAATAGTCCTTGCCGGAGGTGAAGGTAAGCGTTTAATGCCGCTTACAGCCGATAGAGCCAAACCAGCAGTTCCATTCGGTGGCTCTTATCGATTGATAGATTTTGTTTTATCTAATCTAGTAAATGCCAACATGTTAAAGATCGCAGTATTAACTCAGTATAAATCACACTCACTCGATAGGCATATCACCACAACATGGCGTATGTCGACCCTGCTTGGCAACTACATCACCCCAGTACCAGCTCAGCAACGACTTGGTCCACGTTGGTATACGGGCAGCGCCGATGCGATATTGCAGAACTTCAATTTAATTCATGATGAAAACCCAAAACATGTCTTGGTCTTTGGCGCAGATCACGTCTACCGAATGGATCCAGGTCAGATGTTCGAGCAACATATTGAATCCGGTGCTGGTGTCACAGTCGCGGCTATCCGCATGCCACGTGCAGAGGCCCACGAATTCGGTGTAATCGAACTCGCCGATGATGGAATTACGATCAAAGCCTTCCATGAAAAGCCATCAGATCCACCTGCGATGCCAGGTCATCCCGAGCTATGTTTAGTATCGATGGGTAACTACATCTTTAAGCGCGATGTTATGGAAGAGGCGCTCATAATTGATGCTGAAGATATTGAATCTCGGCATGATTTAGGCGCGAATATAATTCCATTCTTAACAAATAGTGGTGTGGCGAAGGTCTACGACTTTGCTAATAACGTTGTACCAGGTGAGACCGATCGCGATAAGGGGTACTGGCGCGATGTTGGTTCAATTGATACATATTACGATGCACATATGGATTTAGTCTCTGTTCATCCAATCTTTAATCTCTATAACCGTGAGTGGCCTTTACTGACGAATCCACCATCACTACCGCCTGCAAAATTTAGCGAAGGTGGTGCAGCTCATGACTCAATCGTTGGTGCCGGCACGATTATCTCTGGCAGTATTTTGAATCGATCAGTTGTCTCCTATGACGTGGCAGTTGGTCGGGGGGCCCTTATTGAGGGCTCGGTCTTAATGCCATCGGTACATGTGGGTGAGAAGGCTATTGTTAAAAATGCAATCTTAGATAAGGACGTCTACGTCGAGCCCGGCGCACAAATCGGAGTTGATATCGAGCGCGATCGTGCCCGTTTTACGATTAGTCCGGGTGGAGTCATCGTCGTTGGAAAAGGGATACGAGTAACCAAGTAAAGCTCTTACCAATCTGCGGTGTTATCGCGCAGAGTTCGATAGCGATCCATTACATCTGGTGTTGGTTTTGTTGTGTGATGTGCAACTTCACCGAGATTCCATTGTGGTATCTGACCCAAGAGCGCCCATGCTGCCTGCTTAGCTGCGCCATCGGCGACGTACTCACCTGCTGGAGGGAGAACGACTTCACGCCCCATTAATGCGCTGGCAATCACTGGAATCGCAGAATTCTTTGCCGCTCCACCAATTATTACTATTCGATGAACACTGACTCCTAATGCAATCAATGCATCAACGGCATCAGTCAAACCGCACAACATGCCTTCGATCATTGCACGAGCGATATCGGCTGGGTTCGAATTGGTGAGATTCATGCCAGAAAAAACACCTGTTGCATCGGGGCGATTAGGAGTGCGTTCGCCTTCAAAATACGGCAAGAGTGTTAGTCCATGGGCGCCGGCAACAGAGCTCAGTGCCAATGCACCAACCTCATCATGAGTTTTTCCTAAGATGCGTGTGGCAGCATCTAAAATTCTCGCCGCATTGAGTGTGCAGACAAGTGGTAAGAATCGCCCCGTTGCATCGGCAAATCCTGCAACGGCTCCAGTTGAATCATGAGTCGGTGTATCCGATACTGCAAAGGCTGTACCACTTGTACCTAGAGAGATAACAACATCACCAGGCTGTGCTTGTAGACCGAGTGCTGCACCAGCGTTATCGCCGGCGCCGGCAGCGATAGGAATCCCTGATGGTGTTGTGCCGCCAAATTTGTTTGGTGCAATAATTGTAGGTAGCACTATTTCTGAATCATGGCGCAGTGCAAGTCGTAGAATATCTTCGCGATAGTGCGATGTTGTTGGATCAAAGTAACCAGTACCCGATGCATCACTGCGGTCTGTGAATAATTTATCTAAATCTTTTCCACCTTGTAACTGCCACGATAGCCAATCATGGGGGAGTGCAACTGCTGCAACCTTGGCCGCATTCTGTGGCTCGTGATCTGCCATCCAACGCAGCTTGC
The DNA here is from genome assembly GCA_964201135.1 of Candidatus Planktophila sp. Lineage (GTDB taxonomy): Bacteria > Actinomycetota > Actinomycetes > Nanopelagicales > Nanopelagicaceae > Planktophila. The sequence goes on from CAXNDE010000003.1 coordinate 17,709, forward strand.
TAGCTGTAAATGATGCAACTAAAACCGATCCAACTTTTCTAGATATTTGCGCATTGCCACCTTGCTCACGGTTTAAATCAAGGGCAGCCTGCGCAGAGCGCGTGTCATTCCATAAGAGTGCGGGGCGAATAACTGCTCCATCGCTATCGAGTGCGACCATCCCATGTTGCTGTCCAGCTATCGAAATCGCGGCAACTCCATCAAGGCCACCGGCTTTGCTAATTGCAGTATCAAGGGCGGAGCTCCAAAGGGCGGGATCGATTTCTGTGCCATCAGGATGAGCAGCACGGCCTTCACGAACTAACTCACCAGTATTAGCCTCACGGATAACTACTTTTACTGATTGAGTAGAAGAGTCCACCCCTACAATGAGTTGTCGATTAGCCATAGGTCAAGGCTAGACTGTCCTAGTCAGCGTTGACCACAGGTAGGGCGATATTGATTGCGATAGCCCTTCATCAATGAATTTTTGTAGTGGAGTTAAAAATGCGTATTGGTGTGCTTACTGGTGGTGGAGATTGTCCTGGTCTAAATGCCGTTATCCGTGCCGTTGTCCGCAAGGGCGCGAAAGAGTTTGGGCATGAGTTCGTTGGCTTTCGTGATGGCTGGAAGGGCCCACTTGAGGGCTTAACAATGCCGCTGACCATTGAAACTACTCGAGGAATCTTGCCGCGTGGTGGAACAATCCTTGGATCATCTCGCACAAACCCTTTTAAGATCGAGGGCGGCGTAGAAATGATTAAAGATAATTTAGCTAAAGCTGGAATCGACGCACTTATTGCAATCGGTGGCGAAGACACACTAGGTGTTGCGACAAAGCTCGATTCACTTGGCGTCAAAGTAATTGGTGTTCCAAAGACAATCGATAATGATTTAAATAATACTGATTACACATTTGGTTTTGATACTGCAGTCAATATCGCCGTTGAAGCTATTGATCGTTTACACACGACTGCTGAATCTCACCACCGCGCATTAATCGTTGAGGTGATGGGCCGACATGCTGGCTGGATCGCACTGCACGCAGGACTTGCTGGAGGCGCGGCATGTATTTTGATTCCAGAGCAGAAATTCTCTTTAGAGAAAGTATGTGAATGGGTCGAATCTCGCTTCAAGTCTCACTATGCCCCGATTATCGTTATCGCTGAAGGTGCGATCCCGCAAGATGGAGACATGGCAGTAAAAGATCAGAGCTTAGATTCATTTGGTCACGTCAAGCTGGCCGGAATCGGTGATTGGCTTGCCGAGCAGATAGAAGCAAAGACCGGTAAAGAGGCGCGCACATCAGTACTTGGACATATTCAACGTGGTGGCTCTCCAACGGCCTTTGACCGTGTCCTTGCAACTCGCTTTGGGCTACATGCAATAACGGCGGCCCATGAAGGTGACTGGGGAAAAATGGTTGCACTTCACGGCACAGATATTGTCCGTGTACCTCTGGCATCGGCAACTGAAAAGCTTAAGTTGGTTCCTCTTGCGCGCTACAAGGAGGCTGAGATTTTCTTTGGTTAATCGCATCTCGCGATCTGCCTCTGACTCTCTACTCTTATCCGTATGAGTACCTCACTAGATTCACTCTTTACACCTGGATTAGTTGCCGCCCAGCAACCTAACTGGCCGGGTGGTCCAGAGGGTGCGCCTATTAAGGCCGCCGTTGCTGAGTTAAAATCTTTTCCGCCACTGGTATTTGCCGGTGAGTGCGATGATCTCAAATCGCGTATCGCATTAGCCGCCGATGGCAAGGCGTTTTGGTTACAAGGCGGAGACTGCGCTGAGACTTTTGTAGCTGCAACTGCCGATTCGATTCGCAACCGCATTAAAACTATCTTGCAGATGGCAGCGGTTTTGCAGTACCACTCAAGTCTTCCCGTTGTAAAAGTTGGACGCATGGCTGGGCAGTTTGCTAAGCCACGCTCTAATGACATGGAGGTTCGTGGAGATGTAACTCTGCCAGCTTACCGGGGCGATGCGGTCAATGATATTGAGTTTAACGAGAGATCGCGTACCCCTGACCCACATCGCTTAGTGCGTGTCTACAACACATCGGCGGCAACCCTTAACTTAGTGCGGGCATTTACGCAGGGTGGCTTCGCCGATCTTCGTCAAGTTCACGAGTGGAACAAGGGCTTTATCCGTGACTCATCAGTGGGGGTGCGTTACGAGCAGATGGCTAATGAGATTGGTCGCGCCCTGGCATTTATGAATTCTGCTGGTGTAAATCCCGAGTCATTTAAATCCGTTGATTTCTTTTCAAGCCACGAGGCATTGATCCTCGAGTATGAAAAGGCGTTGACCCGTATCGATTCACGTACTGGAAATCCCTACGATGTGTCGGCGCACTTCTTATGGATCGGTGAACGCACACGTGCTCTAGATGGTGCACATATAGATTTCGCATCCAAGGTTCGTAATCCCATCGGTGTCAAACTTGGACCAAAATCAAGTGTTGATGATGCATTAGCGCTCATTGATAAGTTAGATCCAGAGCGCGAACCAGGTCGTCTAACCTTTATTACGCGAATGGGAGCTGGCAAAATCCGTGACGTTCTACCTGCTCTAGTTGATGGAGTGACTAAATCAGGAGCAAAGGTTTTATGGGTCTGCGATCCTATGCATGGGAATACCTATGAGGCACCATCTGGCTATAAAACACGTAGCTTTGACGATGTTATGGATGAGGTTAGAGGCTTCTTTGAAGTACACAAGGAGCTCGGGACACATCCTGGCGGAGTCCATATCGAACTTACAGGCGATGATGTTACAGAGTGCGTTGGTGGTGGAGAACAGATTTCACATGAAGATTTGGCAACTCGATATGAAAGTGCCTGCGATCCCCGCCTCAATCATGCCCAAGCACTTGAGCTTGCATTTTTGGTTGCTGAAATGTTGCGTGAGCGCTAATTTAGGCACGTGCCTTTACTTGTTACATCACTGAAGACCCCTATAGGCACACTGAATTTATTAGCGGATGATCAGATTCTTATCGGTGCAAATCTTTCAACAATTTCAGCCTTTAAAATCGGGGAGGATGTCAGAGTAGTCAAATCGATTCCAGTTATTTCAGATCTGATTGGTGATTACTTCGAAGGTGATTTAAGTGCGATTAATGCGATTAAAACCCGCCAAGAAGGCCCCGCCTTTTCTCAAGCAGCATGGAAAGCGATGCGAAAGGTGGCGCCAGGAAAAGTAATCTCTTACGCAGACTTAGCAGATAGGGCGGGCTCACCTGCAGCGGTGCGTGCAGCCGGCAGTGCTTGTGCCACAAATGCAATTATGTTAGTTGTGCCGTGTCACCGAGTTGTAAAAACCGGTGGAGCACTTGGAAACTATGCCTACGGAGTTGATAAAAAAGAGTGGCTATTAAGCCACGAGGGCCTTTTTTAAAATCTCAATCGCTTCTTTGCACTGAGTATCATCAAAATCCATATGAGTGACTAAGCGTGCCTTTTGTTGTCCTAGCGCACTAATCCATAATCCAGCATCATGGCAACGTTGAGAGAGTTCGGCGGCATTAAATGGCATTGAGGTTAAATCTAAGAAAACAATATTTGTCATAACTGTTGAGGGATCAATCAGTGAAGCATCAATTGCTGCAATTGCAATGGCTAGTTCTTTTGCGCGACGATGATCATCGGCTAGTCGCTCAATATTATTATCCAAAGCAAAGTGCCCAGCCGCGGCCAAGATACCAACTTGACGCATTCCAGCGCCGTAGCGTTTGCGCCAGATGCGCGCCTTTGAGACACGCTCTTTCGTCGAGATCATGATCGAGCCAATCGGTGCACCTAATCCCTTAGATAGACAGACACTAATCGTGTCAAAAAACTTTCCATATTCGATAAAAGAAACACCGCTTGCGATATGGGCGTTCCAAATTCGGGCGCCATCTAAGTGAAGGGCTACACCCATTGCATTGGCACCTGTGCGAAGCGCTGCAATTTCACTAATTGGTTGCACCGTTCCACCACCAAAGTTATGTGTATTTTCAACGGCTATCGCTGTAGTTGAAACTAAATATGGCCCTGAATCCGGACGGGCGATATCAAGGGCATCTGATGCCTTCAATAATCCATCTACGGCAGGCCATGTTCTCGTCGTTATTCCGCTAAAGACTGCAGCTGCGCCAAGCTCTGCGCGCACAATGTGCGAATCTGTTTCCGCAATTAACTCTTCTCCGGGTGCAACTAAAATTCTAATTGCAAGTTGGTTGGCTAACGAACCTGTCGGTGTAAATACTGCCGCCTCTTTGCCAAACATAGCCGCTACACGTTCTTCAAGTGAGTTTACGGTAGGGTCATCACCGTACACATCATCGCCTACGGGTGCCTTTGCAATTGCATCACGCATTGCTTGCGAGGGTTTAGTGACGGTATCGGAACGAAGGTCAATTGCCATAGTTGTAAGCCTACTTCTCTTCTTTAATTACTATCAAATACATAGCAGTTACGACCAACACCCCACCGATAGTACTTTGCAGCGTGAGAGTTTCGCCCCCAAATATGATTGCAAAGAGAGCGGCGAATACAACCTCCATCGTTAAAATCACTGCAACTTTAATTGGGCTCATATGGGCCTGTGACCAGGTCTGAATAATAAAAGCGATTGCAGTTGCAAAGACTGCAGTAAAGATCACTACCCCCCACACGCCTGCATCGGGAGGTGGTGCATAGCCGCCAGGAATCGAAGCGATACCTGCCAAAAGAGCACACATTCCAAGTTGAACGACCGTCATGGCGTAGGTGTCTCGGCCAGGACTCCATTTACTCAGAGCGATGATATGGAGGGCAAAGAGAATCGCACTAATAAATGTTAAGAGCTCTCCTAAGCCAACCGACCAACCATGAATTGATAAAACTCCAAGACCAACGGTTCCCATTGCAATACAGCTCCAGGTGAAACGGCTAACACGTTGGCGCAGGATGAGCGCGGCAAAAAGAGGAGTTAAAACAATATAGAGACCGGTGACAAAGCCCGTGATTGCAGCACCCGTACGCGCTAAGCCCAGAGTCTGGAAGATGTATCCACTACCTAAAAAAACTCCTGAAGCACCTGCCCGTAGTAGCAAATCCCGATTTATTAACTTAATAACCTGTGGCCGAATTATCAGCATTACAACTGTAGCTACAGCAAAGCGGGTAAAGAGAAAGTTATTGACACTCTGCTTTTGGATGGCATCTTTCATAATCACAAATGAGAGGCCCCAGGCCATTGCAACTAACAGGAGAGCCCAAGGTGCCAACTTCATTTTGTAGAGATGTTTAGCGTTGCTCACTTCGTATCTCTCAACTGCTTAAGAAGTGCAACCTCTACAGTGTGCTTTACTTCCATTCCAGGTGTCTCTAAAACAAGTGGTACACCAGCCGTTGCAGGATGGGCGAGTAGTTCGGCAAAGGGATTGATGCCGATATGCCCATCACCGATGTTCTGATGGCGATCTTTGAGCGCCCCGCAGACATCCATCGAATCATTGGCATGGACTAACTTAAAGCGCTCTACTCCAGCTATTTCGACAAGTAGATCTAATGTTTTACTCATTCCACCTTTGACGGCAATGTCATGACCTGCGGCAAATACATGACAGGTATCTAAACAGATTCCAACTTTTGGATGATATTCGAGAGCTTTCAAATAGTTTTCTAAGTCATCTAACCTCTTTACAAGGGATTGTCCCTGTCCAGCAGTGGGTTCAAGAAGCAGGAAGGGGGCATCATCGGCTAAAGCATTCAGGATTGGCATCATACCTTCGTGAATCTGCTTCCATGCCGCCTCAACATAGTTGACATCAACGGCAGAGCCAGTGTGAATAACGACGCCGAGAGCGCCAATATCTGCGCCGCGTTGGAGAGAGTAGGCAGTTGATGCCAGAGAGTTGAGGTAGGTGGCTTCGGTGGGAGAGCCTAAGTTAATAAGAAATGGCGAATGTACATAGGTTTCAATGTCGAGCTCTGCAGCCTTTACCTTGAAGGCGTTATCCAAATCTGGCTTTGCCGCTGGCATCGCCCACATACGCGGACTCGATGCAAATACCTGGATAACTTCGGCGCCAGTTGTTTGTGCGTACTCAATGGAGCGCTTTGCCATTCCACCGGTAGTCGGAGTATGTGCGCCGATACGGGAGCGTTGCTTGGGCATCGACCTACCCTACGGTAATTGTGACCGTACTGCCACGTTTTACCTTGCTGCCTACTTGAGGGGAAATATTCGTGACCTTCTTAATCTTTTTAACCCCTAATTTCTTAACAATAACTTTGAGCTCTAAATCCTTGAGTGCTTTTACGGCCTTGGACTCTTCAAGTGAGAAAACATTAGGAATATATACGTACTGCGATCCCTTTGAGACAATGAGTGTCACAGTCGAACTCTTTGGAGCATCGATATTTCCAGCAGGGGATTGAGAAATAACCGAGCCGGTTAGGGCGCTCTCATCGAATACATATGTACTCTCTACATTAAAACCAGCATCAGTTAATTCATTGAGAGCTTGCTCACCACTTTTACCAACATAGGATGCAAGGGCAATCGTTTCAACGCCTTTGCTGACTACGATATTGACAGCTGAATCTCGCTTTACTTTAGCTCCAGCCTTAGGATCAGAGGAGACAACTAAGCCCTTAGGGATTTTGTTGCTATAGATTTCACTCGTTGTTCCAACAGTAAGTGGGCTCTTTGTAATCTCGGCGGCAGCTGCTTGCAGGGTTAATCCAACAAGGGTTGCAATGGAGTAGCGCTCGGCGCCTTTAGAAATAACCAGCGTGACCTCGCCACCAGTTTCTACGCGACCACCACCGGGTGGATTCGATTCGATAATCGTTCCCGCTGTGATCTCTTCATCAAAGCGCTTTTCAATAATGACGTTGGTGAGTCCAAGTGGTGTTAGCGCCGAAATCGCTTCATCGTATGAGCCACCAACTGTTGATGGAACAACTATCCGAGAGCCAGGACCCACGAGTGTGTACCAGCCACCGATACCCAGTGCGATTGCAAGCACGAGGGCAACTTTGCGATTACGCCGTACGCGTTTGCTAGCTCGCTGCTTTCTCTCTTCACGCCGGCGAATCTCTCTTGTGCTCTCTTTAATCTCAACACTTGGCTCGGCAACAATCGCCTGCTTTGCCTTGGTTCGTGATTTCTCGCGAATGGCATCAACGGGAAGATCGAGCTCTAACTTCATCTGGTTTTTCTTAGGATCTAAATCGCCGGCAATCGCCTCGAGGGCGCTAAGAAATTCACCTGCATCTCGAGGACGCATATCTGGGTCTCTGCTGGTTGCACGGCTAATCAGATCATCGAGTGCCTGTGGAATATCTTTACGTCTAGAGCGAGGAGATGGAATATCTTGATTGACATGCATATATGCGATTTGAATCGGGGTATCACCGATAAATGGTTTCTCGCCCGTCAACATTTCGAAGGCCACGATTCCAACGGCGTAAACATCGCTGCGAGCATCGGCAATGCCGCGTTGGACCTGTTCGGGGGATAGGTAGGAGACCGAGCCCAAGATGACACTCGATTCTGCCGTCATGGTAGAGCCAATAATCTCTCCACGTGCTAAACCAAAGTCGGCGATCTTAATACGCCCCTCTTTCGAGATTAAGATGTTTTCAGGTTTCATATCTCGGTGCACGATTCCAAGTGCATGAGCTGCAGTAAGAGCGCTAAGAATTGGTGTCAAGTAATTTATTGCATCTATTATTTCAAATCGCCCGCGCTCATTGAGATATTCGCGCAGCGTGTTACCTTCGATTAACTCCATGACCAAAAACACGGCAGGGACACCACTTTGGTTCCACCCTTGATCTTGCACGGCGACGATATTGGGATGCGAAAGTGCTGCCGCAGCTTTTGCCTCGCGTATAAATCGACTCACAAATGCATCATCTTGGGCCAAGTGGGGATGCATTATTTTTACTGCGACTTTACGATCTAAACGTGTATCAATCGCTTCATAAATTGAAGCCATTCCACCATTAGCGACCTGTCGGATTAATTGATAGCGGCTATCAATGAGCTCACCTGATAGATCCGACATGTGGTGAATTTTATGGATTCGAGCTTAAAGAAGGGCTCGGGGCGCGCCCATTAGGCCTGTGAAGTAATAATGTGGTCGGCATGCATACGGGTTGCATCACCTGCAAAGTGAGCATCTTGAGTGATCTGCCATCGACGCATCTGGCTTTCGATTTCGAAACCATCGCGCTGTAGGACTCGAGCTAATCCTATTTCGGGCTCGATATCTAGCCAGTACAGGGTAGCGCCGGCATCACGTACTATTTTTTGCCCTGCACCGACTCCTTCAATTATCACAATCTCACTCGGTTGAAAGCTGCGGGTTGAATCAAAGGACATTGTTTTCCAATTAAAAATTGAAAGAGTGAACACACTCGCAGTTTTATGGGCCTGAAGAATTTCAGCCAAGGTAGATGTGAGAGCATCGCTGAGCGCGTTATCCCAGCCATTGTATAAGTCGTCCATATGGATAACGACAACTGATTTATCGACCGAGAGCTCTCCAAAAAACTTGGCAGCTAAAGTTGTTTTACCGGCACCGGCTGGCCCATCAATGGCTATAAGTGTCATTCCAGCGCTTCCAACCGACTACTGCAACTACGGTAAAGGCGAAGTAGAGAAGCGCCGTAAACCAATAGCCAAGCACTGCATATTGAATCGTGCCTGCGATATCAACTATGAGCCATAGAATCCACGACTCTATCTTTTCGTAGACCATGAGAATCTGTGCAATCAAACTTGCAACGAGTAAAAATGCATCAGACCATGTGGCTGCAGCACCTAGGTGAGAGAGCACAGGTGTAAGAAGTGAGACAGAGACTATTGTCGCCATCGCCCATATCGCCCTATTTCGGTTTGATAAGGCTCCAGGCTTTGCACCAGTGGGTGCCCAACCTCGCCAGCCCCATACTGCGGCAACGATAAAAACGATCTGTAGCGCCGCACTTGCAAAGAGATCGGCCTGATAGAAAAAGATCATATAGAGAGCGCTACTTGCCGCCCACCACGGCCATGTTATGCGCTTACCTGTTGTTCCGAGCCAGACGCCGATAAATGAGACTACCGCCGCAACTGATTCTAAAATCGATACGTCATAGCCCCAAGCAGTAAAGAGAGTTGTTGACATGATTTAATTCCTTTCCGCATCCGCATTACCGGATGGGTCAAACGGTCGATCTGAATTTCAGACCCTCTCAGCCTTTGTGAGCTCCCGTGTTTTATAGAGTAGCGTAAAGCCGTGAAAAACTTTGGTTATATGGCGATGATTCTCTTCACAATCATTGGCTCATTTTGGTTAGAGATTTTTCTTAAAGTTGCCGTTCTCAAGCAGATCCTTCGGCTAGTCAAGGCAATTGCCCCCATCGCACTTCTATTTATCGCCTGGGATGCTTATGCCATTAGTAGTGGCCATTGGTCTTTTGATAGTACTCAAATCCTAGGAATCTTTGGACCGTTCTGTATTCCACTTGAGGAGTATCTGTTCTTTATCTTTGTACCGATAGCGGCCATCATGACAATTGAAGCGGTCCGAAAAGTAAAGCCAGAATGGCGGGTACACAAGTGAGCTACACCCAACTAGCAATCGCTGCAGTGGTATGCGCAGTCATCTTTGATCTGTTTATCGCAGAGACAGGCCTCTTAAGGCGTAGAGTCTTTTGGACATCCTATGCAATCGTTTTCGCCTTCCAGTTACTGACAAACTGGTGGCTAACCTCGCGAAATATTGTGATGTATGACCCTGCAGTTATCACTGGAGTTCGTATCGCATCGGCGCCAATTGAAGATCTTCTCTTTGGCTTTGCCTTAGTCCTTGGTGTCTTATCTAATTGGATACGGCTAGGCGCTTTAGAAAAGCGGCGCTAGCAACACGTAAACGTCGGGCAGTAGATGTCTTGGCACGCTTATTAAAGATGTCATAACCAATCTTTTCAACCTCATCGACGATTCCGCAGTAGAGCGTGCTAGCCGCTTCAATACATGGGCGACTAGCAGGCTCTAACATTTTAATTCCAGGAGTAGCTTCGGCCTGCAGCTGGCGTACTCGTGCGATCTGAAACTTCAAAGCCTCGATAATCTGCGGAGTCAGTACACGCGCCTCTAACATTTCGCGGCTCACACCACACTGGGCTAGCTCAGTTAATGGTAAGTAGATACGTCCACGATCTAAATCCTCGCCGACATCGCGAATAAAGTTAGCTAATTGAAAGGCAATCCCGAGCTTCTTGGCGCACTCATAGGCACCCTCTTCAAGTACACCTAATACCGGCACCATTTCAAGGCCTATCACAGCGGCCGAGCCGTATACATACTCTAATAAATCCTCATACGTCTGGTATTCCGTAACCGTTAAATCCATAGTCATAGAATCGAGAAAGGCTTTAAAGTGAGCATGGGGAATATCAAAGCGATTAACGGTATCGATGAGTGCGCGGCCCACTGCATCATCACTTGTTCCACCCTTTAAGTCGTTAAGAATTTTCTCCCCCCACGTACTTAAAGCTTGAGCTTTTTCATCAACCGTAAGCGTTGAGGCGAGATCATCGACGATTTCATCGGCATAACGGGCAAAGCCATACAGCGCGTGTACATAAGGGCGCTTAGATTTTGGTAGTAGCAGAGTTGCTAAGTAATACGTCTTACCGTGCAGAGCATTTAATCTTTTACACTCAGCATAAGATGCTTGCAGTTCATCCATTTATTTAACTGGTCCAACGATTCGCTCTGCTGCAAGCCGCCCTGAGATCAACACCATTGGTACACCAACACCAGGTTGGGTTCCAGATCCTGCAAAGACAACATTTTCGATTCCGGCGGCCATGTTGCGCGGCCTAAATGGACCAGTTTGGAAGAAAGTATGGGCGCATGCAAATGGCGCACCCTGCTCCATGCCTTGGTTTTTCCAATCCAGAGGAGTTGTTAAAACCTCAGTTTCAATCCCATCGCCAAAACCGGTGTAACCGCGTTGTTCAAGTGTTTCAACCATGTGATCACGATATGGCTTTGCTTGCTTGGTCCAGTCAATATCTGCACTCAGATTAGGAGTTGGAAACAGCACATAGTAGGAAGTTTTCCCAGCAGGTGCCAAAGATGGATCATCAAGTGAAGGAATAGTTACAAGCACGCTTGGATCACTCATTAACTTCTTCTGCTTAATGAGTTCATCAAATACACCATCCCATGACTTACCAAAGTGAATGTTGTGATGAGCTGCAAAGTCGTATCTCTTTGTTGATCCAACCAACATAGTTACGCAGGAAGGGGAGTAGTTCAGGCGCTTTACAGACAACGGAGTTTTACCCAAAAGATCTCGCCAAGCAACAGGTAAATCAGGGTTCAAAATCACAGCATCGCATTCAATTCGCTGACCATCTTCTGTTATGACAG
>CAXNDE010000004.1:0-25768 GCA_964201135.1 Candidatus Planktophila sp.
ATTGAGAAAGCCTTCGCGGTGCGCAAGGCAGTTGAGGTCGATCACCTCGATGGTCTTAGTGTTATTGGCGACACATGGTGGTTTAATCTACGGCCATCTAACACCGAGCCCCTCTTGCGCCTTAACGTTGAGGCCAAGACGGCCGCGGCCATGAATAAGCTACGTGACGAGCTTCTCTCATTACTCGCTTTGGCCTAAGGGGCTGTAACCTATGCACCTACACATTCATCCATAAAGGAGCTTTTCGTGAACTCACCAGTTACTTCAACTCTTCCACGCCATGACATCGCCGATGCATCCCTTGCATCTCAAGGTCGAAAGCGCATCGAGTGGGCAGAGCGCAACATGCCAGTTCTTGCCCAGATCCGTGAGCGTTTTGAAAAGTCACAGCCATTTGCCGGTGTTCGAATCGCTGCATGTATGCACGTTACAACCGAGACCGCAAACCTCATGCGCGTTCTAAAGGCGGGAGGCGCTGAGATCGCATTGTGTGCCTCAAATCCACTCTCAACCCAGGATGATACCGCTGCAGCTCTTGTCCACGAATATGGAATCTCAGTATTTGCACGTAACGCCGTTGATCGCGATGGCTACTACACCCACATCAATGCAGCCCTTGATATCGCACCTCACCAAGTATTTGACGATGGCTGCGACCTCGTTAACACACTTCACACAACACGCAAAGAGTTAATTCCAAATATCGCAGGTGGTTGTGAGGAAACGACCACGGGTGTTATCCGCCTCAATCAGATGGCTAAGGATGGCGCACTACAGTTCCCGATGATTGCAGTTAATGACACAGATACAAAGCACATGTTTGATAATCGCTACGGTACCGGTCAATCAACACTCGATGCGGTTTTTCGTTCAACTAACTTTTTACTTGCAGGGCGCATTGTGGTTGTCGCTGGCTTTGGATATTGCGGCAAAGGTGTTGCAGAGCGCGCAAAGGGAATGGGCGCAGATGTCATTATCACTGAAATCGATCCAACCAAGGCACTCGATGCAATGATGCAAGGCTTCCGTGTTATGCCAATGGTCGATGCAGCAAAGGTAGGCGATGTCTTTATTACCGTGACCGGTAACCGTGATGTGCTTCGCGAAGAGCATTTCCAGGTGATGAAGGATGGCGCAATCATGGCTAACTCCGGTCACTTTGACATTGAAATCGATGTTGCATGGCTTGAGCAGAACTCAAAGGCTAAGAACGAAAAGATGCGCCATCAAACAGATGAGTACGTCCTGGCCGATGGCCGACGTTTGCTACTTCTAGCAGAGGGCCGCTTAGTGAACTTGGGCGCTGCCGAAGGCCACCCAGCATCTGTTATGGATATGTCTTTTTCAGATCAAGCACTCACAGCTGAGTACTTGGTGAAAGAGGCCAAGAACTTAAAGCCTGGTGTACATGATGTTCCAACATATATCGATAAGGAAGTTGCAAGCCTAAAGCTGATCAGCATGGGCGGACATATCGATGTCCTTACACCCGCTCAAGATATGTACTTGAACTCTTGGGAGCACGGTAGCTAATGACCTTGGTTATGGTCGTCGATGACGATCAAGACCTATCTGAAATGCTCGGCATTGTTTTAACTGGGGCAGGAATCGACGTCGACCTCGTAAGTCGCGGAGATGAAGCACTCGATGTTTTTCGCAATAATCCGCCGGACTTAGTTCTACTCGATGTTATGTTGCCAGGACTCGATGGGATCGAAGTCTGTCGATTAATTCGAGCCGAATCTATGGTGCCAATAATTATGCTCAGCGCCAAAGGTGACTCGTTCGATGTAGTGCGAGGCCTAGAAGCCGGAGCCGATGATTACATGATTAAACCCTTTAAACATCCATCCGAACTCGTTGCCCGAATTCGTACCCGCCTGCGACGTACAAACACCGAGATCTTAGGCCTGCTAACTATCGGAGATTTAGCTATTGATGTCACGGCCCATCAAGTTCAACGTGCGGGAAAACAGATCGCCCTTACGCGCCTTGAGTTTGATTTATTGGTAGCCCTTGCAAAAGAGCCTGGGCGGGTTTTCACTCGGGATGCACTGCTCAGCGAAGTGTGGGGATATCGCCACTCAACCGATACACGCTTAGTCAATGTCCACGTGCAGAGGTTGCGTGCCAAGATTGAGCACGATCCAGAGCGACCAGAGATTGTCGTAACTGTGCGCGGAATTGGATATAAAGCTGGAGTAATGGGAGGTTCGTAACTCATGAACCGCCTCTTCTTTGTTTTTCGTAAATCGCTAGCGCCTAAAGTAATTATTTCAACTCTAGTACTGTGCTTGGGAGTCATTTATGTTGCCGGATCGGCGCTAAATTCGCAGTTATCTGCAGGCATTAAAAAGGTAAATCTTCAATCATCTATCGTTGAAGCGCGCTCTACAATCTTTAGTGCTCAGTACCGATTTATTTTAGTACAAGGTGAAAAAAATTCCGTAATTAGAAAAGTCATTGATGACGTAATCGCCTCCGCAACATCGTTGACAACAAATGAAAATGCGCGAGAAGTTGTATTTTTAAAAAGTCCTGGAAACTCTAAAAAAATTAATTATGAAATCACATCAAACTTAGTAGACCCCAAATCTATTCCAGAGTTTTTAAGCAAGAACACCCGGAAAAGTGGCGATTTTGCATTTAGTTACATCACGATTGATTACGTCAATGGCTCCCGCATAGCAGGTTTGGCAATAGGTCAAAAAGTACAAATCCCTAACGCTGGACAGTATGAAATGTATATTCTTTACTCACTCGTAAATCAAAATACAACTCTCAATCTCATAGAAAGTTATCTCTTACTAACAGGTCTCTTATTAATTATTCTGATTGGATTAATTACCTGGCTTGTTGTCAGGCAGGTTGTCCGCCCTGTTCGTCAAGCAGCGCTAATTGCAACTCAGTTCACCGCTGGTAATTTCTCTGAACGCATGAATGTGCGTTCTGAGGATGAAATATCGACTTTAAGTAATGCATTTAATGAGATGGCCGAGTCTCTTGAAAAACAGATTGCCCGTCTTGAAAACCTCTCGCGTGTTCAGCAGCGATTTGTATCCGATGTGTCACATGAACTACGAACTCCGCTCACAACTCTGCGTATGGCATCAGAGATAATTAACTCTGCACGTGATGGTTTTGACCCCGTGCTCGCGCGGAGCTCCGAGCTTATGGTCGCTCAGCTCGATCGATTTGAACGACTACTTGAAGATTTACTTGAAATTAGCCGCTTCGATGCCGAGGTTGCGGTACTTGAAGCCGTTGACTTCGATCTTGTGGCACTAACCAATCGCTGTGCCAACGATTTAGCTCTTGTAGCCAAAGAGCGTTCTACGGAACTGCGAATATATGCACTTGAAGAAACCATCATAATCAAGGCCGATATACGGCGAGTTGAGCGTATTTTGCGTAACTTATTTTCCAATGCAATCGATCACGCCGAGGAAAAACCTATAGCAGTTTCGATTATTGCAAGCGATGATGACGTAGCGATAGGAGTCCGCGACCATGGTACTGGACTAGATGAAGCAACATTGACGAGAGTCTTTGACCGATTCTGGCGCGCCGATCCTTCACGCGCACGTACGCGCGGAGGTACGGGCCTAGGGCTCTCCATTGCACTCGAGGATGCACGTTTGCATAACGGCGAGCTCGAAGCTTGGGGCAGACCCGGTAAAGGTGCGCACTTTGTACTGACACTTCCGCGACAGGCTTGGGCACAAGTCACAGCACGTTTGATAAAACTGCAGCCCGATGATTTTCATGAATAGTTTCCACAGGTAGATTTGAGTTTTTTTCCTGGCTAATAACCTTGTTCAATGCCTGCACTTGAAGCCTTAAGTCAACTTCTCTTTCCTACCCGGTGCTTCGGTTGCTATGAAATTGGCTTATCAATCTGTTCTTCATGTCGACTCGAATGGCATCCTCAAAATTATTCGACACATATTTCCCAGTTACGGGTTCATTCAGCAGTACTGTATTCGGCAACTGCTAGCAAGATTGTTCTGGCTGCAAAAGAGAATGGCTTAAAAGGTGCCGATACACTCATCATCGATGCAATCGTGCATGTTTTATTGCAAGGCAATTTCGATAAACACAATATTCGATTAGTCCCTATTCCATCCTCAGCAACTGCTCGTCGTCGACGTGGTCGCAGTTTTATTGTAGATATCGTTAGCAGTATTTCGCTGCGCACGGGCCACCCAGTATCTGATTCGCTCGAGCTCGTGCGAAAAGTTCGTGACCAGAGTGGCTTACACGCCTCTGCACGTGCTCGCAATATGCAGGGCGCATTTGCTCTCAAGACAGGTGCATATCCCCGTGGGGATCTCATACTCATCGATGACGTAGTCACGACCGGTGCCACCTTGAGCGAGGCGGCTAGAGCCCTTACGAACCAGGGTTTTCGCCCCCTTGCCGCGGTTACCGCTTGTGTGGCCCAACCTCTACGATAGGGGCGTTGATTCAGCCATGAAGTGCGAGAGGTTCCAGCGATGCCAGCGTTTTTTGACAGGATTTTGCGTGCAGGTGAAGGACGCCTCTTACGCGAACTCAGCAAGGTCGTTGCCGTTGTCAATGGACATGAGGAGCGCATAAGCGCACTCTCTGATGCCGATCTGCGTGCACAGACAGCGCTCTTTCAGAAGCGGATTTCAGATGGCGCAAGCCTAGATGAGCTGTTGCCCGAGGCCTTTGCCGTTGTCCGCGAAGCGGCCCAGCGAACCCTGGGCCAGCGCCACTATGACGTTCAATTAATGGGTGGTGCCGCCCTTCACCGTGGCAATATCGCTGAAATGCGTACCGGTGAAGGTAAGACACTGGTAGCAACTCTACCTTCGTATCTTAATGCTTTAGCAG
Organism: Candidatus Planktophila sp.; assembly: GCA_964201135.1. Classification (GTDB taxonomy): domain Bacteria; phylum Actinomycetota; class Actinomycetes; order Nanopelagicales; family Nanopelagicaceae; genus Planktophila. The sequence continues at coordinate 4,861 of CAXNDE010000004.1, forward strand.
GACGCGGCGTGCACGTTGTTACAACTAATGATTATTTAGCAGAGCGCGATAGCGAATGGATGGGACGTATCCATCGTTTCTTAGGTTTAAAAGTTGGAGTAATTCTTGCCAACATGACACCTGCCGAAAGACGAGAGGCTTATTTAGCTGATATTACATATGGAACGAATAATGAGTTTGGTTTTGATTATCTACGTGACAATATGGCTTGGTCACTCGAAGAGTGCGTACAGCGTGATCACTTCTTTGCAGTTGTCGATGAGGTCGACTCAATTTTAATCGACGAGGCCCGTACACCTTTAATTATCAGTGGACCTGCTGATAAGGCAACTAAGTGGTACGTCGAATTCGCAAATCACGTTGGAAAGTTGCAGCGCTATGTGCACTACGAAGTCGATGAAAAGAAAAAAACTGTTGGAATTTTAGAAGAAGGTGTAACTAAAGTAGAAGAGTTGTTAAAGATCGGTAACCTCTATGAGGCGGCAAATACACCCATGATCGGTTATCTTAACAATGCAGTACGCGCTAAAGAGCTCTTTAAGCGCGACAAGGATTATGTGGTCATGAATGGCGAACTTTTAATCGTTGACGAGCATACGGGCCGAATGTTAGCCGGCCGACGCTATAGCGAGGGTCTACATCAGGCACTTGAAGCTAAAGAGCGCATCGAGATTAAAGATGAAAACCAGACGCTGGCAACCATTACTTTGCAGAACTATTTCCGTCTGTACGGCAAGTTATCAGGCATGACTGGTACTGCTATGACTGAGGCTTCAGAGTTTTATCAGATCTATAAACTTGGTGTTGTTCCGATTCCTACCAACCGTGAAATGATTCGTATCGATCAAGCCGACCTAGTCTATAAATCAGAGGCTGGAAAATTTGTAGCTGTTACTGCAGATATCGCCGAAAAGCATCGCAAAGGACAACCTGTATTAGTCGGCACCGTTAGTGTTGAAAAGTCGGAAGAACTCTCGGCATTTTTACGTAAATCAGGCGTGCCTCACGAGGTTCTCAACGCCAAGCAGCACGAACGCGAAGCTGCAATCATCGCGCGCGCCGGAGTGTTGGGTGCAGTCACTGTTGCAACAAATATGGCAGGTCGCGGTACCGACATCATGCTCGGTGGAAACCCAGAGTTCATGGCCGACTTCGAACTTCAACGCCGTGGAATTTCACCGGTCGATAACGCCGAAGCATATGAAGCGGCCTGGCCAGATGAGATTGCACGACAGAAGGCGGCCGTTGCTAAGGGACATGAAGAAGTCATTGCACTCGGAGGTCTGTACGTATTAGGTACTGAGCGCCACGAATCCCGACGTATCGATAACCAGCTGCGTGGTCGTTCAGGTCGACAGGGCGATCCCGGTGAATCACGTTTCTATCTCTCGCTGCAGGACGAACTCATGCGCCGATTTAACTCAGGAATGGTCGAGCGCTTCTTAACAGCTGCCGGAATTCCAGAGGATGCACCGATTGAATCCAAGATGGTGAGCAACGCAATTCGCTCTGCACAGACTCAGGTTGAGGCGCAGAACTTTGAGATGCGTAAAAATGTTTTGAAGTATGACGATGTCATGAATCGTCAGCGCCAAGTTATCTATGGTGAGCGCCGCATGGTGCTTGAGGGTGAAGATATTAAGGATCAAGTCGCCGATTTTGTCCGTGAAACCCTAACTGCCTATGTCAGTATCGCAACGTCACAGGGATATGCTGAAGATTGGGATGTAGATACTCTCTGGAATGCCGTGAAGAGCATCTATCCAATCTCATTTAGTGTTGAGGATCTCATAGCATCAGCTGGCTCACGCAGCGCACTCGATGCAGATTTCATTACCGCCGGAATTATCGAAGACTGTGAAAAAGCCTATGCAGCACGCGAAGAGAGTTTAGGAACCGAAGTTATGCGCGAACTTGAGCGCAAGGTTTTGCTATCGGTACTAGATCGAAAATGGCGTGAGCACTTATATGAGATGGATTACCTGCAAGAGGGTATTGGTCTGCGTGCCATGGCTCAGCGCGATCCACTCGTTGAATATCAGCGTGAGGGCTACGAGCTCTTCTCAGCGATGATGGATGCTATTAAAGAGGAGATTGCAGGCTTCTTATTTAATATCGAGATAACTGTTGAGAGTTCAAACAACGAAGTATCAGGAGCTGGGCTTGAGGCAAAGCCACTTCCAGCAACTGGTTTGCAGTACACGGCATCGGATGAGTCAGGTGTGAAGAGAACGGGTGAAGTCTCGCGCAATGCGCCATGTCCATGTGGCTCAGGTAAAAAATATAAGCGTTGTCACGGGGCAACTTAAAGCAGCGATAAGGCAGTACACAGCCAGCGATTATCTACACCCTCGAATCTAAAGGTCAGAGCGCGTAAGCGATCTCCAAATCGAACCGTGACAGTTGTCTCGCAGATTCCATCGAGTGGCTCACTCAGATGCAGTTTTCTAATCTTGCCAACCTCTCTTTCACTTCCGGATTTCTTAATAAGTTCGCTAAAGATGCGATGATGAAACTGTTTTATTAACTGTGTTGGTTGACGGCGCCCAGCAAAGACCTCTAGAACGTTTTGTGCAAAGTGTGTACACCACTCATGTAGCTCTGGTAAATCTTGGGCCGATGTTGGCTCAGGTGCAAAGTCAGGATCAAACTCATCATCAAAAAGGCTTGGGAGGCGATAAAGGCTGCTTTTTTTTAGAAGTTGTATCTCGGGCTTTGGACGAAAGATTTCAAGCACTGGATGGAGCCAATCCTCATTCTTATCACTTGAAATCACGGTGAGAGTGATTCGATTAAATGTAGGGAGCTCGTCATAGATCGGATTAGTAGTCATGTGGATAGATTGGCCGCTGCTAGAACGGCTCTCCTGACCCAAAGCGGTGAGATTGCCTCATCCATATGGTTGATTGTGGATAAAACCCAAACTCTTTGTCGATAGTGCCCTTGAGTTCGCGCTATGTCATATAACAAGCCTTCTTCACGCTCTCGCACACCACTTGCGATCACATTGATTATCGCCTCATTTCTATCTGCCTTTTTTCTGGCAGTTTTTTCTCACCGAGGTAGTGATTTCTGGGTCGCAGCCGTTGAAATGTCACAGGGACATCAGATTGTTACTGGAGACATTGTTCTACGACGATTTGATTTAGATTCAAGTGCTTCGCTGTATTTAGCAAAGAGTGATAATCCCCTTGGTCTTATTGTGATGAACACAGTAACTCCTGGGCAGATTATGAGCAGCCAGAGCGTGAGTTCGAGTAGCAATCTCGTAGCGGCAAGTGCTGTGCCTATAAGTATCCGCGCAGTTGATGTCGCTGCAGGCATTACAGCTGGCGATGGCGTTGATATCTACTGGGTGATTGATAGCCAAAATGGAGAGTTAGCCGTTAATCCCGTTTTAATCTTAGGGGGAGTGAGGCTGCTTAGCTTTGATCAGAAGAGCAAGAACTTTGGTACCGATGCGGCGTTGACTATCGCAGTTGAAGAGACACAGGTCCTGCGACTTCTCACTGCAACAACTCATGGTCGTTTGGTGGTGGTCCGTTCACATGTCTGATGTTGAGCTTCCAACGGTAATTACTGCAATTACTAACGCCCAGACCGAGGGCTTTGTCGCAGGCACACTCTTTGCGCAGGGGTGGAGTGTCATCTTTCGCGCAATCGATATTGAATCACTCGAAAGTTATATTAAGAGCAGTCCCGAGAGTGCACGTGGGGCTATTTTAATTTTCGCTCCAGACTTATCTGGAATTACAGGTGAGCGTTTACATTTAATCTCTGCGAAAGTCAAACAACTCATTGGCTTTTCTGATGAGCCTGCACAGGATAATGTATTAGGTGAGTTGCATCGTGTGCCAACTACTGCAACCGATCTCATTAGCTTGGTCCGCGGCTTTGTACGTGCGCCTATGTTGAGACAGAGCACTCAAATCTCACGCCAAGGACGCAGAGCTCATGTACTTGCAGTTGGTTCTGCAGGTAGCAGTACCGGCTGCACCACTTTAGCCATCAACATCGCAATGGAGCTCAGTCTTTTTGAAAAGGCAACACTTTTGATCGATGCAAACTTTCGTGCGCCCTCTATCGCCGCCTTACTCGCCGTACGAAATGTACATAGCGAAGTGGGTTGGCGCTCTATTGCACCTTCGCTATCAATTGCTGAAATCTCACAGGAACAGGCGACATCAGTTGATGCATTCATGGAGCAGGCAACACAATCATTTGATCACCTCATTATCGATCTTGGCTCGATCTCAGGGTTATCTAATCGACTCACTGATCGGCGATGGACATCTACGATGACAACATGGTCGTGCGATCAAGGTGATGAGTTGATGGTCGTTGCCCGTCCAGATGTTTTAGGTCTACACCGCTTAGAGCAGGTAAGTTCATTGATCGAAAAAACCTCTATTCGAAGTGCGTTGAGTTTTACTCTCAATATGCGCTCTCAAGGCCGCAAGGGATCAGATGAAGAAGCTAGGTTCCTTGCAATTACAACTCCACTGCGCCCTCTTAATGTTCGAGTTATTGCACGTGATGCACGCGCGACCATGGCTGCAGAGGCGCAAAAATCAACTCTCATCGAGGTCAATGAGCGCTCTAGCCTGCGCAAGTCAATGGCCACAATAGCCAGTGAGATAGTTCGTTAACTTCTAATACCATTGGCACATGCGTGCTTACCTTCCCATCAGCCATAGTGATCTCTCTGGATTCCTTGCGAGCCAGAGCTTTGATGCCGATCAGGTTTTTGCACCAACACCAGCATTTATAAATGAAAACCTAGATTGTGATCAGGAAGAGGTTGAGTACCTCTTATCGGTACTAGCAGGTGAATCAGCCCTTGAACTACGGGGCTCACAAGCTGCACCAGGCTTAGTTTTAGCTATCGAACTAGAAAGCTCTCAATGCGGGGAAAACTATGAGGGTTCACTCACATTGACTGCCCCAATCACCTGGAACCAAGTTCAATGCGCGCTACTGGCCCACCACGGTGATGACGAACTCATCTGGTTTGCAACACAGGAGATTGAACAAGAGTTAGATAAGTGGAGATAGCGATGCCAGAGTTTGAAAGATTGATTCATGGGCGCAGCTCTGTCACCATCGATCAAGCTCACCGCCTGCGCGAATTAATCGCCGATTGGCAGCTACTCTCAGATCTCTCATTTGCCGATTTAATTCTCTGGGTTCCAATCAGAAAAGATATAAAGCTCTGGCCTACGGGCCATGTTGCAGTTGCGCATATTCGACCAACAACGGCGGCGACGGTCTTTACCGAAGATGTCATCGGTAAGGAGGTAATGTGGGGTAGTCGCAGCCATATCGATGAGGCACTGTCGAGTGGAGAGATTATTAGAAACGCTGAGCCTGAAAAGTTCGGCGAACTCATGATAAAAGAGGAGACCATTCCAGTCTTTTTTCAGGGACAGGTTATCGCTGTAATATCCCGCCACCGAAACTCAGATTTAATGCGCTCACCAAGCTCACTAGAGCTTAACTATCGCGAAATTGCTCACGCTCTGTATCGCATGGTCTCTGAGGGCTCATTTCCATATCACAATACAGGCTCACTCTTCGAGCCGGTACCACGCGTTGGTGATGGATTAATTCGACTCGATGTCAATGGTGTTATCTCTTTTGCAAGCCCAAACGCCCGATCGGCCTTTAGTCGTATGGGCTGGAAGAGTGAGATTACAAATCAAAAATTGGGAGAAGTTGCCGAGGCCGTTGTGAAAAACTCAGGCGATGCGCATGAAGAGGGAATAGGTACACGTTTAAATGGAAGGGTTTTGCGCAGGGTAGAGATTGATAATCAAGGTGCAACGATCGATTTACTTGTGCTTCCACTACTGGGCGGCGAAGATCGTATCGGTGCAATTGTTCTTCTGCAAAACGTAACAGAGCTGCGTCGTCGTGATCGCGAACTCGTCACTAAAGACACAACAATTCGCGAGATTCATCACCGGGTTAAAAATAATTTGCAGACAGTGTCGGCACTTTTGCGTTTACAGGCTAGGCGAATTGAAGATCCAGGTGCGGCTTCGGCTCTCAATGAAGCGGTACGAAGAATCGCATCAATCGCCCTTGTGCATGAGACTTTATCTGGCAGCAGTGATAATGACGTCGCCTTTGATACCGTATTAACCAGTTTGATTACTCATGCGCTAGAGCTGAGTCCGCGTATGGGAAAAATTACAATTGTGCGTGAAGGCGAACTAGGTTCGTTAGAATCGCGTTTAGCAACGCCTCTGTCTTTAGTCGTAACTGAGTTAATGCATAACGCTCTTGAGCATGGGCTAGCAGAGCAAGGTTCAACGCTCTCCATCAAACTCGCCCGCTATAGCAACGAGTGTGTTGTTAGAATTATCGACGATGGAATTGGCCTACCCGATGCCTTTGATGTAGCGACCTCATCTAACTTAGGTTTACAGATTGTGCGCACACTGACAGAGAATGAGTTAAAGGGTACATTGACATTAAGCTCTACAGATTTAGGAACAACTGCAACTCTTCGTTTCCCCTTGTAGCGATTTACAGTGTAATTAAAAAGAGCTTTGCTGCTCCTGTAACCGTGCGCGGTTGCGGGCGGCACGGCGTTTGAGGGCACGGCGCTCATCCTCTGATAGTCCGCCCCAGACGCCGGCATCTTGTCCGCTCTCAAGGGCCCATGCAAGGCAGGGCTCTTTAACGATGCAGCGGTTACAGACTTTTTTAGCCTCTTCGATCTGGCTTATTGCAGGTCCAGTGTTTCCGACTGGGAAAAATAGCTCGGGATCTTCATCGCGGCAGGCCGATTGATGTCGCCAATCCATGTGCGTGCCTCCTCTAGCCCCGTTGTGGCGAGAGCTGATTACATCTACCTTCATTGTGAGTACGCATACATGTGCCTGCGCAAGGTGACAATTCTCTCGCCTTCTCATGATAATAACAAGGATGTAGCGGAAGAGATTGGCATTTTTTACAGTGATGTATCTCGCGTGTGCCCCCGACAGGAATCGAACCTGTGCACCCGCCTCCGGAGGGCGGTGCTCTATCCCCTGAGCTACGGGGGCTCTAAGGGTTTACGCGCGCAAGGTTATCAGCGGGTGCGCATTAGCTGCGAAAATGTAAGAATCACGCCTATGAGTTCAATCGCCTACTTTGCAACGGGCTGTTTTTGGGGCGCCGAGCGCCGTTTTTGGCAGATGCCAGGAGTAGTTGAAACATCTGTGGGTTACATGGGTGGCAGTGCACAGAATCCTACATATGAAAGCGTGTGCACTGGTTCTACGGGCCATGCCGAGATGGTCAAAGTCGGATTTGATGAGTCAAAGATTTCTTATCAGTCTTTACTGGAAGAGTTTTGGACGATGCATGATCCAACCTCACTGAATCGACAGGGTGGTGATATTGGAACTCAGTATCGCAGCGCTATTTATACAACAACTCCTGCGCAGTATGTTAACGCTGTTGCATCGCGCGATGCCTATCAAGGCGTGCTCACTGCCGAGGGCTTAGATCAGATTGCTACTGAAATTATTAGCGCAGATGGCGTTACGTACTACCCGGCCGAGGAGTACCACCAAAAATATTTAGTGAAAAACCCCAATGGTTATGACTGTCATTCCAGCACTGGAGTTGCCTATCCAACTGCCGGTGTATCGGCATGAATGAGAATAAGTATCCAGTAAAAATTAACGAGAGCGAGTTAGCAGAAGCCTTAGATCCACTCTCTTACGATGTATTGCGAAACGCTGCCACAGAGCGCCCATTCACAGGTGAGTACACTGACACTGACAAAGTCGGAATCTATAAATGCAAGGCATGTACTGCCGTGCTTTTTAAGAGTGAGACTAAGTTTCACTCAGGCTGCGGATGGCCTTCTTTTTTCGCCCCCACTGCCGATGATGCAGTTGAATTAATCGAAGATCGTTCACTTTTTCCACGAGTGCGCACAGAAGTGCGTTGCGCTGCATGTGGCTCGCACCTAGGTCATGTCTTTAAGGGTGAGGGCTATGACGTCCCAACCGATGAGCGTTGGTGCATTAACTCTGTCTCATTAATCCTTGAGGATATTTAGTCAGCCAACCCACGGCTTTCATGAAGCCCTTGATAGCAGTACCACGCTACAACACTGCGATATGGATGTAATTTCTCACCTTTGCGATCTAACTCTTTAGGCAAAATCTCTTCTTTATTTTTATGCACAATATCCCAGCCGCGCCGAACAGCTAAATCACCTGTAGGCCAGATATCGAGGCGTCCTAATTGAAACATCATAAACATTTCAACGGTCCATCTTCCGATTCCCCAGAGCGAAGTTAACGCTTCGAAAATCTCTTTGTCATCATGAATCTCGTCAATACGATCTATGGGAATTGTTTTCTCTATCACTGCAGTAGCCAAACCTTTGATTGTGCGGAGTTTTGCTCCAGAAACTCCGATTTCACGCAAGGCAACCTCATCTAATGTGATTATTTTCTTGGCGTTGATGTTTCCAGCGCAGAGTCCAACGAGTCGTCCATAAATCGTCTCAGCGGCCTTTGTTGCCAACTGTTGTGAAATAACAGAGCCGACTAAGGATTCAAAATGTGTCTCCTTTGGTGCGCTTCGGCCTATTGTGCATAAAGGACGGCGTTGGATTAGCGGAGCAAATGTGCGATCTATCTCTCCAACCTCAGCGACGATGCGTCGCATTTTTTGAGCAGAGTGGATTGCCATTAGTTAGAGTGAAAAAGATGGATACTCATCAGTGACCATCAGAAATGCGTAGCCAACCACTCGGTTCCAGTAGGCAATTGTTCCAACTACGCCCTCTGCACATCTCTCTGGATAGTTACCGGTAAAGAGCACGCTAAACCAGCCAGCGATCGTTAAGAGAAATAAGTAAACTATGTAAAAAGCGCCGACCGCATACAGTGGAATTGCGAGAAACCATTTAATAAGTGGCAGCCAACGGTTGAGGGCCTTTGCATCGACTTCTGGGAATGCAACGCTTACAACATCGTTCTCTTCAATCGATGGATATTCATCGGTAAGAAGTAAGAGATATACATCGACGCGAGTTTGAAGCGAGAGGAGTGCTTCATTAAATGCGAGTAGATACGTCGGGTAAATCTGGCGCACAACAATTGCAAGCGCCGTCGGCAAGATAAAGAAACCAACGGATAAGTAGTTTGAGTTAGATGTACTCAGATCCGTTGGGGCAAAGGAGGCGACGAAGAGTGCCATAGGCACGACCACAATGATGCGAAAAAAGGCGCTGATGCGGTTGCGCTCGGTCAGGGTTACATCTATCTGGGTCTCTATCTGCTGGCTCATGGCGCGAATTTATCGTGGAATGCTGCAAGGGATTGCCAATTACCCTCGAACTACCGTAGTTTTACATCCCTTGCAGCAAAAATTGCAGGTTTTTGCAGAGATAACTATGAAATGGGAGTAACAGTGGCTGGAATCAAAGAGGTTGCCGATCTAGCGGGAGTGTCGACTGCAACTGTTTCACGGGCGCTGCGTGGACTCCAACACGTCAATGAGATTACAAGGGCCAAAATAATTGAAGCGGCGGAAAAACTGGAGTATCCATTAATGCGTGCCGATTCACCGGCGGGGCGCACAAATAGCGTGGGGGTTGTTGCACCATATATTTCACGCTGGTATTTCTCACAAGTAATCAGTGGAGCCGAACAGGCACTGCGCGAGGCCGGCCTAGATCTACTTCTTTATAACTTCAGTGCGATGAAGGGGCGTGAGCGTTTATTTCAGCACCAATTATTGAAGGGTCGCGTTGATGCTCTCATCGTTATCTCTCTACCGCCAACGGCGGAAGAGTTTGATTCGATATTAGGTCTTGAAATTCCAATTGCCCTAGTGGGTATGGACCATCCCCAATGTGCCAGCGTAAAAATCGATGATGTAGCCGCTGCCCGAACAGCTACGCAACACCTAGTCAATCAAGGACATAAGAAAATCGGGCTTATGTCTGGCCGCCCAGATGATCCCTTTAACTTCAGTGTTCCCCAAGATCGGCGCAAGGGATTTATGCAAGTCCTTGCTGAAAATCATTTGGAGTGGTTACCCTCGCGCGAAGTGCATGGGGATTTCACCATGCATACGGCATCACGTGCGATGGATGATTTATTAGCACGCCCCAATAGACCCACTGCAATATTCTGCGAATCCGATGAGATGGCGATGGGTGCTCTGCAGGCCATGCGTCGGCATGGATTAAAATGCCCTGAAGATATTTCAATCGTTGGCTTTGATGGCCATGAGATGGCTGAGTTTTCAGAGTTAACAACTATCGAACAACCTGTGGAACTCATGGGGGAAATGGCGGCCTGGGCGATCATGGAGCGTCTGCGAAAGCCCGATATCAGTGCACCCTCATTAGTTCTGCCTACAACCTTAGTCGTTCGAAATACCACGCGGAGATTGGCGTTAGAAGAGGTTTAAACGGCTTCTGTTATCAAGATCTGCAGGGTAACCTTCTGCGATGACTGACACCAACGTACAGGCGCCTTCTTTAGCCAAACTTCTTACACACCACTCAGAAAAGTGGCGTGGCTTTGATCGTGATGTTCTGCCACTTCCCGTTGCAGAGATGGATTTTCCAGTCGCCGATTCAATTCGCACAGTGCTGGCTGAAATGGTCGCGCAATCTGATCTCGGCTACTTAGGATCGGTGCCCGAGCTTGCCGCGGGATTTGCTAAATTTGCAGCAGAGCGTTGGAGCTGGAGCGTTGATACCTCACAGGTGGGTATTGCAGCCGATGTTGGAGTAGGAGTTGTAGAGGTTCTACGTGTTTTCACAAAACCTGGTGACACGATTTTAATTAACTCACCTGTTTATCAAAACTTTTATAATTGGATTGATGAAACACACCTTACAAAAGTTGATGTTCCTTTCACTCGCACAGGCCCACAGAGTGAGAGCGATAATCCCTGGCAGTTAGATTTAGATGAGGTCGAAAAGGCCTATGCCGCTGGTTTAAAAGTTCACCTTATGTGCTCTCCGCATAATCCATTGGGCCGAGTCTTTTCAAAAGATGAGCTTACCCGTATCGCCGAGATGGCCAAGAAATACGGAGTATTAGTAATTAGCGATGAGATTCATGCCCCTCTAACATTTGCAGAAAAAAGCTTTATTCCATTCCTAACAATTAGTGACAGTGCCCGCGAAGTCGGTATCACGATTACAGCGGCCTCTAAGGGTTGGAATATTGCAGGATTAAAATGCGCGATCATTATTTCACACAACGATGCCATAAAAACAAAGTTAGATGAGATGCCTAGGGCTGTTCACTTCAGAGCATCGATTCTGGGTGCCTTCGCATCGGCAGCTGCATTTGCCGAAGGAGGTGTCTGGCTCGATTCAGTTATGAAGCAGCTTGATCACAACCGCTTTCTGATCCGCGATTTACTCACAGCTAAATTACCAAGCGTTAAATACCATATTCCCCACAATAGTTATCTAGCCTGGCTCGATCTTGAAAGCCTCAATCTCGGCGAGAACCCAACGCATACTCTCTTAGAAAAGGGGCGTGTGGCCTTTAATCCAGGGCACTCATACGGGGCGCAGTGTTCGCAGTATGTGCGACTTAACTTTGCTACAAGTCCAGAGATTCTTACTGAGGCAATTGATCGCATAGTTCGCACACTGTAATGAGCACTAACGACTGCGATGTCATCATTGTTGGCGCTGGTCATAATGGTTTAGTTGCCGCGGCCTATCTGGCCCGTGCGGGCAAAAAAGTTCGAATTATGGAGGCTAACCCGCAAATCGGGGGAGCCACGACAAGTGTTCGCGCCTTTGAGGGCTTTGATGCTCGGATTTCACGCTACTCCTACCTTGTCTCTCTATTACCCGATTCAATAGTTAAGGATTTAGGACTTAGCTTTGAATGTATCTCTCGTACTATTTCAAGTTACACACCATATGAGCGCGAGGGTAAGCATGAAGGGCTTTTAGTTTCTCGAGTGTGGGATGCAACAACTCAAGAGTCATTTAATCTTCTAGATCCAACTGGCCATGAAAGCCAGGCCTGGCAGAGATTTTATGGAGAGATAGCTGAATTCGCAGAGCGCATTGCACCCACGCTGCTTAAGCCTTTGATGACACGGAGTGAGTTGCGAGAGTTAATCGCATTGCCAGATGTCTGGGATTATATGATAGAAAAACCAATTGGTGAAATAATCACGGAGCGCTTTTCTGATAATTTAGTACAGGGCGTTGTATTAACCGACGCGCTTATCGGAACTTTTGCTTCAGCATTCGAGCTTCAATCAAATATCTGTTTTCTCTATCACCTTATGGGCAATGGCACGGGGGAGTGGAAAGTTCCAAAGGGCGGCATGGGTGCACTTGTCAGCGAGCTTGAGCGGGTAGCACGAGAGGCTGGAGTTGAAATCGAAGTTAACCAGCGTGTGGTTAAAGTTGAAAGTGATAGTGAGGGAGTGAGGATTACAACCCAAAGCGGTCGGCAGTTACGTGCCCCGTATCTCTTATCAAATGCGGCGCCGCAAACTTTGGCAGCTTTAAGAGGCTTGGACACACTTAAATACCTTGATGGCTCACAGATGAAGATTAATATGTTATTAAAGCGCTTACCGCAACTTAAATCCGGTATGGATCCACGTTTAGCCTTTGCCGGAACATTCCATGCCAATGAGAGTTTTTCACAGTGTGAAGGAGTTTTTAGCGCTGCACAGAGCGGTCATATGCCCGCGCTCTTGCCGATTGAAATGTATTGCCACACATTGAGTGATCCCTCAATCCTGAGCCCTGAGCTTGCAGAGTTGGGGTATCAAACTTTGACTCTCTTTGGCCTGCACACTCCGGCCACTCTCTTTGATGCCGATAATGGTTCGGCGCGCGAGGCCGCCCTGGGATCAGCGTTTGCATCATTCAATCAATATTTAGCCGAACCTATCGAAGATTTAATCGCTGGAATTGAAGTGAAAACTCCCTTGGATATCGAAGAAGAAATTGGCCTACCCCGTGGCAATATCTTCCACTGCGATCTACACTTTCCATTTCGTGAAGATGGTTCTGCTCCAAGTTGGGGCGTGGAAACCGATGATCCCCGCATCTTCATCTGTGGTGCAGGCGCTATTCGTGGCGGCGGAGTCAGTGGAGTACCCGGACATAACGCGGCTATGGCTGTGCTTTCACAGTATTAGGCTTAGTGCATGAACCAACACCCTGAAACAACGGCCATCACAGCAGGTCGACCTAGCCTGACACCCGATGGTGCGCTTAATCCGCCAGTAGTTTTAACTTCGACCTTTCATGCAGGTGGAGAGATTGGTTATGGACGATATGGGAATCAAACATGGAGTGCACTCGAAGAGGCTATCGGGGCACTTGAAGGTGGATCAACTTTAGTTTTCTCATCTGGAATGGCGGCGATTAGCGCAGTCTTTTCAATTCTGCCAGTAGGTGCACCCGTTGTTGCATCTAATCAGGGGTATAGCGGAGTGATGGTTTTACTGAACTCTTTTCATGAGAGTGGACGTTTAGAGGTTCGCTTTGTTGATGTGCTCGATACACAGTCAGTCATCGATGCGATGAAAGGCGCGGCCTTAGTGTGGCTCGAATCCCCCACTAATCCAGGTTTAGACGTCGCAGATTTAACAACGTTAATTGCCGCAGCCAAGAAACTTGGAATTGGAGTAGGAGTCGACAACACTTTTGCAACACCACTTGTGCAGACACCATTGTCTATGGGCGCAGATATTGTTATGCACTCTGTAACTAAGTTTCTCTCAGGCCACAGCGATGTACTCATGGGATCACTATCTACAAATGACTCTGCTCTTCTCAAACGACTTCATGATTCACGGAGCTTTAACGGCTCTATTCCAGGGCCATTTGAGAGCTGGCTCGCACTTCGTGGTCTACGCACATTTCCTTTGCGATTTAATAAGTCTCAAGAGAACGCTCAAGCCCTTGTTACAAAACTTGGCTCTCATCCAAAGATTACTCGCGTGCGCTATCCCGGCTTTGGGGCGATCATCTCCTTTGAGGTAGATGGCACGGCCGAGCAGACACAAAAAGTGTGTGAATCCTCAAAGTTGATTGCCCATGCAACTAGTCTTGGAGGAGTTGAATCACTATGGGAGCGCCGCCGACGTTGGCCGATGGAGAGCGCTTCAGTGCCCGAGCAGCTCATTCGACTATCGGTTGGCTGTGAGCACGTTGACGATCTTTGGAACGACATCAATCTGGCCCTAGCTTCTATCTAGAGAAATTTCGAGCAATAGCGAGTATTTTTAGCACATGATCAAAGTGATTCGCCGTCTATTTGCCGCAGTTACTGTGGGGCTATTGGCCTTTCGCGCCGTTGGATCTTTTCTATCATGGATAGAACATCAAGAGGATACGAGCGCCAATGCGTGGATCGATGAAGATGAGTATGAAGACGTCTGATGCAACATATATCCCGGGTACATGCAACCTTGGTAAGAGCGAAGTGCGCAAGCGGCAGTTGGTTGGATTGGTTGGATTATTTTTCTCGCTGATCTCTTTAGCCGGTTTAATCTCTCTTGGTGCTGAACCTCGAGCTCGCTTGGCGATTTTTCTTCCGCTCATGGTCGCATCAGTTGGTTATGTGCAGTCGCGCAGTAAGTTTTGTTTAGCCTATGGCTTTGCAGGCACATTCAATCTCGGCAAGCTCGGCGATATCTCTCGGGTCAGCGACCCACTCGATAGAGCTGCAGATAGAGCCACTGCGCTCAAGATCCTCGGAAAATCTTTACTCCTGGCCGCTATAGCGACAGTAGTGGTTTTCGTACTACCCTTCTAAGTATGAAGATTCATATTCATACTCGTAATGCAGATCTAGCAGAAGACTTCAGAGCAATTGTCGAAGAAAAACTTAACTCCATGGAGCGTTTCAATATAATAATTGAACGCGTTGAGGTTGAAGTTCTTCATGAAGCCAACCCTCGCCAAGGGAAAAACGCGCACCGCTTAATTTTGACCTCACATGGTGCGGGACCACTTATTAAATCAGAGGCAACTGAGTTCAATGATCTTGCCGCCTTTGATAGCGCGATAAAGGCATTTGCGCTACAGATACGAAAAATTCATGAACGCACAAAGGATTACGATCGAGATACGTTACGAAAGCGAAAAAACGTAGTTTAAATAATCTCGGTTCCATCTTTACGGGTAGCAGTTAAACTTGCGACCGCGGTAATAACAAGAGCCAATACGATTATGAGTAGACTGATTTCAATCGGCACAATTGGGAGTTTCACACCTGCAATTTCATGAATACCTACTCCGTGGAATGCCTCTATGAACATCTTAAACCCGATAAATGCAAGGATAAATGAGAGACCTTTGGAGAGATATACAAGTCTCTGCAAAAGTCCTTGTAACAAAAAGTACAACTGGCGTAGCCCCATGAGAGCAAAGATATTGGCACACACAACAATATAGGGATCGCGGGTGATTCCAAAGATGGCAGGAATTGAATCAAGAGCAAATACAAGATCCGTAAACCCAAGTGAAACCAAAGCGATGAGGAATGTTGATGCACCTCTTTTGCGGAGGTAGGTAATAATATGATCTTCCTTCCACTCCTCTCCCGCATCATGTTCGGTAAGGAGCTTGTAGGCTGTAAAAATAAGGAATGCACCAAATAAGAAGAAGGCGCCAGAGAACTTTTCAATGATTGCACTACCCGCAGCGATAAATCCACCCCGTAAGACCAGGGCAATAATGATGCCAAGGAGCAGAACCAGTTGTTGCTTTGTCTTATCAACCTGCAAACGACTTAAGATAATAACAAAAACGAAGATATTATCGACTGATAGCGCATACTCCGTAAGCCAGCCGGCAAAGAACTCCTTTTGCGCATCTGGATCTGGAGTCCAGCTTGGCATCAAATAACCAAAAACAATTGCTGCTAACACATATAAGACCGTCCAAACTGCAGCCTCTTTTATGGAGGTCTCCTTATTGCGTCGAAGTACTGCAATGATGAGATCCACAAGAATTATTGCAGAGAGAATTCCAAGGGTTAATAACCATGTGGTCGTGGATTCCATGGTGCGTATTGTGTCAGTTAGTTAAGAATCCAGAGCGTTGAGCACGCTGGAATGGATTTCTTTCCATCTCGGCCACCTAAAACCCCAGAGCTCACAAGTATTACTTGCCCGGTAATGTCGACCTCATGTGTGTGCTGTGAGAGGTTCATCACAACTGTGATATCTCCGCGTTTGAAGGTGAGCAACCCATCTAGTTTTGCTCCGTGCAACGGTGATTCCAACCAAGTAATTTCACCTCTACCTATGAAATGAAGTGCGCGAAGTGATAATGCGCTGCGGTAGAGATTGAGAACACTTTTTGCATCCAAGTCCTGAGATTCAACACTCATCGATTGCCAGGATTGATCAATCGGCAGCCAAGGCTTTCCAGATGTAAAACCAAATGGAGTTGAAGTACCGCTCCATGGAAGCGGAACACGTGCACCATCGCGACCTTTTATCGCACCATTTGATCGTTTGAATGTTGGATCCTCTCGGTCAGAGTCCTGGAGGATTCCATCGGGCAGTCCTAACTCTTGACCGGCAAATACATATGCAGAGCCTGGAAGTGCGAAGACAAAGAGTGCTAAGGCACGAGATTCGAGATCTCCCAAACGAGAGGCAACGCGTGGAGAATCGTGATTGCTCAGTACCCATGTTGGTAGTGCATGAACCGTTGCATTGAGTTCGATTGAACGGTTGATGACATTAAAGAGAAAGTTACTATCAAATGGTGCGGTAAGTAGATCAAAGTTGAAGACTTGATGCAGCTCATCGGCACGCACATATCGTGTGACATTTACCGGTGGGTGCACCCAGGCTTCGGCAACTGCCATAACATCACGATCGCCATATGAGTCAAAGAGTTTTCTCCACTTGCGATAAATCTCATGCACACCTTGGCGATCAAAGTAAGGAACGGTTTCAAGTAAGGCATTTCGAATCTCGGAATCCATCTCAATATCTAAGCGCAGGGCATTACTTAATCCTGTAGGGTCTGGATGATCTGTATGAATATCCTCTTTAATAAGGCCATGGGCGACATCGATTCGAAAGCCATCGACACCTAAATCCAACCAAAAGCGGATAGTCGTTTCAAAATCTGCATTCACTTCAGGGTTCTCCCAATTTAAATCGGGCTGAGATGAATCAAATAGATGCAGATAGAACTGGCCATCAGCGATCTGTGTCCACGATGGACCGCCAAAGATAGATATCCAGTTATTAGGTGGGGCGCCATCGGGCTTTGCATCATAGAAATGAAAACGGTTGCGCTCGGGTGAGCCCCGTCCAGATTTTAACGCTGCTTGAAACCATTCGTGTTGATCTGAAAAGTGGTTAGGAACGATGTCGGCAAGTACTCGAAGGCCTAGCGCGTGCGCGTGTGTAATGAGTGCTTTAGCATCGGATAGATTTCCAAAGCGTGGATCTACATCGCGGGGATCTGCCACATCGTAGCCACCATCTTTATTGGGCGATGTGTAAAAGGGACTGAGCCAAATCGCATCGACACCAAGTTTCTTTACGTACTCAAGATGAGATGTGATGCCTGGCAGATCACCTTCTCCATCGCCATTGCTGTCGTAGAAAGAGCGGGGATAGATCTGATAAATCACCGCTTCTTTCCACCACGGCGTTGAACTCATGGGGCGAACTTAATTCAGAGCTATGGGGGTAATCAATGTAATAAACCTGAAACTATGCCCAATAAGGTTGCGCTTGCATAACGATTTATGGGGTGGGAGTTGGCTTGGCGCTTTTACCTTTCTTGAGCGGTGCAATTTCAGCCAACTTCACCGGTTTAAGTGGCTCGGTTGGGGCAGAGCCCATCGCTGCAATTGCAGCATCTCGGGCCGAGGTAGCTGTGGCAATTGCAATCTTTTGTTGAGCCAGGATTGTAGATTTAGCGTCGGCGGTTTTAGCTGTGCGCATTGCTGTTTTTGCAACATCGTTAGCGGCGCGGCAATCGGTCATAAAAATCTTATTGATTTCTTTTCGAACTTGTTCGCGTGCACTAATCGCAGTTCGAAACTGACCCATTGCAACTTTATACTGCTCAATATCAGTAAGAAGTATTGGAGTAGGAGATGGGGTAGGAGTCGCATCGGCAAATGAAGAGGGAGCAGCGGCAATCATCGTTGCAAGGGCTAACCCCACCGAGCGCCTCAATCTCATGGATTAATGATGAGGTAATTCATTGTGCTTTCTCTGTGAAACACCTCATTAGCCCACTCTTTTATTGGCAACTGCGCCCACACGTGAAAGAGTAGGGCCGTGGCCGAGTTAATAATGATCGTCGATGATGAGCCTGGAGTCCGAGCGCTCCTGCGCGATACTTTAAGTATCGCCGGCTTTGAAACTATTGAGGCCAGCGATGGAATGTCTGCCCTAACGCTTCTGCGCACTAATAAGCCGGCGCTCATGGTCATCGATATCAATATGCCTCTGATGGATGGCTTCGAGCTCGTCGAACGCCTACGTTCAACAGATGATTTGACTCCTGTTTTGATGTTAACAGCGCGCGAAGATAAGAGCGATATTGCGCGGGGTTTAAAGATCGGTGCCGATGACTATGTTGTTAAACCCTTTGGAATCGAAGAGTTAGTGCTGCGAATTAAGGCCATCTTGCGTCGCTCTTATAAATCTACGACCGCCCCAACTCTGCTGACCTGTGGGCCTATAACTATTAATGATGAGCAGCACTGCGTAAGCTTTAACGGTGAAGAGATCGATCTTTCACCCACTGAGTATCGACTTCTGCAGATCTTGATGGAAAGGAAGGGGCGAGTTTTAAGTAAGAAGCTGCTTCTGGATGAAGTCTGGGGCATCACCTTCGAATCTGAGAGCACTGTCACCGATACATACATCTCATATCTGCGTAAGAAGTTTCACAGAGATGGCTTTGAGGGAATTAAGACTATTCGCGGTGTAGGTTTTCAGATTCAGGAACCTAAGTAAGGTTAATGAAGAGTAAAACGCGGCAGATTCTTGCAACTGCCATAGTTACATCCACCCTCTCGATTCTTATTGGTGGTTTTGCAGTGTGGGGTTCGTATGAATCTGAAAAATCAATAATCGATGAGCATCTCAATATGGTTGCCTTAGATGTCACACAAAGCCCAGATGATCCGATTACTGCTGCATTACTGAGCGTTGAGCAAAATAGTTTCGATCTAGCAGTTGCATTCATGACACCAAATGGTGAGATTGCAACATTAAAAGAGTCGAGAAAAGCCATAATTGGAGGAGCTGAGAAGTTAAGGGTTCGTAATATTCCACTTCAAGCCGGCGAGCAGTTGGTGATTGCGGCATCACTTACAGATATTGACCGAAATTTGCGGAAAAACCTCTGGCGCTTATTAATCTTTATTATCTTTACTAACATAGTTGCATCTTTTGCATCGACACTTATTAGCCGATCAAGTGCCCTTGCCCTCGAGCGCACACAACGTGAAAAGATGCAGGAGTTCTTGGGCGATGCTGCACACGAACTACGCACCCCACTCACTGTCATAAAGGGATATGCCGAGCTCTTAGAGGGTAATAAGTTAGAGGGCGATCGTCAGCTTCAGGCCTTTACTCGACTCAATAGCGAAATAAAACGCATGGAGTCTCTGATTGCTGACGTCTTGATTCTGGCCGAACTTGGTGAGGAAAAGGGTGGAGAGTTTTCAGCCCTTAATCTCTCGCAATTGCTCAGCGAGAGCGTTGATGATTTTGCAGTAGTCGCTTCGGGCCACGCTATTGAGATATTAATCGATAAGGATGTGGTTTTAGATGGATCAGAGAAGTACCTTCAAAGATTTATAGCTAACGCCCTGACAAATATTCGAGTTCATGCACCACGCGATGTTCCGGTACGAATAACGCTTAAAGGTGGCAGAGATATTAAGTTAATAATTGAGGATGGTGGTGCTGGTCTACCAGCAGACTCTTATGGTGAGAAAATCCAGGGCTTAAAGCGCTTTGATCGATCCCGCTCACGCGAAACTGGTGGCAGTGGACTTGGCCTGAGCATTATGAACGCCGTCGTAGAGCGACATAAGGGTGTGCTCACATTAAGAAAGAGTGATCTCGGCGGTTTGGCGATTGAAGTTCAACTTCCGCGCACTTAGACTAAAGCGGTGCGGATACTTCAAATATTTTTACTGATAGTAATTATCGTTGGGCTTGCCTACTGCGTGCGTTCATTGCGCGCACTCCACCGCAGGCTTAGCAAAGCAACTTCTCAGAACACAGCGGCCTTTAAGGAGTTAAAGGAGCAGAATTGGCAGTCATATCGCCAAGCTGAGGCCTTGCACCAACTTATAGCCCTTCTTAAATTCACCGCACCGATTCCGCCAACCCGCAGTTGGGCTGCATCCCCTGATCTTCTCCTAACACTTGTCGATTTAGTGCGCACACATAAACCACAGCTAGTTGTTGAGCTTGGCTCGGGTGTATCGACTCTTATTGTTGCAAAGGCTGGTGCTAAGAAGGTTATTAGTATCGATAACTCTGATGAGTTTGCAGGCAAAACACGTTCAATGTTAAAAGCTCATGGAGTCCGTGGGGTTGAGGTACGTATCGCAGCCATGAAGCCACATATATCAGGCGTTGATTGGTATGACACCACACAGTTACGTGATCTAAAAAAGATTGATCTACTCATTATTGATGGCCCACCAGGATCCAAGAATCCTGAGGCGCGCAAGCCTGCACGAGCAGAGTTAATTAATCGGCTCTCAGCGCGAGCAGTGATCGTTATCGATGATGTGAATCGCCAGGGAGAGCGCGAACTTGCCGAAGCCTTTGCCAAAGCACTTCCCAACCATGTTTTAACCATCTATCCACATGAAAAGGGCACAGCGGTAATTTCGCCTAAATAGACCATGGCAATCTCATTAGAAGTTGC
>CAXNDE010000005.1:0-21867 GCA_964201135.1 Candidatus Planktophila sp.
ATGATATTTTCAGTTGCACCGACACTTGGAAAATCTAATTCAACTATCGCTCCGACTAATCCGGTGGGTGCCTCGGCAATAACATAGCCGTGTTCGATATGTGCTTTAGCACCAAGTGCTTCTAATCCCTTGATATGAAAATCCAATCCGCGCGAACCGATGGCATCTCCGCCAGGTAGAGCAACTTCAGCCATGCCAATGCGTGCAACTAGTGGACCTAAAACATTTATTGATGCACGCATTTTTCGAACGAGATCATAATCGGCGCGATGACCCGGCATTGCTGGCACATCAATCGTCACACTATCTTTGACATGCACAACGGTGGCGCCTAAACGTGTTAATAAATCAGACATAATGTCTACGTCGGCGATTTCAGGGACGTTAGTAATAGTAGTTTTGCCGGTCGCCAAAAGCGATGCCGCCATGAGTTTGAGAACTGAGTTTTTGGCACCTGTAACGGTGACTTCTCCGCGCAGATGGGCACCGCCGCTGACGCGGAAACGATCCAGAGATGCCATGGCCGCAGTCTACTTATAGGCTACGGGCATGGTTAATTTAACGCGTATTTACACAAAGACCGGCGATGACGGCACGACATCTCTTGGCGACATGAGCCGAACCTCAAAGAATGATCCGCGCCTTGAGGCATATGCCACAGTCGATGAAGCAAACTCCTCTATCGGCGTAGTGCTTGCAACCGATGAGTTGAGTGCGGATGTACGTGCCGTATTAGTTCGAATTCAAAATGATTTATTTGATGTAGGTGCCGATTTGTGTACACCCGTAGTCGATGCACCAGCTTTTGAGCCACTTCGTGTTCTTGAGTCCCAGGTTACTTATTTAGAAGAGCAGATCGATAAATACAACAGTGATCTTGAATCTCTACGCTCCTTTGTTTTGCCATCTGGCACACCTGCTGCTGCTCATCTACATGTTGCTCGAACCGTAGTGCGCCGTGCAGAGCGATGCACATGGGCTGCAATCCATGCATTTGGTGGTGGAGTCAGTCCAGTAACTGCAAAATATTTGAATCGCTGTTCAGATCTTCTCTTTGTTTTAGCCCGTCATGCAAATAAAGAGATTGGTGATCAGTTATGGGTGCCAGGGGCTAATCGCTAGTTATTTACTGGGGTATACGTTGAAGATGGAGTGTTATCACCCACTGGATCGTGGTGGCATTTAGCCGATATCCCGGTAACAACGTGTTTAAGTGCAAGTAGCTCGTGGCTAATCAGTAAAACCGTTGTTATCGCTCGAGGCGCACTTGCCTTTACCACCGTGCGAATAGTTCCGAAGCTACGAAGAGTTTTATCATCAGCCGATGTCTGACCAACAAGTTTGGCATTGACTTCCCACCAGGTGCAGCCATTCAGTGATGCGATCTGAACGGCTCCACATGAGTATTTTTCACAGATCCGCACACCATCTACAAGCTGACCTAATTGGGCGGTCAATACCTTGTTACTTGAAGCAGTACCGATTAACTCTTTGGCAGTTGGAATCTTTGCATAGACCTCACCATTGGATTTAAATCCAACTGGTGGCCACTGTGGAGATGGGGAGGGAGAGAGCGTCTTCTTCGCTCTTTTCTTGGTAGCTACCTTCTTTTTGCTAACGGCCTTCTTGGTAGCCGTTGCCTTAGGTGTGGGCGTTGCCTTAGCCGTTGCCTTAGCCGTTGCCTTAGCCGTTGCCTTAGCTGTGGGTGATGGAGTTTTGGTCGCTGCATCCGCACTTGATGGGATTAAAAGTGCAGCCATTACCAGCACTGCCAAAGATTTAATCACGGTCCCACTTAAATTTGCGCACGGAAAAGAAGATACCAATAACTAACCAGGCGATAAGAATGGTGAAGGTGCGTCCATTTTCCCAGGATTTGGCGACCTCTTCTGCGGCAAATGAATCTGGTAAAAATACTGAGCGCATTCCTTGCGTGAGCCATTTGAGGGGAAATATCGCTGCAATCTGCTGCATCCAGGGTGGTAGTTGGGTAAAGATTAAAAAGACTCCACTGAAGAACTGCAAAATGATGACGATGGGCGATACAACGGCAGATGCGCTGCGCCCGCTCTTTGGAACTATTGAAAATGCAATGCCGAGTGAAGTCGAACATGCGCTACCAAGTAAGAGCAACCAGGTAAAAGTAATCCATCTATTAATATCAGTTGGCATCTCGACACCAAAAAAGATTAAACCAAATCCTAAGAGCATGAGGATCTGTATCACCATACTGACAGAGACTAGAATCGCTTTCCCAATAAAATAACTAGAGGCCGGCATTGGTGTACCACGCAGACGTTTAAGGGCACCAAAGTCGCGCTCGAGCGGGATAGTGATGGCTAGAGCCTGAAAGCCGGTGTTTACAAGGCCCGATGCAATCATTCCTGCGACAAAGTACTGCGAAAAAGTTACACCTGGTGCGATGGTGTCTTTAAAGACTGAGCCAAAGATTATGAGCAAGATAACTGGAAATAAAAGTGTAAAGACAACGGATTCACGTTGGCGCGCGAATTGACGGATCTCTAAGCCGCCCCGGCGCATGCCCAGTGTTAGGGCGTTCGGAATCTTATTCATGAGACATCCCAATCATTTTCAGATAAATATCTTCCAGTGATGGTCTAGTAACGGTGAGCTCTGGGATTTCACCATCAAATTGCGCGGTAAGTTTTTTGACAATTAAGGTTGGATTATCCGTTGCCTCTGACTTTATGGTGTTTCCATCGCGCCAGGTCACTATGGCCTGGGCCGTGCTGCGCCCGCCGAGCTCGGTCGGGGTCGATATTTCGATTATCTGGCCATTGTTAATGACGCCAACACGATCGGCCAAAGCCTCAGCCTCATCTAAGTAGTGCGTAGTCAAGAGAATTGTTGTGCCATCGCCGCGAAGTTTTTCAATGAGTGCCCAAAAACTCCGACGTGCCTCGGGGTCAAAGCCAGTTGTGGGCTCATCGAGGAATAAAAGTTCAGGATTGCCGATAATTCCAAGGGCCACATCTAAGCGTCTGCGCTGTCCTCCGGATAGCTTTCGAATAAGTGAGCCGGCTTTTTCATCAAGACCAACAGAGTTAATTACCTCTTGGACGTTGCGGGGATTGGAGTAATAGCCACTGAAGTGGTCAATAGTTTCAACGACTGTTAAATCACCAGAGTCTGATGTCGATTGCGCAACGATGCCGATACGATTTCGCCATTCACGCCCAGCACGGCCCTCGTTGTGGGGATCGAAACCCAAGACCCGTACATCTCCACCATCGCGGGTGCGAAAGCCCTCAAGGATTTCTACCGTGGTCGTCTTTCCCGCACCATTGGGTCCAAGTAGGGCAAAGATTTCACCCGTAGGAATACTTAGATCAATTCCACGAACTGCATGAACCTGGCCATAGCTTTTTCTTAAGCCCGTGACCTCAATAGCGTTCATATGGCGATACTACTATGCGAAAATAGCACCATGAGTCCGCGCCGAAACTACCCCAAGAACAAGCGGCCAAACTCCGATGATCGCGATATCACGACATCAAATCAAACATTTGAAGAGCACGGCGAGGGTCTTTATACGGTCCGCAAATTAACAGGCTCAGCATCTAATAAACCATATCGCTGTCCGGGATGTGATCAGATGATTCCGCTTGCAACTCCGCACATAGTTGCATGGTTAGAAGATGATGAAGAAAGCCGCCGACATTGGCACAGTGCATGTTGGGCCAAGAAAGATAAGCGCAGGCCTAATACCGAACGAACACGTAATGCACCGCGCTATTAAAACCCTCTATTTTTAACCCAGCCGACCTTTAAGTAATTTAGTTAATTTTATTACCAATCTGTCATCTTGTGGCCGTCGTTTAAAGCTTAAGAAATGTAGTGGTAAATAGAAGCGTGTGCGCACAACGGTACGCGCAAATGTGTACTCCAGTAGCCCTTCAGGGCCATGCACTCGGCCAGAGCCGCTATCTTTCACGCCACCAAAGGGCACCGATGCGACTGCCGCAAAAGAAAAAGTCGAGTTGATTGCGACCATCCCACACTGTAGTTGTGATGCAATCTTCTTTCCCTTTCGCTTAGACCAGACACTTGCACCAAGTCCATAGGTAGATGCATTTGATAAGTCAATCGCTTCACGCATAGTCGCAACACGATTAATAATAATTACTGGCCCAAAAGTTTCTACCCGCATCGCAGTTGAATCTTCGGGTACATCAATAAAAATCACTGGTTGTACAAATGGCGCTTTGACTGACTGTGGACCACCGAAGACGCATGTGCCACCATCGGCGATTGCGGCCTTAATATGGGATTGAATGACTTTAATTTGTGAAGGCATAGTCGCTGGTCCATAGTTTCCATCTTCCGGTGCACCTGCATGAATAGTTGCCGCAAGCTCTATCGCGCGAGCAATGAATTCATCAGCTACTTTTTCATCGACATAAACACGCTCTGCAGCAATGCACGACTGACCAGCATTGGCCATTGCAGACCACATTGTCGCATCGACTGCACGTTTAATATCGGCATCGGCGGCGACGATTACAGGATCTTTACCACCGCATTCAAGAACTATCGGGACCATGACGCTTGCACATTGTGCCGCGACCAATTTTGCCGTTTGAGTAGAGCCGGTGAATGAAACTTTATCGACACCGCTTTGGCAAAGACTGCGGCCAGTTTCACCCAAACCGGTAATTGTTGTAAAAATATCGGCAAAAGGTGCAACTTCATTAAATGTCTCTTCAAGCCACATACCAACACCAGGGGTGTATTCACTGGGTTTAAAGACAACGGTATTACCGGCGGCCAATGCATATGAAATCGAACCAGAGGGGGTAAAGAGTGGATAGTTCCATGGTCCAATCACACCGATGATACCTAAAGGTGAGCGCTCAACGGTGGCCGACATATTGGCCATTAATAATCCAGGGCGACGAAAAGATGTTCGCATAATCGATTCGGCATGGCGCGCAGCCCAACCAATATGGCTCACGGCAATACTGACTTCAAGTTTTGCATCACTAAGCGGCTTACCTGTTTCGATGCTAATTAAATCGGCAATCTGATCGATACGGTTAATGATGAGCGAGCTCCACGCCAGTAAAACTCGTTTGCGTCCACTAAAACCCAACCCTTGCCACTGCGCAGTTGCTAGACGGGCATGTGCCACTACATCAGCGACTTCGCCCTTATTCATAATTGGATATGTACCAACAACCTCTTCTGTTGCAGGGTTGTGCGAATTAAATGAGGGCCTACGTTTAGTTGCCATGGTTAGAAGCGTAGTCGTGTGTCGATACAATTTGAAGCATGCCTGAGATTGTCAGACCCAGCACAACCTTGCCAGCATTGCGTACGCCATTTCATGTTATTACTAGCGATGGCATAGATCTTATTGGTGAAGTAGCTGCACCACTTGGGGTGAGCCGTGGGGCGATTCTCACACTGCACCCACTGCCAACGGCCGGTGGAATGATGGATAGCCATGTATTTAAAAAGGCCTCCAAGAGACTTCCTGCGATGGCCAGAATCACTGTTGTACGTTTTAACTCGCGAGGAACAACTAGTGAGGCCGGTAGCAGTACGGGTGCCTTTGATAACGGCGATGCCGAGGCTTTGGATCTTCAGGCGATGCTCACATACTGCTTTGATACTTTACAACTTAAAAACGTATGGGTTGTGGGCTGGTCATTTGGAACGGATGTAGCTCTGCGCCATGCAAAAGATTTACGCCATAAAGGACTCATTCTTCTGAGCCCAACGCTTCGAACAACTACAGAGGCAGAGCTGATGTATTGGAATGGTGATCATCGCCCTATTACAGCCCTTGTTCCCGAGTTTGATGATTATTTAAGACCAGATGAGGCACGCATACGCTTTGCAGTTGTTCCTACGATAAAGATTGAGGCAGTTGAAGGTGCAAAGCATTTATGGGTAGGCGAACCATTTGTTCACCACGTTTTATCTCAGATTAATTCGATTGTAACTGGAGATTTAGCCGAGCTACCGCTGGAGATTTAAGAGGCTTCAGCCCGTGGAATTACTACCTCATCCAGAATCAAAATAATCGCCGCGGCTACTGGTACGGCTAATAATCCCCCAACTAAACCAAGTAGTGATGAGCCGATGAGGGCTGCGATAATAGTTACCGCTCCTGGTACCGACATTGTTTTCTTCATGATGCGCGGAGTCACAACGTAGTTTTCAACCTGGACATAGACCACGTAGGCAACAAAGGCGATGACACCAATAGGAACAGATTGTGTGAGTGCGATAACGGTAACGATTGAAGCGCCAATGAAGTGTCCAACTAGTGGAATAAGCCCGCAGACAAGAATTATCATGGCAATCGCAATTGGAGATGGTAAGCCTAAGACGATTGAGAGGAAGAGAACGAAGATAGATGCCATGATCGCAATGATGATCTGACTACCAACGAATGATCCAACACGTCCGATTATGGCCTGTGTTAAACGGCCAACACGCTCCCGGCGGCTAGCTGGAACTAGTGAGAGACCAAGGTTTACAGCTTGTGGCAGGGAAGTTATGAAGTAGAGAGTTAAAACTAAGACCGTTAAAAATGAGAAAAAGCCCGAGAGTATTGATTTTCCAACCCCCAGAACGCCACCAAATGTTGAAATTAATAGCGTGCCATTTGAGGTTACTGATTCCAATTTGGCTTGCAATGTATCGATAGTTCCATATTGTTCATTGAGTTTACTAATCACTTGATTATTAGTTAAATCATTGAGCAGTTGTGGCGCCTTATTGATGAGTTGAGTTCCTTGAGAAACAACAGGGGGTGCAACAACTAAGGCAAAAAAGATTACAAAAGCAATAACTGATGTAAAAATAATGGCAACGGCCGTTGCCCTAGATAGATTCTTACGACGCAGCGCTTCAACTGCAGGATTAAGGCCCATAGCAAGAAATAATGCGATAAGTATGAGAACAAAGATCTGGCTTACGCTGGCTAGAGCTCGCATTAATATAATCGCAGTTAAGGCACCGAGCGTTGCAATGAAGCCGAAGTAATAGGGATTCGTTCTATTAATGGGAGCCCCCAATGTGCCAAAACCTGCTGGAGGAGTTGGAGCTTTGACTGCTCGCTTAGTCACCTTTTTTATTCGTGCTGAAATAGCCATATATCTATTGTAAAGTGCGCATCACAGCAATGGCGCCGTGTAGTTCACCTGATGGACACATTGTTAGGTAAGAATAGGGACCATGGCACTGCGAATAACTGGATTAGGCGAGGAGATCGCAGCTATTACTGGGCTGCCCTGGCACTTAAGCCTTGAGGAGTGGCCTGAAGATTCTGAGCTAGCGCAAAAGCGCGGTATTTCCCGCCACGTGGTCCGCTTGGTCCGCGCGACCAAGGATCCAGATTCACCGGTTTATGCAGTGAAGGAAACGGTGAGCGAGTTTGCAAATCGCGAATATAAAATCCTGCGTGAACTGAGCCAACTCAAGGCACCATGTGTTGAGCAGGTCGCAGTGGTTGAAGGTCGCATCGATAAGAATGGCGAAGAACTCCCATGCGCCATCGTCACACGGTTTTTACCTTATTCGCTGCCTTATAGAGTTCTGCTTTCGAAATCAGTAACTTCTCATGAGATTACAACAATGGCGAGCGCACTTGCACTTTTACTTGTCCGAATGCATCTGCTTGGCTTTTGGTGGGGAGACTGTTCGCTCTCAAACACTTTGTTTCGCCGAGATGCCGAGGGCTTCGCTGCATACCTAGTTGATGCTGAAACTGGTGAGTTCCAAAAAACTTTAAGTGATGGTCAACGAGAGCATGATTTAGATATTGCAATGTTTAACGTCGCTGCAGAGCTAGAGGATTTATCTCTTTCTGGGGTTTTATTTCCAGGAATGGATCCAGTACGTGCCGCCGAATCTGTGATTCGCCGTTATCGACGTATTTGGATAGCACTTAAAGAGCGACAACTCCTTGACCCAAAAGATCGCCACGCTGTTGAGCGTGCAATGCGCACACTGCATGATTTAGGTTTTGCCGTTGAAGAAGTATCGATCACTATCGATGGTGATACACAGATGCTTGCATTTCAACCTAAGTTAGTCGCAGCTGGATATCACACCGCGCGTCTTCGTGAGTTAATGGGTTTAGAGACGCAAGAGTTACAGGCCAAGCGCTTGCTCGCATCCTTTGATCGCTACCGCGCGCGCGAAGAAAAGACAGGTGCATCGGTAATTGAGATGGCTAGACGATGGCTCTTAGAAGTATTTGAGCCGATCATCAATCGTGTGCCTGAATCAATGCGAGGCCGTGTTGAACATGCACAGATGTTCCATGAGATCCTAGAAAATCGCTGGTATTTAAGTGAGGAAAAAGGCGTTGATGTTGGCCTCGAGTTTGCCACCGATAATTACATCGCCGAGAAACTGCCCTCTCGCCGTGATTCTGGAGTTGATGTCGTTGCGCAGTAGGATTGCAACATGGCTAATCCTCCCAATTTCGCACAGGCGGTGGATCTAAGCTCTCTCGGAAAGCCGAAGGCGGCGCCGGCCGAAGCGATGCCTGGGCTGGAAGTAACGGCGGCTAATTTAACGACCGAGTTTTTACCGCTCTCTAGTACTAAGCCGGTCATCGTGATTGCATGGTCGGTGAGATCTCCTGAATCAATAGAGATGGTTAAAACTCTTGGCACACTTGAAACCTCTTATCAAGGTAGCTGGGCGCTTGCCCGTTTAGATATCGATGCCGAACCGCAAGTTGCACAAGCTTTTCAAACTAAGAGCGTTCCATATGCAATCGCACTCATTGGTGAACAGATGGTTCCGCTCTTTGAACAGAGTTATCCTGAGGCACAGATTCGTTTAGTGCTCGATAAAGTCTTAACCCTTGCTGGCGAGCAAGGCGTTGGTAGCGCACCTGTTGAAGTAAGTGAGCCTGAAGAGGATGAGGCGATGGCGGCCCTGGAGTCTGGCGATTTTAAAACTGCAGAAGTTGCATACAAAAAACTATTAGCCCGAAAACCAACAGATAGTTTTGCAAAGCTCGGTCTTGCCCAAACACAGTTGTTAATCCGTACCGATGGATTAGATCGTGCAACGATTATCAAAGAGGCTAGTGATTCTCCCAGCGACATTGCGCTGCAACTGCAGGCTGCAGATATGGAGATTGCAAACGGGGGAGTAGAAGCGGCTTTTAATCGCCTGCTGCACTTAGTCAAGGCGACATCGGGAGATGAGCGCACAAGGACCAGAGAGCATCTTTTGACTCTCTTTGTCTTAGTCGATCCATCTGATCCACGTCTGGCCGCTGCGCGAAGCGCGCTTGCGAACGCACTCTTTTGATGAAGAGCTTAGATCCGAGAGCAGAGCTAAAGTACTTAAAGCTTTTATTTTTTCTCTTCGCTTTTCTCATCATGTCGTGGATACCACGTTTTCCCGAGGTAAAGGCAAACCTAGGTATTTCTAACGGCGAGTTTGGATCTATCATCAGCAGCTCTGCCCTTGGCGCAATTATCGCACTTTTATCGGTAGGTCACTTAGTACATAACTATGGCGTAAAACTAGTGCTGCGTATGTCAGCGATTTCTATGGCCATAAGCTTGATACTTTTAACGACCACGCACTCCACATTGATCTTTCTAGTAGCCAACATTATCCAAGCTGGCGCGATTGCATCTTTTCATATAGCCATCAACGCTCAGGGCTTTAATTATCAAGATCGCACAAAAAGTAGTGTGATAACCCTGCTGAGTGGGTTTTGGAGCAGCGGTGCACTTGCAACTATCGTTGTGTCGGGCTTACTTGTCAATCGAATCCCAGTACATATTCATATCACTATCCTTGCTCTCACAATCCTCTTGATCATGCTTTTTGTCATTTCATCTATGGATTCACACCTACTTAAACCAAATCATGATGTAGAGACTGACTACAAAATCACCGATATCTTTAAAGGCTTTCGGATTGATGGATTAGTCTCAGGCGCACTGTTCTGTGGTGTCTTTCTCGAGTTTGCCGTTGGAGATTGGGCTGCAATCTTTGTCAAAGAAGATGTGGGTATAAAAAGTGGCCTTCATACATTGCCCTATATCCTCTTTACTGTGACCATGATTATTGGGCGCTTAAGTGTTCACTTTCTTTTCTCTCGATTTTCAATTCAGTTCCTCATGAAGTTAGGTTCGCTAGTCTCAGCTACCTCATTTTTAATCGGAATTTTCACAGTGAGATTGATCGGCCCTGATAAAAAGATGCTTTCATTGGTGGTCTTATGCATCAGTTTTACAGTTGCCGGTTTAGGGTCATCATTTCTGGCACCAAGTGTTATGAATATAGCCAACTCTCGTTCTGCATCACCAGCTAGTGTTGTAATCGGACATCTAGGAGTAATAAATAACATCGCAGTCTTTACCATGCGATTAATCATGGCCTGGACTGCACAGGCCTTTTCACTCTCCATCGCCTTAATAATTCCAGCGTTACTACTCTTTACGGTTCCTTATTTTTCGAAGATCTTTAAGCGCGCTTAAACCAGATCGTTGCAAGTGGGGGCAGTGCAATCTCGGCAATCAAGTGAGCGCCATCGTTAAGCGTTATTGCAGTATTTTTTACACCACTGCCACCAAATGCTAAATCATCGGTATTGAGAACCTCCATCCATGTACCTGTGGTTGGAAAGGGAAGTTGATATCGCTCATGTGGTATCGGTGAGAAGTTAGTGATTGATACAAGCGGGTTAGCAATATCATCCCATCGGGCAAAAGCTATGACATTTGCCGCGCCATCATTGCCAACTAGCCATGTAAATCCCTCTGGGGATGTGTCCTTCTGCCACAAAGCAGGAGTATGTACGTACTGCGTATTGAGGGTAGCAATCATCTGTTGGACACCCTTGTGCTCATCAAACTCCGTTAAATACCACTGCAGTCCAGCGCTCTCACTCCACTCATCATTTTGAGCAAATTCGCTACCCATAAAGAGAAGTTTTTTACCTGGATGTGCCCACATATATCCATACAGTGCGCGCACAGTAGCTAACTTCTGCCAACGATCTCCCGGAAACTTATTTACCAATTGGCCTTTGCCATGGACTACTTCGTCATGAGAGAGAGGTAGCATGAAGTTCTCACTCCAGGCATAGAGAATTGAAAATGTTACCTCTCCGTGGTGATGCACTCGGTGGATCGGATCGTGTTGTAAATACTCCAGGGTGTCATGCATCCAGCCCATGTTCCATTTAAAACCAAAGCCAAGACCATCCGAGCTAGTATCACGTGTGACTCCCGGCCACGCCGTGGATTCTTCGGCGATCATCATGATGCCTGGATGAACCTTATAAGCCGTTGATGTCGCCTCTTGTAGTAGCTGCACCGCCTCTAGATTTTCACGTCCGCCGTTTCTATTGGGAAGCCACTGGCCCTCTTCCCGTGAATAATCTAAGTAGAGCATCGACGCGACTGCATCAACACGCAGACCATCGATATGGAATTCGGTGAGCCAGTAGAGCGCACTTGCAACGAGAAAATTACGGACCTCGTTGCGTCCGAAGTTAAAAATCAGTGTGCCCCAGTCGGGATGCTCACCAAGGCGAGGATCTGCATGCTCATAGAGTGCGGTGCCATCGAAGTTAGCTAGCGCCCATTCATCTTTAGGAAAGTGAGCCGGAACCCAATCAAGTATTACTCCAATACCGCTAGCGTGCAGCGCATCGACTAAAAATCTAAACTCATCAGGTGAGCCAAATCGCGACGTCGGTGCAAAAAACGATGTGACTTGGTATCCCCATGATGGGCCATATGGATGCTCAGTCACCGGCAAAAACTCGACATGGGTGAATCCGGCCGCTTTAACGTAAGTAACGAGCTGTGTAGATAGCTCAATGTAGTTAAGGCCTAAGCGCCAAGATCCCAAGTGAACTTCGTAGATTGCAACGGGGGAGCGCCATGGTTGAAATTTTTCGCGTGCAGCAACCCACGCCTTATCACGCCATACGTACAATGATTCATCGATAACCGATGCCGTAAGTGGAGGCACCTGAGTAGCTCGGGCTAAGGGATCGGCGTGATCTATCCATGTGCCATTAATGCCGCATATTGCAAACTTATATTTACCTCCGGCACTGATGTCGGGGATGAAAATCTCCCAGATTCCATATGAGCCGATGCGCAGCATTTGATCGGTATTTCTATCCCAAAAGTTGTGATCTCCTATTAAAGATACTGCACGAGCGTTAGGGGCCCATACTGAAAAAGTTGTACCAAGAAGTGCGCCATCGGAATCACGACGCACATGGGCACCTAAGGCATTCCACAACTGCTCGTGGC
Source organism: Candidatus Planktophila sp. (assembly GCA_964201135.1). Lineage (GTDB taxonomy): Bacteria > Actinomycetota > Actinomycetes > Nanopelagicales > Nanopelagicaceae > Planktophila. Next base: position 12,285 of record CAXNDE010000005.1, read on the forward strand.
GGCCTTGGGTAATTAAATGTAAGTCGAGTTCGCCAAGCGTTGAATATGGATTGAGAAAGCCCGCCATTGTTAAATCTTCACCTGGCAGATATGGGCAACCTTACCAACTGGGCGAGTTGGATCGAGAGATACGTATGTATCGGGTGACCAGTTAAAGCTTGACCCATCAAGAAGATCTTTAACAGCAAAAGTTGTACCGTTAATGCCCAAAGCTTTAGTATCCCAATGCACAACCGTGCCTTGTGCAAAATTAGGATCAAGATTTACAACTACCAATATTAGATTATCACCCTCACGCTTTGAGTAGGCAATTACTGCCTCAGAATCAGTGTTATGAAAAACTAAGTTACGAAGCCGCAGCAGTGCAGGGTTTGCAGCGCGAATCGCATTTAACTGGGTTATGAAAGGAGCCAAAGTCAAAGCTTTTTTAGCTGCTCCATCCCAATCACGCACTTTAATCTCATATTTCTCTGAATCCATATACTCTTCGCCATCAGATTTAAAAGGAGCGTGCTCATATAATTCGTAGCCCGCATACATTCCCCATGAGGGCGAAATCGTTGAGGCCAGCACTGCACGCAAAGCAAAGATTGCAGGGTTACCGCTATGCAAGTGAAATGGATTGATATCAGGGGTATTGACCCAGAAATTCGGACGAAAAAATGCACTGGTCTGGGTTGAAAGTTCACGGCCATAATCGGTGAGCTCAGACTTGCTGGTACGCCACGTGAAATATGTATACGACTGATGGAATCCAGCTTTACCAAGGGCATGCATCATGGGTGGAGATGTGAATGCCTCGGCTAAGAAAACAACGTTAGGGCTTTCATTGCGAACGATCTCAAGTAGATCCTGCCAGAAGTGAACGGGCTTTGTGTGTGGGTTATCTACTCTGAAAATCTCTACACCCTTCGAAACCCACAGACGAATAATGCGCAGAACTTCATCGCGTAGACCGTCGTAATCATCATCGAAGTTGAGGGGGTAGATATCCTGATACTTTTTCGGCGGATTTTCAGCGTATGCGATTGTGCCATCAGCACGTTTGTTAAACCACTCTGGCTTTGATTTCACCCATGGATGATCAGGTGAAGTTTGTAGTGCAAGATCGAGTGCGATCTCAACTCCATGCCTTTTTGCAACCGCTACAAAGTTTTCAAAATCGGCCATGGTTCCGAGTTCAGGATTAACTGCATCGTGACCACCATCGCTACTGCCGATCGCCCACGGTACGCCAGGATCACTCGACGTAGGTGTTAACGAATTATTAGCACCTTTGCGGTGTGAGATTCCTATGGGATGAATCGGCGGTAAGTATAAAACATTAAAACCCATCGCAGCAACTGCCGGGATTCGTTTAGCTGCAGTTTTAAAAGTTCCACTAGTTATTACGCCATCCACGCCTTTCACTGCACCTTCACTGCGTGGAAAGAATTCATACCATGCTCCAACAAGTGCGCGTTCTCGATCTGCATGGATTGGATATTTCTCACTTGACCCTAAGACCGTGCGATATTGAGATGTGCTATCGGCCTCAACAATAAAGAAGTAATCACCTTGACTTGGAACTGTGATTTCGCCTTCAAAGCGGTTAGAACCAGGCCAGTTTTCAACCATCGTGCTGCGTGAAACGACCTTTCCATTAGCCCCGTGCACAACAACTTGCGCTGTAAGTTTTTCGTGGCCCTCAATTACCGCGCTCGCACTTACTTTTATGGCCTCACCTGGAACCACCTTTACGGGAAGAAAATCTCCTCCGAAGAAGATGGCGGGGGAGATATCACTTATTGCAACTCTTGAGATCAACCGGAGCCTTCCGTATTACCAGCCTCGGCCGCCGATATATCCTCGATTCGATACTTCTCCATCGCCGCAACAACAACGCCTCTTTTAACCTGACCCAGTTTTTCTAGCTCCTGCAAAGTTGCAATGGCTATAGATTCGGCGTCGACTTTAAAGTGTCTGCGAAGTGCCCCGCGAGTATCAGAGAGTCCAAAGCCATCTGTGCCAAGTGAGATAAATGGCTTATCAACCCACAGTGCAATCTGATCTTGTACCGCACGCATGTAATCACTTACGGCTATAACTGGACCATTGTGTCCGTCGAGTTTTTGTGAGATATATGCGCGCTTTCTATCGTGTGGATTAAGAAGATTATGACGATCAGTTTTTAGACCATCACGACGAAGTTCGTTCCATGAAGTAACTGACCAGACCGATGCCTCTACGCCCCAATCTTCACGCAGAAGTCTCTGTGCTTTGAGCGCCCAGTTAACGCCGACACCCGATGCCAAAATCTGCGCAGATTTCTTACGTCGATTCTTGGCAGGTGAGTACAGATATATTCCCTTGAGTAGCCCGTCAACATCTAAGTTCTCTGGCTCTGCCGGATGAACGTATGGCTCGTTATAGACAGTGATGTAGTAATAAATATTCTCACTATCCTCGCCATACATGCGGCGCAGTCCATCTTTAACAATCTGTCCAAGCTCAAAAGCAAAAGCTGGATCATAGGAGATAACGGCTGGGTTAGTCGATGCCAAGAGATGTGAATGGCCATCTTCATGTTGTAAGCCCTCACCATTAAGAGTTGTGCGCCCTGCAGTTGCACCGATAACAAAGCCACGTACTAACTGATCAGCCGCTGCCCAGAAAGCATCTCCAGTGCGCTGGAAACCAAACATGGAGTAGAAGATGTACATCGGGATCATTGGCTCATCGTGGGTCGAGTATGAGGATCCAACGGCCGTAAATGAGGCTACTGATCCTGCTTCATTGATTCCTTCATGCAAAATTACACCCGATGTAGACTCCTTATACGAGAGCATGAGCTCACGATCAACGGCCTTGTACTGCTGGCCACTAGGTGAGTAAATCTTCATCGTTGGAAATAATGAATCCATTCCAAATGTGCGTGCCTCATCTGGAATAATTGGAACAATGCGCGAACCAAGCCCTGGATCTTTTACTAAATCTTTTAGCATTCGAACAAATGCCATCGTTGTTGCAATCTCTTGCTGCCCAGAGCCGCGCTTAACAGATTCATAGACTGAACTATCTGGCTGCGGCAGTGGACGTGAAATTGAGCGCCTACGTGGAATCGATCCACCCAAAGCTGCACGGCGCTCTGCTAAGTACTTCGCCTCATCAGAATCTTCGGCAGGTTTGAAATACGGTGGTAGATACTTATCTAACTTCTCATCCGGTATCTCTAAATGCAACGTATCTCTAAAGCCCTTCAAATCCTCAAGGCTCATTTTTTTCATCTGGTGCGTTGAGTTTCGGCCTTCAAAGGTAGAGCCAAGTGTCCAGCCCTTAATGGTTTTAGCTAAAATTACAGTTGGACGACCGTTGTGTTGAACAGATGCGGTATAGGCGGCAAATAACTTCTTATAATCATGGCCACCGCGCCTTAGGCTCCAGATTTTTTCATCGCTCCAGTCGGCGACCATCGCAGCTGTACGTGGATCTCGCCCAAAGAAGTTTTCACGAACATAGGCACCGGACTCGGCTTTAAATGTCTGGTAATCGCCATCAAGGGTTTCGTTCATAATCTTTACGAGTGCGCCTTCGCGATCTTGGGCCAAGAGTGGATCCCAGTCACGGCTCCATACAACTTTAATGACGTTCCATCCAGCCCCACCAAATGTTGATTCGAGCTCTTGAATTATCTTGCCATTTCCACGCACAGGGCCATCTAGGCGCTGTAAATTACAGTTAACAACGAAAGTTAAGTTATCTAATTTTTCACGTGAAGCAAGACCAATTGCACCGAGTGTGTCGACCTCATCGACTTCACCATCACCTAAAAACGCCCAGACATGTTGATCATTTGTATCTTTGAATCCACGGTTGTGTAGGTAACGGTTATATCGCGCTTGATAAATAGCGTTCAGCGGTCCGATTCCCATCGAGACAGTGGGGAACTGCCAAAAATCTGGCATCAAACGCGGATGAGGGTATGAAGACAAACTTCCCTTCGGATGTGAGAGCTCTTGCCTGAAACCATCTAATTGATCTTGACTCAAACGACCTTCAAGAAATGCACGGGCATACATTCCGGGGCTTGCATGTCCCTGGAAAAATATCTGATCCCCACCGCCTGGATGATCTTGTCCACGGAAGAAGTGATTAAAACCAACTTCATAGAGGGCTGCAGAAGATGCATACGTTGAGATATGTCCACCCACACCAACTCCTGGGCGCTGCGCACGGTGTACCAACATCGCCGCGTTCCACCTATTTATCCTGCGGATTCGCCGTTCAATATCTTCATCTCCTGGAAAGGCTGGCTCGTGCTCTGGTGAAATTGTGTTGATGTAATCTGTTGTACGAAGACTTGATAGGCCGATATTTTTCTCATGCGCGCGCTTTAAGAGACTAAGCATTAAATAGCGGGCTCGCACAGGACCGGCGTGGGCAAGGGTGGCGTCAAAAGATGCATGCCACTCAGCCGTTTCAGCTGGATCGGTATCGACCAACTGTTCGATGATTTGATCTGGCGCTTCCAAGTCTTCGCTCATGGCCCCTATTCTCCCTTGAACTGACCAGTAAGTCGAAATCGAAATCAAGGTCCTAAAACTCTTGCATATCCCCGTGAGATTCGGTGGACTTAGCCCGTGCCAGCCAGAATGGGGATGAAAAAAGGCGACTTGATTTTAGAGGTCGGCCGCGGCGATGACTGTGATTTCACAGTGCGAGATGTGATATCCGAGATTACTGGAACTGAGTTTTTGGATGGGCACACCCAAGAGGTAGTCGATGCCGTGATTATCTGGTGGCGCGATGGTGATGGCGATTTAGTCGATGAGTTAATGGACTCTCTGACCTATCTCTCAGCAACTGGAGGGATCTGGGTTCTTACCCCAAAAGTAAATCGCGATGGTCACGTTGAACCAAGTGATATTCAAGATGCCGCGCCGATTGCAGGTTTAAGTCAGACCTCGACCATATCGATTGCTCCAGATTGGAGCGCAACACATCTGGTAGCTCGCAAAGCAGGCAAGCGGTAGATTTAGTGCCATGACGCTAATAATTGGCCAAGCCGCTCCAGAATTTGAAGTTGTTAATCAGCATGGTGAGAAAATTTCACTAGCATCTTTTAAAGGTAAAAAGAATGTTGTACTTCTCTTTTATCCTTTTTCATTTTCAGGAATCTGTACAGGTGAGCTCTGTGAATTGCGCGATGATCTGAGCGCCTTTCAAAACGAGAATGTAGAGTTGTTAGCAATCTCCTGCGACCACATGTATACACAGCGTGCATTTGCCGATCAAGAGAAGTACACCTTTCCAGTGCTCACAGATTTCTGGCCACATGGGGCGCTCGCTAAGGCATACGGTGTATTTAATGAAGCCCGTGGCTGTGCAGTTCGTGGAAGCTTTGTCATAGATAAAGCTGGCATTGTGCGCTGGCAGGTCATTAATGGCCTAGGCGATGCACGCAATATCGCCGACTACAAGGCGGCAATCGCTGCGCTGTAGCGGGGATTTACCTTTTCGAACTCGTGTGAAGTAAGATTCCCCAGTGCTCGTTGAGAGTGCGCGGGTGCTTAGCTCAGTGGTAGAGCGTCTCGTTTACACCGAGAATGTCGGGGGTTCGAAACCCTCAGCGCCCACAAGAGGTACAAAGGAGTCGATCATGAAGGCCAGCGCCAGTGATCAACGCCAGATTCTAGATATTGCAGCCTTTGACCAGAGAACAACGGCCCTTAATCACAAAGCCCAGGTTCTTGCCGAGCACGCGCTCCTAGCTAGCCTTACAACTAAGTCACATAACGCCCGTGATTTTCGCATTGGCGCACAGACTGAACTCAGTGATGTCAAGCGCGAGTTTCTGCGCGCTGAAGCAGATGTCGAACAGATTGTTTCGCGCATTACGCGCGATGAAGCACGCCTTAACGGGGGTTCGGCATCACCTAAAGAGTTAGAGCAGTTACAACATGAAGTTGGAACATTAGGAGTGCGCCGAGCAGAGCTTGAAGAGGTTGAGCTTGAAGTAATGATTCGCATCGATGAGATTAACTCCCGTATTACTGAATTAACCGCACAAGAGGCCGGTTTTGCTGCAGAGATCACCGATCTTGAGATTCGCAAAGAGAACGCACTCGCAGCCTTTAATACAGAGCTCGAATCTATCGCTACAGAGCGCGCTGCAACTCTCTCAATAGTGGCACCTGATTTCATCGCACTCTATGAAAAAATCCGTACATCAAATAACGGTACAGGGGCAGCGGCTTTAATTGCAGGGACATGCAACGGCTGCCATCTCTCAATCAACGCCGTTGAACTCAAGCGAATCGCAGATTTGGCCGAGGATGAGGTCATTCGCTGTGAAGAGTGCCGCTGCATTTTGGTGCGTGGGGCTTAAGTAGATGGCGCGTCACTTTCTTTTAACTGCCGATGGTGGCTCGCGCGGAAATCCTGGCCCTGCAGGTTATGGATCGGTTATCACTGAAAACGGATTGATTATTGCCGAGCTCTATGAGTTCATCGGAATAGCCACTAATAACGTCGCCGAGTACAGCGGTCTTATCGCTGGTTTAACGGCGATTAATGCGATTGATCCAAGTGCAACAATTGATGTCAAGATGGACAGTAAGTTAGTAGTCGAACAGATGTCGGGCCGCTGGCAGATCAAACATGCAGATATGCGCTCTCTTGCCCAAGATGCACGCGCTGCTCATACTCCAGCACTTGTTACATACACATGGATTCCACGCGATGAAAACTCACATGCCGATCGATTAGCTAATAAAGCCTTAGATCAAGAGGCTGGCAGCGGCGAGATATTTTCAATCCAGAGGAACTATTTAACTGAGCGTTTATTAACCGATGAGATTCCCACGACGATATTTCTGATCCGCCATGGCGAAACGCCACTGACGCCGCTGAAGAAGTTTTCAGGAGATGGCCCACTTAACCCCGAATTAACAGAGATGGGTTTAGCACAAGCTGAGTTGGTTGCACACGCTGTGGCAGAGCTCAATCCGGAGATCATCATCTCATCCCCCCTCAACCGCACGAGGCAGACTGCCGCAGCGCTCGCCCGCGCAACTGGCCTGTCCGTTAACTATGACGAGGCTTGGATCGAATGTTCATTTGGAATTTGGGATGGAATGTCGATCGATGAAGTAAAGGAAAAGTATCCAGCCGATTATCACTCATGGCTTTGTTCTACTGGATTTGCACCACCTCAGGGAGAGTCATATGACAACGTCGCTGTTCGCATTGATGAGGCACTCGAGCAGATTGTTGCGATGTATCCAGGCCAGCGTGTTGCCGTTATTACCCATAATGGGGCGGTTAAAACCGCTGCAAAACTAGCTATCGGCGCGCCCGCAGATTCAATCTTTCACATAGATATTTCACCGTGTTCGATTACAACGATCTCTATCTGGCCAAGTGATGGCCTGCGCGCACTGCGCGGCCTCAATGAACAATCTCACCTGCGCGAAAATAATTAAGCGAGCTTGCCCTTAACCTCTACGAAGTTCACGCCAGCATTTGAGAGCACCACCGAGACTTCATCGCCAGCTTTTCCTGGACAGGATAATCCCCAGCCAAATTTTATGCTCGCAGCAACTGCAAGTGGATCAGTTGGCGCACCGGCCATTGCATTATCGCCATCAAAAATATCGACGCACTCACCACCAGAAGTGGTTCCTTTCACAATTAGCGTTGCTAGATCTAATGCCACGGCCGAGTTATTAGTAATCGAGACCGTGAACTTTTCATTGACATTACCTGGCAGTTGGCCGGCAGCAAATTTTCCAGTCACAAAGCTTGATGGAGAAGAGAGGGTATAACTGACTTTGTCAGGGGTAACGACTGGAGCATCGAAGCCACCAGTTGCTTGAGGTGCAACTTCTGTGACTTCAGTCAGCGCCTTGCCCTCTTCTGCAGAAGTTGTCACAGAGTCAGATTTGCCGCCACAGGCAGTGAGTAAAAAGATAAGTGCGCTAGCGATGGCAAGTGACTTAAAAGTAGTAAGGCCTGTTTTCATAGCTAATCTCCCTATAAACGATTCAGGCTCTAGATGTGGTGCCTGAATCAACGTGCCAAGTATAGAGTAGGCGTTGTGAGTTCAAAATCTGAAACTAACCAAGCCCCTATTGGTGTCGGTGCAATCCAGGGCCGAAGTCCACGTCAGATTGCCTGGATGCGCTTTAAACGCAACAAAGTCGGAGTAGGCGCAGGTATTCTCAGTATTACCCTGCTGCTCTTATCTCTTTTTGCCCCAATCGTGGCCAAGATCATTGGTGTAGATCCAGATACTCTCAACCTAGATGTATTAGACAAAAGCGGAAGTGGAATTCCTACAGTAGGTTTTAGTTGGGAGCATCCACTGGGTTTGATTCCAGGCACTGGTCGCGACTTTTTAGCTCAGCTTCTCTATGGCTCACGAATCTCTTTTATGATTGCGATATTAACCACAATTACAAGCCTAACAATTGGTTTATTTGTTGGAATCATCGGCGGATATTTCAGAGGTCGCATTGATAATTATTTAGGTCGCACAACGGATTTCCTTTTGGCCTTTCCCGCATTCTTTATGATCGTTGCCCTCAATCAACCAATGGTTGCTCGAATTGAAGAAGCAGGTATCGCGCAAGGAAATGGCGCTCGCATTATCTTTTTAGTCTTCTTTCTATCATTCTTTGGTTGGCCAGGCTTCTCCAGATTAGTTCGCTCGCAAGTGTTGAGTTTGCGTGAACGTGAGTTTGTTACAGCCGCACAGGCAATGGGTGCTACTCGTTGGAGAGTAATTACAAAAGAGTTAATCCCAAATCTTTGGGCACCTGTCATTGTTGTAACCTCACTCTCACTGCCAGGTTATTTAGGTGCCGAAGCCGTGTACTCATTCTTAGGCCTTGGTGTACAACCCCCAGCATCTACATGGGGAATCCTTCTCTCTAACGCCACACGATATGTAACGGTTATGCCAAGCTTCTTCCTCATCGCCGCCGGCTCACTCGTCATTGTCGTTTTAGCCTTTAACCTCGTTGGAGATGCCTTGAGAGATGCCCTAGATCCAAGGGCCGACCGCTGAAAATAACCACAACTACCTCGCTTTGTTATCTGGTTGTTACCTGCGCGTATTCACAAAACGGACATAATCTGATTAGATAGTTATAAATGGCGTTGACTTTGCGCCCCCAATGAAAGGAAATACGTCAATGAGCAATGTTTCTGCTCTTCGTCGTGCCGTTGTTGTAACAGCTGCAAGTGCACTTGCCGTCAGCGCCATTATGGTTTCAGGCGCAACGTCTGCCTCTGCCGCAGTTACTCCAAAGACTGGTGGAATTCTCACTTTTCTTGAGCACACACCGCGACTAGATCACTACGACCCATCACGTATCTATACAGGCCGCGACTTAGCGTTCATGAACTCGTTCATGACTCGTACCCTTGTTGCATACAACCCAGTTCCAGGGGCAGCAGGTGCAAATCTTGTTGCCGATCTTGCAACCAATACTGGTGTTCCAAGTAATGCAGCAAAGACATGGAAGTTCACACTTCGCCCAGGTACAACTTTTGAAGATGGAAAAGCAATCACATGTGCAGATGTTCAGTACGGTGTCTC
>CAXNDE010000006.1:0-21056 GCA_964201135.1 Candidatus Planktophila sp.
TTAGCTGGGTCATTGAAGCCAGAGAAATCAGGGAACTCAGTTACGTACTTAACATCTACTGATGCACTCTTCTTAGTTGCCTTTACGCCGGCAACGAATCCTGCTTCAAACTTCTGTAGCAATGGAATACGAACTCCACCGATGTAGCCGATCTTTCCTGACTTTGATGCAAGTGCTGCTGCAACGCCAGCAAGGTATGAACCCTGCTCTTCCGCGAATACAAGTCCTGCAACGTTAAGAAGATCTACCGATGAATCATCGATAATTCCAAAGGAAGTATTTGGATAATCTGATGCAACGGCCTTAATTGGCCCTGCATAGAGAAATCCAACTGCGATAATTGGGTTGTATCCTGCTTCTGCAAGCAAGCGGAGCTTGTCTGTGCGCTCTGAATCTGAACCAGTAGTGACAGTGACCTCTTTAGCGCTAACGCCAAACTTTTTCTTTGCTGCATCTAGACCAGCTGCTGCAGAGTCATTGAAAGACTTATCTCCGCGGCCACCGATGTCATATGCAAGGCCTACTTTTACCTTTGGTGCTGCCGTTGCCGATGGCGCAACAAAAGCAGTAACTACAAGTGTTGTTGCCGCTATAACTGCTACAAGACGAAATATCTTCTTCAAGTTTCCTCCAAGGGGTCTTCTATGCGGCCCACATGGGTGACATAGAAAGTTGATGTGTGCTAGCGAGCCTAGTCTTTAGGCACATGGAAACTCAACATGCGGGGCGCTATTTTGATGTCGCTGATGTAACGTTTTGAAAAACCCTCAACCTGCTATTTACGGTATTAGGCGACCGTTCCGAGGTTTTTATAGGCCGTTTCCAGGGTTCTGGCCGCCACAGTTCGGGCCTTTGCCGCACCATCGTGCAGAAGATCAATCAAATGCCCTTCATCCTCAAGTAGTTCAAGGGCTTTAGTGCGAATAGGACGTAGGTACTCAACGACAATGTCGGCAACTGCGCCTTTAAAACCACCATAGCCCTTGCCAGCAAACTCATTTTCCAGAGCGGCAATGCTTGAACCAGAGAGTGCGCTATGAATCGTTAGCAAGTTGCTAATGCCTGGCTTTTCCCTCTCATCAAAGCGAACGTCACTACCCGCATCCGTCATAGAACTCTTAATCTTTTTAGCATTAACCTCTGGCGCATCCATAATCTCGATAACTCCAGCGGCCGAACCTGAAGACTTACTCATCTTGGCCGTTGGCTCTTGCAGGTCGTTGATCTTGGCCGCCGTCTTTACAATATATCCATCTGGAATTGTAAAAGTTTGGCCATAGCGAGTATTAAAGCGGCCAGCTAAATCACGAGTGAGCTCGATATGTTGGCGTTGATCCTCCCCCACTGGAACGAGGTCGGCTTGATACAACAATATATCGGCGGCCTGCAACATTGGATATGTAAATAAACCAACACGGGCACTGTCAGCACCAGTCTTAGAGGATTTATCTTTGAACTGCGTCATACGATTTGCCTCACCAAATCCTGCCATGCACTCCATTAACCAACCCAGTTGATTGTGCTGTGGTACCTGTGACTGCACAAAGAGCGTTGATTTTTCCGGTGAGATTCCGAGAGCAATTAACTGCGCCGCCGATGCCAAGGTGCGCTTGCGCAGTAATGCCGGTTCGGTCTCAATAGTTAGGGCATGTAAATCTACGATGCAGTAAAAAGTATCATGGCCATCTTGCAAAGCAACCCACTGCTTTACCGCACCTAAGTAGTTACCTAAATGGAAAGAGTCACTAGTGGGTTGAATACCCGATAGGACTCGTTTCATACTCATAGTGTGATTCTTTCACACTTCATGAGCTACGAGAGATTAGCAACTGCCCTGCGCGTTTTCCCTCCATAGAGATCACAGTAATCCGCAGACCATTCAGGTTCACAACATCATGCTCGCGTGGAATTCGACCTAAATAATGCATCACAAAGCCGCTTGCGGTTTCATATGGGCCATCAGGGATCTCTAAATCTGTCTGCTCTGTGAGCTCTTCAATAGAGATCAGGCCATCGACCTCGAAATCACCGGTGCGCACCTCAATCGCTACATCACTTTCAATCTCATCGTACTCATCGCGAATATCACCGATTAAACACTCGACCAAATCTTCTAGCGTGACGATGCCATCGGTACCACCGTATTCATCAAGAACGATTGCAAGGTGTTGGCCCTGCAGACGCATTTCGGTCAACGCAGGTAAGACTCCTTTAGTACCAGGTAAGTACATAATGCTGCGCACTAGTTCGACGATCTTGGTCGATTTATTAGCAAGGGATGTATCCAACAAATCGCGCACGTGAATAAAGCCAACGACCTCATCCGATGATCCTCGAACAACTGGATAGCGAGAGTGGGCCCTATCAACGGCTAACTCAATCGCCTTTCCAACTGAAAGGGATGCGTCCATGAAATCTACTTCAGTGCGCGGAACCATGACTTCGTGTACTTGGCGCTCTGATGCATTAAAGACCTCTTCCACAATGTCGCGCTCCTCGGCCGATAGCGCGGCATGTCCTGCAACTAAATCAAGGAGCTCTTCTTCACTCATCGCACTGCGCGCCTCTTTTGGGTCAACGCCAAATGCACGCACCACAATGTCGGTTGAATGAGAGAGCAGCCAGATTATTGGGCGAAATATTGTTGCGATGACATCAATGAATCCAGCCGAGGCCAGCGAAATCTCCTCAGAGCGAAAAAGTGCAAGGCGCTTGGGTACGAGCTCGCCAAAGACCAGTGAGAAATATGCGATAACTAAGGTCACACCGATAATCGAGAGCGTGGTACTGATGCCATTAGATAGCCCGCGGCCCTCAAGCCATGGGATGACATAGCCACCGAGTCTTTCTGCACCGAGGGCGGCCGATAAAAATCCGCAGACGGTAACGCCCACTTGGGCCGCGGCTAAGAAACGGTTGGGGTTTTCGGCTAGCTGTGCAACGCGTGCCCCGCGTTTTCCACGGCTGGCGAGTTGGCGGACCTGGCTATCTCGAAGTGAGATGAGGGCGATCTCGGCAGCCACAAAGAGTGAGGCCGTCAGGATCAGGGCGGCGACTATTGCGATATCGCCTAGTAAAGAGCCCAGCGAGTGAGGTTCCATTAGGAGCTCAACTATACGGTACGCACCCTGGGCCCGGTCTTTCCATATTCTGGCATTACCCCTACGATTCTGGCGTTGGCTCAACCGAGCCATCACCTTCATCCTCGGATCGTCGGGCACGTACCTGCCCGGAGAAGGAGAGAAATCTCATGGCATCAGTAGTTTTCGAAGCGGCATCACGTATCTATCCAGGCACCACAGCACCTGCAGTCGATAAGTTAAATCTCACTGTCAATGACGGTGAGTTTTTAGTTTTAGTCGGTCCATCAGGATGTGGAAAGTCAACATCACTTCGCATGTTGGCCGGACTTGAAGAAGTTGATCACGGCAGAATCTTGATCGGTGATCGCGACGTAACAAACGTTGCACCAAAAGATCGCGACATCGCAATGGTCTTCCAGTCATATGCACTATACCCACATATGAGCGTTGCAGAGAACATGGGCTTCGCGCTAAAGATCGCTGGCACACCAAAAGAGGAGCGCGAGCGTCGCGTTCTTGAGGCTGCAAAACTTCTCGATCTTGAGCCATATTTAGAGCGCAAGCCAAAGGCGCTATCAGGTGGACAACGCCAGCGCGTTGCAATGGGTCGCGCAATTGTTCGCGAGCCACAGGTCTTCCTTATGGATGAGCCGCTATCAAACCTCGATGCCAAACTGCGCGTTGCAACTCGTACGCAGATCGCTGCACTACAGCGCCGTCTTGGAATCACTACTGTTTATGTAACACACGACCAGGTTGAAGCTATGACAATGGGCGATCGCGTTGCAGTTCTTAAAGATGGCTTGCTCCAGCAGGTAGATACACCACGTAATCTTTATGATAATCCAGCAAATGCCTTCGTGGCAGGTTTTATCGGCTCACCTGCAATGAACTTGCTGAACGCTCCAATCGTTGGCGGTAAGGCGATGCTTGGAAATCTCGGCATCGCAGTTCCAGCATCTGCCGGTAATGAAATCACTGTTGGCGTTCGCCCAGAGGGCTTTACTCCATCTAGCGATGGCTTCCACGTACTTGTGGAGGTTGTTGAAGAGCTTGGCTCAGATGCCTTCGTATACGGAAAGCCAGCCGATACAAATGTGAAGTTTGCAAATGCAGGCGATGAGGGCGCACAGATCATCGTGCGTTGGGATCCAAAGCATCCTCCAAAGGCGGGCGAGACAATTGCAGTTACTGCAAATCCATCTGTAGTGCACTTGTTCAACTCAACAACTGGAGAGCGTATTTAATTACTAATTAAAAACCCGCGGGGCCATTGGCTGCCGCGGGTTTTTTTATGCCCCAGTTGTTACTGGAGAATTTTCTAACAACGCCCACTCTTGATCGGTAAATAACCTTGAACGGATAAGGAAACGTTTGCCTTCTGGCGACTCAAGGGAAAATCCACCACCACGACCTATAACGACATCAATTGTTAAATGTGTGTGCTTCCAGTATTCAAACTGCGTAGCTGACATCCAAATTTGAATTGGCTCTGCGATATCAGTGATTATAAACTCTCCAATTAATACATCTGAGCCACCCACGCGGAATTCGCCCTTTAAATAACACATGGGCGAAGATCCATCACAGCAACCACCTGATTGATGAAACATAAGTGGGCCGTTTATTTTAGTTAGTTTTAGTAATAGCTCTGCCGCCTCGGGAGTGTAATCAACACGAGACGGCAGAGACATTATTACTCCTTAAAAAAAGCCAAGCTTGTTTGGTGAGTATGAAACTAGCAGGTTTTTTGTTTGTTGGTAGTGATCGAGCATCATCTTATGGTTTTCACGTCCGATACCAGAGGCTTTGTAACCACCGAAGGCAGCGCCTGCTGGATAGGCGTGAAAGCAGTTAGTCCAGACGCGACCTGCTTTGATTTCGCGACCTGCGCGGTAGGCAGTATTCATGTCGCGAGTCCAAACGCCTGCACCGAGGCCGTACAAAGTATCGTTAGCAATCTCCATGGCATTATCAAAGCCATCGAACTTAGTGACTGAGACGACAGGTCCAAAGATCTCTTCTTGGAAGATACGCATATTGTTTTTGCCTTCAAAGATTGTTGGCATAACGTAATAACCACCAGATAGCTCGCCACCTAAGTCGGCACGCTCGGCGCCGGTTATTACTTTGGCACCCTCTTTCTTTCCAATATCGAAGTAGGAAAGAATCTTTTCTAGTTGATCGTTACTGGCCTGAGCACCCATCATTGTTGTTAGATCTAATGGATGACCCTGCTTAATTGCATGTGTGCGCGCAGTGACATCGACTAAGAACTTGTCATAAATTTTGGTATCAATGAGACCGCGTGAAGGGCAGGTACAAACCTCGCCCTGGTTAACGGCAAACATTGTAAAACCTTCGAGTGCCTTGTCATAAAATGCATCATTTTCAGCGGCAACATCGGCAAAGAAGATATTAGGACTCTTGCCACCGAGTTCAAGGGTGACCGGAATAATATTTTCAGATGCATACTGCATGATGAGGCGCCCAGTGGTTGTCTCACCAGTGAATGCGATCTTTGCAATACGTGAAGATGATGCAAGAGGTTTTCCAGCCTCGACACCAAAGCCATTAACAATATTGACAACTCCATCTGGCAACAAATCCTTAATAATATCCATTAAGAACATAATCGATACTGGAGTCTGCTCTGCGGGCTTAAGTACTACGCAGTTTCCTGCCGCCAAGGCTGGAGCTAACTTCCAGACGGCCATCAAGATTGGGAAGTTCCATGGAATAATCTGGCCAACAACACCCAGTGGTTCATGGAAGTGATATGCAACCATGTCTTGATCTAACTCACCAGCTGATCCCTCTTGTGCGCGGATGGCCGCGGCAAAGTATCTGAAGTGATCGATCGCTAGTGGAATATCCACATAAAGGGCTTCGCGTATCGGCTTTCCATTTTCCCACGTTTCGGCAACTGCGATGGCTTCAACATTTGCCTCCATACGATCGGCGATCTTATTTAAAATAATTGCTCGCGCAGTTGCAGATGTCTTGCCCCAAGCGGGAGCGGCTGCATGGGCGGCATCTAGCGCCTTATCAATATCTTTAGCATTTCCCCGTGCAACATCACAGAAAACTTTTCCAGTTACTGGAGTGACATTTTCGAAGTATTGGCCTGAATCTGGCGCCTCGTACTTGCCATTGATCCAATGGTCATAGCGTTGTAAATAAGTAACTTTGCTTCCGGGCTGCCCGGGAGCTACGAAATCAGTCATTTCTACTCCAATTTCATGTGCACATAGGCGTACACATGGTTGAGCTGAAGGTAGACCTCATACGAGAACCTGACAAGAGGTAAGTGCGACCTACTCTCTCCAAAGTGTGGTGAAAAAGAGTTAGGCCATCGCCTTTTTAAGATTTTCATCGATAGCTGCCAAGAACTCTTGTGTGGTTTGGTAAGGAGCATCCTTTGAAATGAGGAGTGATAAATCCTTGGTCATCTTGCCCTGCTCGACGGTTTCGATACAAACGCGCTCAAGAGTGTCGCAAAACTTAGCTAGATCTGGGTTGTTATCAAGCTTTGCACGGTGGGCAAGTCCTCGGGTCCACGCAAAGATCGAAGCGATTGGATTCGTCGATGTTGCCCGTCCCTTTTGATGCTCGCGGTAGTGACGGGTTACGGTGCCGTGGGCGGCCTCTGACTCAACAATCTTTCCATCTGGTGTCATCAATACCGATGTCATTAATCCCAGTGAGCCATAGCCCTGTGCAACTGTGTCGGATTGAACATCGCCGTCATAGTTCTTACATGCCCAGACATATCCACCCTCCATACGAAGTGACATAGCGACCATGTCATCGATTAAGCGGTGCTCATACCAAATTCCAGCGGCCTCAAAGGCGGTTTTAAACTCAGCTTGGAAAATCTCCTCGAAGATATCTTTAAAGCGACCGTCGTAAGCCTTTAAAATTGTATTCTTAGTTGAAAGATAGACCGGAAATTTGCGGTTGAGTCCATAGTTTAACGATGCACGGGCAAAGTCGCGGATAGATTCATCCATGTTATACATTCCCATTGCAATACCTGATGATGGGAAATCAAAAACGTTGTATTCAACTGGCTTTGAGCCATCGGCTGGAACAAATGTCATTGTGAGCTTTCCTGCACTTGGTACTCTAAAATCCGTTGCCTTGTACTGATCACCAAAGGCGTGACGGCCAATAACAATCGGTTTTGTCCAGTGCGGCACTAAACGTGGAACATTGCTGATAATAATTGGCTCGCGGAAAATTACGCCGCCCAAGATATTGCGGACGCTTCCGTTAGGTGATTTCCACATCTTTTTAAGGCCAAACTCTTCAACACGGGCCTCATCTGGTGTGATAGTTGCGCACTTAATACCCACGCCATACTTTTGAATCGCATGTGCCGAATCGATTGTCACCTGATCATCGGTTGCATCGCGGTTTTCCATGCCAAGGTCGTAGTACTCAAGGTTGACATCCAAGTAAGGAAGAATCAAAGACTCCTTGATGAACGCCCAGATGATGCGAGTCATCTCGTCGCCATCGAGTTCGACTACGGTTCCTTCAACTTTGATCTTAGACATGTGACGTGCTCCCTATTTAGAGTGTTTGGACATCTGCTTGTTTTGCACGGACGGCTTCAGCGGCGGCCTTGAGGGCTGCAACTTCACTGTCGGTCAATGCACTTTCAACGACTTTTTTAACTCCATTGCGACCAATCTGTGCCTCTACTCCAAGGTAGACGCCAGAGATTCCATATTCCCCATCGACCCATGCACATACCGGCATAACGGCGCCTGAATCTTCAATTACTGCCTTTGCCATTCGAGCAGCCGCTGCAGATGGTGCGTAGTAAGCCGAACCTGTTTTCAGGAGAGCAACGACTTCTGCGCCACCATTGCGAGTGCGATCGACTAACTCATCAATCTCAGCCTGCGATAAGAGCTCGGCGAGCGCTTTCCCATTAACTGTGCAGCGACTTGGAACTGGAACCATTGTCTCGCCATGTGAGCCAAGGGTAAGTGTCTTTACGGCACCGACCTTGACCGCTAATTTTTCAGCGACAAAGTTAGTAAAGCGGGCCGTATCTAACATTCCAGCTTGACCCATTACGCGGTTCTTTGGAAAGCCAGTTGCAATTTGAGTAAGGTAGGTCATCTCATCGAGTGGATTTGAGACCACGATAATAACGGCGTTAGGTGAGTGCTTTGCAATATTTTCTGCAACGCCGCGAACGATGCCGGCGTTTACGCCGATTAAATCCATGCGGCTCATACCGGGTTTGCGTGGAAGGCCAGCGGTAATCACTACGACATCCGAGTTTGCAGTTGCTTCATATCCTGCGCCTTCGGCCGTAGTTGTTGCACCGATTATCTTTGTCTCAAAGCCTTCAATAGATCGCGATTGATTCATATCAAGGGCTAAGCCCTCTGGCTTGCCGTCAACGATATCGGTCAGAACCACGGTATCAAAGAGATCATATTCAGCTAATCGAAGGGCTGTTGTTGAACCATAAAATCCTGCACCTACTACTGTGACTTTGCCGCCCATGGCGTACTCCCTTTTATGGTTTGGTGTGGCACTACCCGAACTCTACCGCCCGCGAGGAAGTGCAACTGCCAGTGCAAAAAGAGCGATCGCGATAACGAGTGGAAAATAAAAGTCAAATCTACGTGAGCCCCATGCTCTGATTGCTATACCGGCAGTTCCAACTGCTATAAAAATCGACCCGCCTCTCACGATTCCGCCAATGCCCAGCGCTATACCGATAAGAATTGCCGCGTTGCTAAAACCAGTTAATAAACGATTCGTTAACTGCATGCATCCACAACATTCTTGAGCAACATCGCCCGAGTCATTGGTCCAACCCCGCCTGGCATTGGTGCCACCCATGATGCCACGGCCATAACTGAAGGAGATACATCACCGAGTAGGCCGGCATCAGTGCGTGAGATTCCAACATCGATAACAACGGCCCCAGGCTTAATCATCTCGGCAGTTAAAAAATGTGCTTTGCCTATGGCTGCAACGATAATGTCGGCGCTCTTTGTATGTCTAAGCAGATCCTTTGTCCCAGTATGGGTCAACGTCACAGTTGCATTTTCAGCTTTACGGGTCAGAAGCAAACCAAGTGGGCGACCAACAGTTAAACCCCGTCCAATGACAGTTACCTCAGCTCCTTTCGTACTTATTCCATAATGAGTAAGGAGTTCAATAATTCCATGTGGTGTGCAAGGCAGTGGTGCTC
The DNA here is from genome assembly GCA_964201135.1 of Candidatus Planktophila sp. GTDB lineage: Bacteria > Actinomycetota > Actinomycetes > Nanopelagicales > Nanopelagicaceae > Planktophila. The sequence goes on from CAXNDE010000006.1 coordinate 9,310, forward strand.
CATAGCCGGCTACTAAACGACCTAAGTTCATGGGATGTAAACCATCGGCATCTTTGGATGGATCGATCGCCTCTAATACACGTTGTGTATTGATTCCATTAGGTAATGGCAGCTGCACAATGTAGCCCGTGCACGCAGGTGACGCGTTGAGATCTTTGATCGCGGCCATGACATCGGCCTCGGTAGCATCGTTAGGTAGATCAACACGGATTGAGTTGATTCCAACTTCATGACAGTCGCGGTGCTTTCCGCCAACGTATGAGTGCGAACCTGGGTCATCGCCGACTAATACTGTGCCCAGTCCCGGAGTTATGCCACGTGATGTAAGTTCGAGAACACGGACTGCAAGTTGGGATTTAATTGTGGCCGCTAACGCCTTGCCATCTAATATCTGTGCACTCATATGCGCCATCCTATTGCAGCCCTAAGCGTGTGAGAAATGGCGAACACCTGTGAAAAACATCGCAACTCCAGCTGCTTGAGCCGCGGCAATTACCTCTTCATCACGCACACTTCCGCCTGGTTGAACAACGGCGCGCACGCCGGCATCGATTAAAATCTGGAGACCATCGGCAAATGGAAAAAATGCATCACTTGCCGCAACTGATCCTTTAACGCGATCTCCCGCGCGCGTCACAGCTAAGCGGGCAGAGTCCACCCGATTTACTTGGCCCATACCGATTCCAACTGATGCAGCGTTGCTACTCAATAAAATCGCATTACTTTTGACTGCGCGCACAGATCGCCAGGCAAATTCAAGCTCTTTCATGGTTGCCGCATCAACAGCTGCTCCGCTTACTTGTTTCCAATTAGTTGGTCGGTCTCCTGGTGCATCAATGGCATCCATCTCCTGAAGTAAAACCCCACCAGTGACTGGGCGCATCTCAACTTTAGAGATATTTGAGAGCTCGCATTGAAGAATTCGTATCGATGGTTTTTTTGACAGCAATTCAATCGCTTCTGCCTCATAGCTTGGGGCGATAATAACCTCTGTAAAGATTTCAGCTAATTGTGATGCCATAGCAAGACTGACCTCGCGGTTGGCTGCAACGACTCCGCCAAATGCCGAGACTGGATCGCATTCATGTGCTTTTCTATATGCATCTGCAATATCTGTAGCAGTTGCAATGCCACAGGGATTTGCATGTTTAATAATTGCAACACATGGGTCGGTGTGATCTAATGCTGCTCGCCAGGCTGCATCGGCATCGCTGTAATTATTAAATGACATCTCTTTGCCATGTAACTGAATAGCGTTAACTATTCCTACTGAGCCACCTGAATAAATAGCGGCGCCTTGGTGTGGATTCTCTCCATAGCGCAGTGCGTTTTCCCGCTGCCAAATTCGGCCAAACCATTGCGGAAGCTCATCGCTTTCACCCAGCCATGTTGCAATCGTTAAGTCGTATTCAGCCGTTGTTCTAAAGCTTTCTAGGGCTAACTGACGGCGCTGGGCCAGAGTAAATCCACCTGCCTTGACCGCTGCAATTAAGCCGTCGTACTGTGATGTACTGCTAATTACTGCGACGGAGCTGTGATTTTTTGCCCCGCCACGCAACATCGATGGTCCACCGATATCTATCTGCTCGATGCATTCGGCGAAATCGGCCCCCGATGCGATTGTCGCAGCGAAGGGATATAAATTAATAATTACTACATCAAAGGGCGCGATATCTAACTCGGCAATTGCCGCCATGTGTTGCGGGTTGGTTTGATCGGCCAAAATTCCTGAGTGCACCCGTGGATGTAGCGTTTTTACGCGCCCACCCATAATCTCGGGAAAGCCTGTGTACGTACTCACTTCGGTGACTGCGATGCCAGCTTTAGCTAATTGGGCCGCAGTTGATCCCGTTGAGAGGATTTCGATTCCGGCATCACTTAATACTGTGGCGATTTCGACCAGTCGTGTCTTGTCATAGACACTAATGAGTGCGCGACGCATAACTTTAGGATCAGACATGGCGCTCCAGAGTTGGAAGTATTAAAGCTATGGTCGAAACGATGAGACCGCGTTCTACTTTCTTAATTCTCTCATGAAGGCTTGCTTGATCATCACCGGCTAGGACTGGCACCTGCATCTGAGTAATGACTGGCCCTGTATCAACGCCGGCATCTACCCAGTGCACCGTTGTCCCAGTAATACTCACTCCTGCGGCCAATGCATCGCGCACGGCATGGGCACCTGGAAAATCTGGCAATAGAGCCGGGTGGCTATTAATCGTTGGAAATCGATTGACGAAATCAGCGGGCAAGATACGCATGAATCCTGCGCTCACAACTAAATCTGGTCTATGTGCTCCGACTCGTTCGATGATCTGTGCACTCCACTGCTCGCGTGAGTTTTCAAGTGCGACAACTTCGCATGGAATTCCTGCTGCACGGGCTCGATCTAAGACTGCTGCCTGTGCCTGATCACTTATGACTGCCACAATCTCAATATCGAGCTCTCCGGCCTCGATAATCGACTGCGCAAGAGTTCCGACCCCTGATGCCAGAATAACGATGCGATGAGGCATTAACGCCGCCTAATACGGGGAATATAAAGGACTAAAGCGGCACCGATAAATAATTCGATCGCAATACTAAGTGTGAACTTCCATGGTGAAACTCCCATCGCCGACATTGCATCGGTAATCAACGCCCCACTACCTGCATATGCAACTGCGCCGATAATCAGCAGTGATGCAACAAGGGATTGAATGAGAACGCGTATATTAAATTCAACTGTCCAGCTTGCTAAAAGCGCGCCTGCAATAATTACTACGGGGATACCAAAGAGTGCAAGTAACGAAGTGCCGGTTGGTAGTGCGCCAAGTAATGGAAATGCAGGAATGGCATCTAAGTGAAAACTCAGAGGGGAGACAAGGGAGGCTGAGCCGATTGCAAAACCTGTACCTGAAAAGTATCCGAGCGTTGCGACAGCTGCATTTGGAATATAAAGAAGATTCAGGAGCAGAAGTAGAACTCCACCGAAGATTCCAGGCTCTAGGACGAGCGTTAGATTCTTAACCATTGAGAGATTAACCAGAAGTGAGATTCCTAGAATTACCGATGAGATACCGAGCAGCAGCGAGATAATGCGTGTGCTGTATAAAATCGCCTGCCCGAAAACTAATCTGCGACCAACCGTGGCTCCAGTAATTAAAGTGATTGGTAGCAAGAAAACTGGAACTAAGTACCAGATGGGTTTGACTGCAGTGGTAGCACTAAAGAGGGCAAAGAGGGTTCCTATGCCCGTGTATAGGAGTGCGAAGAAAATACGGGCAAGTGGCACCACCGAAGTATCACCATCGAGGCGATCGATAGTACGAGCGATTCCACTTCGAACTGCAAAGACTGGAGCAATAAGTGCACCTAGCGGTAGATACGAGAGAAGACCGGCGGCATTTGCTGGTGGTAGCGCAAGGGAGAATGGAATCTGATGTGCGCCCAGCCAGATCCATAAGGCTGCACGCAGTGGATCACCGGTATTGCCCGCTGCACTTCCGGCCGTTGCCCATGCGATAAGTGCGATGAATGAGGTTGGTAGTAAGACGAGTGCTACGCTGCGCAGTACTTGGGTCAGCGTTACCCCAAGTATGCGCGCGAACATTCTCTTTATCGCCCTAAAATATCGCGCAGTAACTGCGCGCTTTCACTAGGAGTTTGACCGACCTTTACACCGGCGGCTTCAAGGGCATCTTTCTTTCCCTGTGCTGTGCCCGATGAGCCAGAGACGATTGCACCAGCATGGCCCATCGTCTTTCCTTCAGGTGCGGTAAAGCCTGCAACATAACCGACAACCGGTTTTGTTACGTACTCGGCAATAAAGGCGGCGGCACGCTCTTCAGCATCTCCACCAATTTCACCGATCATCACAATCGCAGTTGTATTTGGATCATCTTGGAATGCACGTAGGCAGTCGATATGTGTTGTTCCAATTACTGGATCTCCACCAATTCCCACTGCAGTACTAAAACCAATATCACGTAGCTCATACATCATTTGATAAGTGAGCGTGCCAGATTTTGAGACTAAACCAATTGGACCAGCACCTGTGATATCTGCCGGAATGATTCCAACATTTGATTGTCCTGGGCTAATTAAGCCTGGACAGTTAGGGCCAATAATACGGGTAGTGCCTTTGCTCACTGAGTATGCATAAAAACTTGCAGCATCATGAACTGGAATGCCTTCGGTTATAACAACAACGAGCGGCATTGCGGCATCAATCGCATCGATGACTGCCGCCTTTGCAAACTTAGGTGGAACGAAAACTACTGAAGTATTTGCACCCGTTGCACTCATTGCTTCAACAACGGTATTAAAGACTGGGAGTTGATGGCCATCGAGATCAACGACCTGTCCGCCCTTGCCAGGGGTTACTCCACCAACGACCTTTGTACCCGATGCCAACATGCGCCGTGTGTGCTTAGTACCCTCTGATCCCGTCATTCCCTGAACAATGACAACTGATTTCTCATTCAAAAAGATAGCCATTTACTTAGCCGCCAACTCTGCAGCACGATTTGCTGCTCCATCCATCGTGTCGACCTGCTCAATCAGTGGGTGTGCAGCCTTAGCCAAGATTGCACGTCCCTGAGCAACATTATTGCCATCTAAACGCACAACAATGGGCTTAGTGGCCTTAGCACCAAGAAGCTCAAGGGCCTGCACGATTCCAGTTGCAACGGCGTCACATGCTGTAATCCCACCAAAGACATTTACAAAGACGCTCTTAACATCGCTATCACCGAGGATAATTGAGAGTCCATCGGCCATTATTTGCGCCGATGCACCGCCGCCAATATCTAAGAAGTTAGCAGGTAGTACACCGCCATGTTTTTTACCGGCATAGGCAACAACATCAAGGGTGCTCATTACTAATCCAGCACCATTACCGATGATTCCGACTTGGCCATCTAGTTTGACGTAGTTTAAATCCTTCTCAGCCGCTGCCGCCTCTAATACATTTGTTGAAGCGTGATCGACGAGAGCTGCATGATCGGGTTGGCGAAACTGCGCATTATCATCAAGGGTAATCTTGCCATCGAGTGCGATGACTTTGCCATCCTTAGTTTTAACAAGTGGGTTAACCTCGACCAAGGTTGCATCCTCTGACTGGAAAACCTCCCAGAGCTTTAATAAAACCTCGGCAACTTGATCGGCAACATCTAGTGGAAAGTGTGCAGCAGCGACGATCTCTTTAGCCTTTATCGCACTAATTCCATCAACGGCAGATACGGCGATCTTTGCTAGCTTTTCAGGGGCAGTGCGTGCAACTTCTTCGATATCCATTCCACCTGAAACCGATGCCATCACTAAAAATCTTCGGTTTGAGCGATCCAGAAGAATAGCTAAGTAGTACTCGGATTCAATCGGTGCAGCAGCTGCAATCATCACGGTGCGAACTTCGTGACCTTTGATATCCATTCCAAGAATTGCACTCGCTTTTTCGCGTGCATCTTTGGCGTTCTCGGCCAGCTTTACTCCGCCAGCCTTTCCGCGACCGCCCACTTTTACTTGCGCCTTTACAACAACTTTTCCACCTATTGAAGTTGCGGCAGCTTCGGCCTCATCTGGCGTCGTTGCAATTGCCGCCGCCAAAACCGGCACACCATGCTTTTCAAATAACTCTCGTGCCTGATATTCAAAGAGATCCACTGGTACTCCGACCCATGATTAGGAGGTAATCCTAGAGCTTCTCAACGGGGGCATAACGCAGTAGTAATCGCTTCTCACCATACTGCCCGAATTTAATCGTCGCCTCGGCCTTATCACCCTCGCCTGCTACCGACACTACGGTCCCTAATCCAAATGTGTCATGTGACACTCGCTCGCCAATGTGAAGTTCGATTGCAGAGATCTTCTTGCCTGTGGCGCGAGGTGGTGGTGCAGTTGCAGTTCGGGAACGTTTTATTAATGATGGAGATACCGAAGTTGAAGAGTCATTGCGCCACTCGATTACATCCGCTGGAATCTCATCTAAGAAACGTGATGGTGGATTGTAATTAGGAGCCCCCCATGTCGAGCGATACTGCGCACGTGAAATATATAAATGTTTACGGGCACGAGTCAAACCAACGTATGCAAGACGGCGCTCTTCTTCAACCTCATCTTCTTCACCCAGTGTGCGCGAATGCGGAAAGATGCCATCTTCCATTCCAGTTAAGAAGACCGTGGGGAACTCAAGACCTTTAGCCGTATGCAACGTCATCATCGTTACGACCCCGCCGTGATCTTCACCCTCTGGAATCTCATCGGCATCGGCGACTAATGAGACCTTCTCCAAAAAGCCTGCAAGTGATATCTCTTCATCCTCTATTAACTCTTCAAAATCCCGCTCTTCATACTCCATCGATACGGCAACAAGCTCTTTTAAGTTCTCTACTCGAACTTCATCTTGTGGGTCAGTACTATCTGCCAACTCTTTCAATAAACCCGATTGCTCGAGCGCTGCTTCAACGATAATTGAGGGACGCGTCTTAGCTTCTACTAGTACATGAAGTGCACTCATCATCGATGTAAAATCTTGAATCGATTGCGCAACACGCATTGATAGTCCCGTTACTTCTGAGCAGCGCAGCAACCCCTGCCAAAAAGAGGTTCCCTGCTCTTGCGCAAAGAGATCAACGTAATCTAAAGATGTATCACCAATCCCGCGCTTTGGAACATTAATAACTCTGCGCAGAGATATCTCATCATCTACATTAGCTAGAACTCGCAGATACGCTAGCAAATCCTTAACCTCTCGGCGCTCATAAAAGCGAACTCCGCCAACGACCTTGTAGGGCAAGGCACTGCGCATAAAGACCTCTTCAAATACACGTGACTGGGCATTGGTACGGTAAAAAATCGCGGTATCTCCGGGTTCCGACTTTTCATCGCGCTGCAGTTGGCGAATCTCATCGGCGATAAATCTTGCCTCATCATGTTCATTCTCGGCGACGTAGCCTGTTAAAAGTGCACCCGAGCCCGAATCGGTCCATAGGTTTTTCTCTTTGCGACTCACGTTCTTAGTTATCACTGCGTTAGCGGCGCTGAGAATATTTTGAGTCGATCTATAGTTTTGCTCAAGCAGTACTGTCGTGGCATTGGGATAGTCGAGTTCGAACTGCAGGATATTGCGAATCGTCGCACCACGAAAGCCATAGATGGATTGATCGGCATCCCCTACTACACATAGCTCAGCCGGTGGCATGCCATCGCTTTGGCTGCCGACTAACTCTTTTACAAGGATGTACTGGGCGTGATTTGTATCTTGATACTCATCTACTAAGACATGTCGAAAGCGAGATCTGAAACGGGCTTTAGCCTCAGGAAATCGCTGTAAGACTTCTACTGTCTTTAGAATCAAATCATCAAAGTCCATGGCGTTTGCGCGCTGTAATCGTTGTTGATAGACGGTATAGACATCGGCTGTTACTTGCTCGAATTGATTACTGGCAGCGTTGACATAATCCTGTGGCCCCATTAATTCATTCTTAGCATTAGAGATCATCGCTTGAAACTGTCGAGCTGGATACCTCTTTGAATCTAGATTGAGTTCTCTGGCAACAATCGTTATCAACCGCAGCGAATCGGCAGAGTCATAGATTGAAAATGAACTGCTATATCCCAATCGCATCGCCTCTTGTCGCAAGATGCGCACGCATGCTGAGTGAAAGGTAGATACCCACATCGATTGTGCAACTGGTCCAACTAACTCACCAACGCGCGCTTTCATCTCCCCTGCCGCTTTATTTGTAAAGGTAATTGCCAAAATTTGATACGGCGCAACGTGTCGAGCCGACATCAGATATGCAATACGGCGGGTTAGAACGCGCGTTTTGCCAGAGCCCGCCCCGGCCACAACTAATAAGGGGCCTCCAGTATGTTCAACTGCTGCACTCTGTGCTGGATTGAGTTCTGATAGCAGATTCTCAGTACTCGACATGTTGGCAAGTCTATTAGGCTACGCCGATGGAACCGATCGCCGATAGTGAGATCAAGCGAGTTTTGGTCATAAGTGCCCACCCCGATGATTCAGATTTTGGAGCATCGGGAACAATTGCCCAGTGGGTTAAAAAAGGTATTGAAGTCGCCTATGTCTTTTGTACTAACGGTGATCAAGGTGGCGAAGAGTCCGGCTTTACTAAAGAGGAGATGCCAGCAATCCGTCAACGTGAACAACGCGCAGCAGGAGCGGCGATCGGTGTTACCGATATTACTTTCCTTAACTATATAGATGGAAACTTAGAGGCAACCCTTGGACTTCGAAAAGATTTAGTGCGCCAGATTCGAATCTCACAGCCCGATCGCATGGTCTGCCAAAGTCCTGAACGCAATTGGGATCGCATTGGAGCAAGCCATCCAGATCACTTAGCCGCAGGTGAGGCTGCGATTCAAGCCGTTTATCCCGATGCACGTAATCCCTTTGCATTTACCGACTTACTCAATGATGAGGGTTTACAACCTTGGCGCGTTAAAGAGATTTGGGTTAGCGCTTTTGCTAACCCCGATCACTTCGTAGATATCACAGATAGCTTTGACTTAAAGATAAAGGCTTTACAAGCGCATGCATCACAGACTGCGCACAATGAGAACTTAGCAACGATGGTCCGCGAATGGGGTGAGCGCAATGCAGCTGCCGCTGGTTTTGCGCAAGGTCGAATCGCTGAAGCCTTTAAGATTGTTAATACGAATTAACTAACACGTACCTTTGTTAGTGCAACTGTTGTACTTGGTGTGCCATCTCTGCCGCCGCCTTTAACTCCAGCTTTAGCGATCGCTTGGACAATATCTAAGCCCTTGGTGATCTTTCCCCAGATTGTATAGTCAGGGCCAAGGGTCGTATCGGCAAAGACTAAGAAGAACTGACTGCCATTAGTGCCAGGACCTGAGTTAGCCATGGCTACAGTGCCCGCTGGATAGTTATTTAGGGCGTTAGCTGGAAGGTTTTCATCGGGATATGAAAATCCAGGCCCACCCCTACCTGTTGCAGTTGGATCTCCACACTGGAGAACATAGATACCTGCAGTTGTTAAGCGATGACATAGCGAGCCATCAAAGTAACCGGCCTTTGCAAGGATAGACATCTCAGTAAGTGTCCATGGCGCTTTACTGCCCACCGTTGTAATAACAATTGCTCCGCAGTTAGTTGTAAGCGTGAATGTCTTAGGCAGTTTGGTAGCGGGTTTTTCTGCAGGCTTGACCTTCATTTCGGTATGTCCAACAGCCTTAGTAGGGGTGCACTTAACCTTTGTGGCAGCTTGTGCAGGTGTAAGACCAACTAATGCAACAGCTGCGATAACTGCAGTGGCAATGAGTTTCTTTACGGTTATTCCCATTCGATTGTTCCTGGCGGTTTACTGGTGATATCTAACACAACTCGATTGACTTCGCGCACCTCGTTAGTAATGCGTGTCGAGATCTTCTCAAGAACTTCATAGGGAACTCTTGACCAATCTGCAGTCATTGCATCCTCACTCGATACGGGGCGAAGGACTATTGGATGACCATAGGTACGACCATCGCCCTGTACGCCAACACTTCGCACATCGGCTAATAAAACTACTGGGCACTGCCAGATATCGCGATCAAGGCCGGCAGCTTTGAGTTCGAAGCGGGCGATGGCATCGGCCTCGCGCAAAATATCTAAGCGCTCCTGAGTAACTTCACCGACGATGCGAATTCCAAGACCTGGACCTGGAAATGGTTGGCGCCAAACAATCTCTTCTGGCAGACCTAGCTCGATACCAACATGGCGCACTTCATCTTTAAACAGTGTACGTAGTGGTTCGATAAGCGAAAACTTCAAATCATCTGGCAGGCCGCCAACGTTGTGATGAGATTTAATATTGGCAGTACCTGTGCCACCACCAGATTCAACAACATCTGGATAGAGCGTGCCCTGTACTAAGAACTCCACCTCACCACCAGCTGCGATATCACGGGCCGCCTTTTCAAATGAGCGGATGAATTCGCGACCAATAATTTTGCGTTTTTCCTCTGGATCGGTAATTCCCTTGAGCGCTGATAAAAAAACCTCTTTCGCATCAACAACAACTAAGTTAACTCCGGTGCTAGCAACAAAGTCGCGCTCTACCTGTTCGGCCTCACCTTTTCGCAGTAAACCGTGATCGACAAAGACACAGGTTAATTGATCCCCGACTGCGCGTTGAATAATCGCGGCGGCAACGGCAGAGTCAACACCCCCTGATAAACCACAGATAACACGCTTGTCGCCAATAACTGCCTTAGCTTTAGCAATTTCACTCTCTGCGATATTTGCACTCGTCCATGTTGCTTCACAGCGTGCGATATTGACTAGCCAGTTCTGTAACATTGCTTGACCATGCTCTGAATGCAAAACCTCTGGATGAAACTGAACTCCAGCTATATCACCAGTTGCATTTTCAAATGCTGCAATTGGTGTATCGGTAGTGCTCGCGCAGATAGAAAAACCCGTTGGCGCAGCTGTGACGGCATCGCCATGTGACATCCATGCCTTTTGTGCTACTGGTAGGCCACTAAATAACTTTGATTCACTCTGTGCTGTTACATCAGTGCGACCGAACTCTGATTTACCAGTCTGACTTACTACCCCACCAAGGGCGGCAGCCATAAGTTGAAATCCATAACAGATACCAAAAGTTGGAATACCTAATGCAAATATCGCCGCATCAAAGCTCGGTGCATTATCGGCATAGACACTCGATGGTCCGCCCGAGAGAATAATCGCCGATGGGCTCTTGGTACGTACTTCGGCCGCAGTTATCGTCGAAGGAACGATTTCGCTATAGACCTTAGCCTCTCGCACTCGTCGTGCAATCAACTGGGCATACTGGGCCCCAAAATCGACTACAAGTACGCCGCGATCATTAGGCACGGTGAATAAGGACCTCTACGCGCTGAAACTCTTTAACATCTGAATAACCACATGTCGCCATTGCTCGGCGCAGTGCGCCAAATAGATTCATCGATCCATCGGATGTATACGATGGTCCCAATAAAATCTCCTCTAATGTTCCAACGGTTCCAACGGCTACGCGCTCTCCACGTGGCAATACCTGGTGGTGTGCCTCTGAGCCCCAGTGCCAACCAAGGCCAGGTGCCTGTGTAGCTTTTGCAAGAGGTGAGCCCATCATTACAGCATCAGCGCCACATGCGATTGCCTTTGCGATATCACCACTTCGACCAACTGCTCCATCAGCGATTACATGAACATAGCGCCCACCGGACTCATCTAAATATTCGCGGCGTGCAGATGCGACTTCGGCAACTGCCGATGCCATGGGAACTTCGATTCCTAAAACTTTACGTGTTGTGTGTGCTGCGCCACCACCGAAGCCAACCAATACACCTGCAGCACCTGCGCGCATTAAGTGCAGCGCAGCAGTTGCAGTTGCAACACCGCCAACTATGACAGGTACATCGAGCTCGTAGATAAACTTCTTTAAATTCAACGCCTCAGTTTCAGCGGCAACATGCTCGGCACTTACCGTTGTTCCACGGATTACAAAGATATCTACACCGGCATCGATGACGGCCTTGTGTAGTTGCGCAGTGCGGGCCGGTGATAATGATGCAGCGACAGTGACACCACCATTGCGGATCTGTTGAATTCGCTCTTTTATGAGCTCGGGCTTAATAGGTTCGGTATAAATCTCTTGCATGCGCTTAGTTGCATGTTTATCTGGCATCGATGCGATCTCACCTAGCGGTATACGTGGATCCTCATACCTTGTCCATAAACCCTCAAGATTTAATACACCCACGCCTCCCAA
>CAXNDE010000007.1:0-20637 GCA_964201135.1 Candidatus Planktophila sp.
GGGGGAGAGCAACAGATGCTGGCCATTGGCCGGGCTCTTATGGCACGTCCTAAAGTCTTACTCCTTGATGAGCCATCGATGGGTCTTGCACCACAGATGATTGCAAATATCTTTCGCATCATTACCGAGATCAATAAGACGGGTGTGACTATCTTGCTCGTTGAGCAAAACGCCCAGCAGGCTCTGCAGCGAGCACACCGGGCATACATCCTTGAGACAGGAAACGTAGTCAAAGAGGCAAAGGCCTCTGATCTACTCAATGATCCAGCGGTGCGCGAGGCCTATCTAGGCACTGGGGCGCATAGTTAATTAATTAGCGCTCTGCCAATATCAGACAGGTAATACGTGCAGTACATGTTCGTTCGCCTTTGTCATCAGTAATAACGACGTCGTAACAGCACAGAGTTTTTCCAAGAGATAGTGCGGTTGCAACCGCGGTAATAACTCCACTTGTTGCAGATTTGTGATGAGTAGCATTGATATCCACTCCAACACTCATTCGTGTAGGACCTGCATGCAGGGCTGTTCCAACGGATCCAAGGGTCTCAGCTAAGACAACACTTGCCCCGCCATGTAAGAGCCCAAACGGTTGAGTGTTTCCCTCGACTGGCATCGTTGCTACCAATCTTTGCGGAGAGGCTTCGATAATTTCGATACCCATTTTTATCCCAAGTGCACCGCCGCCACGCTCTTTTATAATCTCTAAGAATCTCTCATTGCTCATAGGACATGAGTCTAACCAACAATCTAAGATGAGCCCATGAGCAAACGCCTATTACTCATCGACGGGCACTCAATGGCATATCGTGCTTTCTACGCCCTGCCAGTTGAAAACTTCACCACGGCAAGTGGAGCGCATACAAATGCCATATATGGCTTTTCCACGATGCTGCTCTCTTTGCTCACTAGTGAGAAGCCCACGCATGTAGCCGTTGCCTTTGATCTCTCTCGTAAAACCTTTCGCTCTGAGATTTTTCCAGAGTACAAAGCCAATCGAGCCAAAACCCCTGATGAGTTTCGATCACAGATGTCCTATCTGCACGAATTAGTCACCGCCTTTGGTATCACGAGCTTTGAGATTGAAGGCTACGAGGCCGATGATATTTTGGCTACTATCGCAAAGCGTGCCGAGGGCGAAGGTGTCCACACTCTTATCTGCACAGGCGATCGCGACTCATTTCAATTAGTGAACGAGATGACGACGGTGCTCTACCCCAAACGCGGGGTAAGTGATTTAGCGCGCATGACGCCAGATGCGGTCTACGAGAAGTACGGGATGACACCTGCGCAGTATCCAGATTTTGCCGCGCTTCGCGGGGATCCAAGTGACAACCTGCCGTCAGTGCCGGGGGTCGGAGAAAAGACGGCTGCAAAGTGGATCATTGACTACGGATCACTTAAAGAGCTAATCGCTAACGCCGATAAGTTGGGCGGCAAGGTTGGTCAGTCTCTGCGTGATTCAATCGATAGTGTAATTCTCAATAGCGAATTAACACAGTTGGTTGCAGATGTTCCTATCGAGCTGTCAATTAATGATTTAGCCTGGTCTGGAGTCGATGAAAATAAGATCGCTCCTCTCTTTGATCTACTTGAGTTTAAAACTCTCAAAGATCGCATCAAACCAATTCTGCTCAAAGAGGCCACGCAATCTAGTGTTGAGCCCGAGTTCACTCTCTTTGCCGAAGAGATGCGTGAAGGCGTACTTACCTCGAAAGAGGCAGATGCCAAGATTGCCGCGCACACCGGTGCTCTGGCTATTACCTTCTCACTCATAGCGGAAAAACTGCAGAGTTATGCCGTAGCGCTCTCACCAGAGGATGTTTTCTTGGTGCACTCATCACATATGGGGGACTGGGCTAAGAATCCAGAGATTAAAAAGATTGCCCATGATGCTAAATCTTTATCACGTAACTATCCGATGCATGGCGTTGAGTTTGATACCGCACTTGCCGCCTACCTCGTCAACCCTGGAGTTCGAGTTCAAGAGCTCATGGAGTTACAGGAGCGATGGGGCGATGGCTCTGCAATTAACTCATCTACTCCAGAGCAAGAGTTGCTCACATCAGCACGGGCGCTATTTTTCTTACGTGGATCACTTACGCGTGAGTTAAAAGAACGTGGCCTATACGAGCTCTTTGTTTCGATGGAGCTGCCCATTGCAGAGCTTCTGGCGCAGATGGAAAGAATTGGTATTGCCGTCGATCGCAAAGAGCTGGACAAACTGTTTGCCTTCTTTGAAGGGGAGGCTATTCGAGAGGTTAAGGCAGCCCATGAATGCGTTGGTCATGAGTTCAATGTTGCCTCACCTAAACAGCTTCAGGTTGTTCTCTTTGATGAGTTAAAACTCCCAAAAACTAAGAAAATTAAAACTGGATACACCACCGATGCTGAAAGCCTTCAATGGCTGCATCAAAAGAGTGGACATCCATTACTGACACATCTGTTGCGCATCCGTGAGACGAAGAAACTTGCAACAACTGTTGATGGTTTAATCTCAGAGATCGCACCCGATGGGCGTATTCACACACACTTTGGACAAACGGTGACATCGACTGGGCGGCTCTCATCTATCGGACCTAATTTGCAGAATATTCCAGTGCGTACCCAAGAGGGTCGCACAATAAGAAATGCTTTTATTCCTGGCAAGGGATATGTGGGTTTGTTAACCGCTGACTACAGTCAGATAGAGATGCGCATCATGGCCCATCTCTCGCACGATGAAAAACTTTTGGCCGCCTTTGAATCTGGTGAGGATTTACACGCCACAATTGCCGCAGTCATCTTTGGTATAAAAGCACGTGATGTAGATGCAGAGATGCGCCGGCAAATTAAAGCGATGTCATACGGCCTGGCCTACGGGCTTTCATCATTTGGTTTATCGGTGCAGTTAGATATCAGTCCAGTGCAGGCTCAAGATTTAATGGATACCTACTTTCAACGCTTTGGCGGAATTCGTGATTACTTAAAAACGGTGGTTGAGGAGGCGCGCAAAGTTGGATATACCGAAACTATTATGGGGCGTCGTCGCTATTTACCGGATTTAATGAATGATAACCGCCAACGCCGTGAAGTTGCAGAGAGAATGGCGCTTAATGCTCCGATTCAAGGCTCAGCGGCCGATATTATTAAGTTAGCCATGTTGAAGGTGCATAGCGCCATTTCGAGAGAAAAATTACAGTCACGTTTGTTATTACAGATACACGATGAGCTAATTATTGAGGTGGTTAAAGGTGAGGAAGATACAATAACCTCACTTGTAAAACGTGAAATGGGTGCGGCATATCCTCTGCGGGCGCCACTAGATGTCAGTGCAGGTCTGGGTCTGACGTGGCGTGAAGCTGCGCATTGAGATCCTCTTCATCGGTAGGTATGCGGTTTGCAGATTTTAGGCGGGCCCTGCCGATATTTAAAACGATATTTCCAAGGCCAATAGATACTGCAGTCAGCGCTAAACAAAACTGGGGGGATATCGTCTCTGAGATGACTCCGCCGATGGCGGCACCGAGAGACATCAAACTCCCCTCAACCGTCCAGAGCCAGGCCATGTATGAGACGGCCGAACCCTTGGGTCGCACAGCCTCCATCACCTCCCAGTAGAAGACCTGAACCGCACCTCCCATAAAACCTAAAAAAGCGCCAGCAAGTGCCATCGACCAACCCGGATATGTAAATGCGATGGGAATCGATATGAGAAACCAGAGAAGATAACTTTTGCGAAGTGCGGCAAGTGAGGATGTGCGTCGTGAGAGCAGTCCTGCGACTAATCCACCAATAATGCTGCTTACACCCATTGCGCCAAAGACCCAAGCGGTGCGATGTGCAACGTTTTCAATAGTTGCATAGGCAGGAACTGCTACATCAAAGAGTCCCCATCCAAAACCAATGCACGATCCCTCCAGCATCATCAAACGCAGTGCTGGATTTCGCCAGAGAGATTGTGCGCCACCCTCTTTCTTCTCAGGTTTCCAATCTCTGGAGATTGGTGCAAGTGCAAGTGCGCCTCCACCCATAATCATAAGAACTGCAGAAGCAATAAGGGCGCTACCTGGATGTGAGGACAGGGCAAGCGTTGTAGCTACCACTGGTCCAATGACACTAGCTGTATTCATTACAGAGGTATCAACGGCATAGGCCGTGCGCAGAAAATCACCAGTGACAACTGATCTCCATAAGGGGCGTACCGAAAGATTAATTGGGGGTGCAGTAAGTCCCATAATCGTTGCGAGTACAAGAATGAACGTTGCTGAGTGCGAGATGTTGACCATAATCATCATTCCTGCATATGCCGGAACAAGAGTTCGTATCGGCCATTTCTGACCATACTTATCGATTACCGAACCTCGAATTCCGGCGGTAATAGATCCAGCTAGGGAGTTTGCACCGATCACTAAACCAGCAAGGGCGATAGAGCCGGTCTCTTGCTGGGTTTTAAAGAAAAGTGCCAAACCCACCATGCCATAGGCGACCCGGGCCGGGAATGCCGCGAGAACTAATACCCAGACGTTAGGAAGTGCAAATAGCTGGCGATAGCGATTCATAATAGATGCGAGTCTAATGATTGAGCCTAGAAATATGAGCGGATTTGCCCTATTGCACGCCAAAACCGTACCCTTACTCTCCAGCCACGAAAGTGGAAACTACTACTCATCTATCCCTACGGAGCACACTTGTCTACAACAACACCAGTAATTGCAGTAAATGACATTGGATCAGCGGCCGATTTTCTAGCGGCAATCGAAGGAACTATTAGAAATTTTAATGACGGAGATCTTGTCGTAGGAACAATCGTTCAAGTTGGTCGCGAAGAAGTCCTCGTTGACATCGGCTACAAGACTGAAGGAGTAATACCTTCACGCGAACTTTCGATTCGCCACGATGTAGACCCAAATGAGATTGTTAAAGTTGGCGAAAGTATTGAGGCTCTCGTTCTTCAGAAGGAAGATAAAGAGGGTCGCTTGATTCTCTCCAAGAAGCGCGCACAGTACGAACGCGCATGGGGAGATATCGAAGGCAAGAAAGAGCGCGATGAAGTTGTTATCGGAACAGTTATTGAAGTTGTTAAGGGTGGACTTATCGTGGACATCGGTCTACGTGGTTTCTTGCCAGCATCCCTTGTTGAAATGCGCCGCGTCCGTGATCTAACTCCTTATATTGGCAAACAGGTTGAGGCACGCATTATCGAACTCGATAAGAATCGCAACAATGTTGTCCTCTCACGTCGTGCATTTCTTGAGCAGACACAGTCAGAGTCACGCACAACTTTCCTTAACCAGCTTCAAAAGGGCCAAGTTCGTACAGGTGTCATCTCATCCATCGTGAACTTCGGTGCCTTCGTTGATCTTGGTGGTGTCGATGGCCTTGTCCACGTCTCTGAACTTTCTTGGAAGCACATCGATCATCCTGGTGAAGTTGTAGAAGTTGGCGATGAAGTAACCGTCGAAGTTCTCGAAGTTGATTTCGAGCGCGAGCGTGTCTCACTCTCACTGAAGGCAACACAAGAGGATCCATGGCAGGCATTTGCTCGTACACATACAATCAATCAAGTTGTTCCAGGTGTTGTGACAAAGCTTGTTCCATTCGGAGCATTTATCCGCGTGCATGAGGGTATTGAAGGCCTTGTCCACATCTCAGAGTTGGCCGAACGCCATGTTGAGATTCCAGAGCAGGTCGTTGCAGTCGATGACGAGCTCTTTGTAAAGATTATCGATATCGATCTAGAGCGTCGCCGTATCTCACTTTCATTAAAGCAGGCCAATGAAGGACATGAGATTGAGATTGAAGCATTTGATCCAACACAGTATGGAATGGCTGCGCGTTATGACGCAGAGGGAAACTTCATCTACCCAGAGGGTTTTGATTCAGAAACTCAAGAGTGGAAGCCAGGACATGAGACACAGCGCGAAGAGTGGGAGCGTCAATATGCTCAAGCTCAAGAGCGTTTCATGGCACATAAGAAGCAGAAGGCTGAAGCAAAGGCCGCTGATGCAGCGGCAGTTCCGGAAGATGGTGTAGTTGAGGCCATCGCAGAGGCTGTACCTGCAGAATAAATATTTGTAAGAAAGGCCCGGCGTAACTGCTGGGCCTTTTTCTCTTTGAAAATAAACTATGCCTAGGCGCTATCCTTACTTTATGCGCGTCATTGCCTTAACTGGTGGAATTGGGAGCGGTAAATCACTGGCAGCTGAGTACTTCGCCAATCTTGGCGCTTTAGTCATCGATGCCGATCAATTAGCGCGGGCGGCGATTGAGCGGGGATCAACTGGCTTTGATGATGTCATTGCAGAGTTTGGTGATTCAATCTTAAAAAATGGTGAAATTGATCGGCGAGCTTTGGGTGAAATAGTATTTAAAGATCCCGTTAAGAAAGCTGCGTTGGAAGCGATTATTCATCCATGGGTTCGTAGTGAGTTTGAAGCAGCGGTTGTCTCCCTTACCGGTAATCAAACTCTGGTCTATGAGATTCCACTTCTCTTTGAAACGGGTGGGGCCGATCGATTCGATCTCGTCATTACAGTTGAAGCCGATATGAATATCCGCATGGAAAGGTTGCGCGCTAAGGGCCTGCACTCTTCCGAGATTGAGGCGCGCATCGCTGCCCAGGCCACACGAGAACAGAGGCTCTCCATCGCCGACTTTGTCATTGAAAACAATGGCACCGAGGATGATTTACTGCGTAAAGTTGAAAATATTTGGGATGGTTTAACTCCTACTTCTAACTAGAATTATCCAATGCGCCCGGTATCGGATTTACAGCGACGAGTCGAGCCGTTTGCCGTTATTAGCGATTATGTACCGGCGGGTGATCAGCCCGAAGCGATCGCTGAGATTGCCCGACGCTTTGAGGCGGGGGAGCAGGACGTTGTTCTGCTCGGTGCCACCGGCACAGGAAAATCAGCGACAACGGCCTGGTTGATTGAAAAACTACAGCGGCCAACCCTGGTTCTAGCACCTAATAAGACTTTGGCGGCACAGCTTGCTAACGAATTTCGAGAGCTTCTTCCTAACAACGCCGTTGAGTACTTCGTTTCTTACTACGACTATTACCAGCCAGAGGCATATGTTCCGCAGACCGATACCTTTATTGAAAAAGATTCAAGTGTCAACGATGAGGTAGAGCGATTGCGACATTCGGCAACGAACTCGTTGCTCACACGTAGAGATGTAATCGTGGTTGCGACCGTCTCATGTATTTACGGACTTGGTACACCTCAGGAGTACATCGACCGCATGGTCACGCTGCGGGTGGGGGATGAGATCGAACGCAACGCACTTCTTCGTCGCTTTGTAGATGTTCAGTACAAACGCAATGATGTCGCTTTCGAGCGCGGCACCTTTAGAGTACGTGGAGATACGATTGAAATTATCCCAATGTATGAGGAGTTAGCGATTCGTATTGAGATGTTCGGAGATGAGATTGAAAAGATTTCTACGCTGCATCCACTGACCGGTGAGATTATCCGCGATGAGAGCGAGATGTATATTTTTCCTGCTACACATTACGCTGCAGGTCCCGAAACTATAAAACGTGCTGTTGGAGAGATTGAGGATGAGCTTCAAATCCAGCTTAATCTCTTTGAAAAAGCGGGAAAACTCCTTGAGGCTCAACGATTACGCATGCGCACTACATTCGATGTGGAGATGATGGAGCAGATTGGTTTCTGTAGCGGAATCGAAAACTACTCTCGCCATCTTGATGGCCGTGATCCAGGCTCGGCACCAAACTGTCTATTGGATTATTTTCCAGAGGATTTTCTAGTTGTTATCGATGAGAGTCATGTGACAGTGCCACAGTTGGGTGCGATGTATGAGGGCGATGCCTCGAGAAAACGCACATTAGTCGAACATGGATTTCGACTGCCAAGCGCCCTCGATAACCGGCCATTAAAGTTCCCAGAGTTTTTAGAGCGCACCGCCCAAAAGCTGTATTTATCTGCAACTCCCGGCAAGTACGAGATGGCCAAAGTGAGTGGAGATGTCGTCGAACAGGTTATTCGCCCAACTGGCCTAGTTGATCCCCAGATTGTTATCAAACCAATCAAAGGTCAGATAGATGATCTCTTACATGAAATCAGCATCCGTGCTGAAAAGAGTGAGCGCGTACTTGTTACAACGTTGACTAAGAAGATGTCTGAGGATTTGACGGAGTACATGCAAGAAAAGGGTGTGCGTGTTCGATATCTGCACTCCGAAGTCGATACTTTGCGCAGAGTAGAGCTGCTGCGCGAGCTACGCATGGGTGATTACGATGTATTAATCGGAATTAACTTACTTCGCGAAGGTTTAGATCTTCCTGAGGTCTCACTTGTTGCCATTTTAGATGCCGATAAAGAGGGCTTCCTGCGCTCTTCAACGTCGTTGATTCAGACTATCGGACGTGCTGCTCGAAATGTATCGGGAGAGGTCCACATGTATGCCGATAATATTACCGATTCAATGGCTAAGGCCATTGATGAAACTAATCGTCGTCGAGCAAAACAGGTTGCCTATAACCTCGAGCGTGGAGTTGATCCTCAACCTTTGCGCAAAAAGATTGCAGATATTACAGATTTGATTAATCGCGAGTCTGAAGACACTGAAGAGTTATTAGCAACGAGTAAGAAGGCAAACCAAAAGAGTGCGACTTCGCCAGGCCTCTACGCTAAGGCGCTGACTACTCTGCCAAGACAGGATTTAATGGCGTTGATAGGCTCCCTCACTGATCAGATGAAAAACGCCGCCGCTGAACTGCAATTCGAGGTAGCTGCTCGTCTGCGCGATGAGATAAAGATTTTGAAGCGAGAGCTTCGCTCTATGGAAGAGGCAGGGGTTTAGTGAGTATCGACAAGCTAGTTGTGCGGGGAGCGCGAGAGCACAACCTCAAAGATGTATCCATCGAACTGCCCCGCAACTCTCTTATCGTCTTCACTGGTCTATCAGGCTCTGGTAAATCCTCGCTCGCATTCGACACGATTTTTGCCGAAGGTCAACGCCGCTACGTTGAATCTCTCTCTGCCTATGCCCGGCAGTTCTTGGGTCAGATGGATAAGCCCGATGTTGATTTCATTGAAGGTCTATCACCGGCGGTTTCTATCGATCAAAAATCCACCAACCGAAATCCCCGCTCAACGGTTGGAACGATAACTGAGGTCTATGACTATCTTCGTCTTCTTTTTGCACGAGCTGGGCGCCCACACTGTCCTACGTGTGGCAAAGCGGTCTCGCGTCAGTCACCGCAGCAGATTGTCGATCAGATATTAACGATGCCGCCGACTACAAAGTTTGCCGTGTTAGCACCGGTGGTTCGTGCACGTAAAGGTGAGTTCGTTGATCTATTTGCCGAACTTATTACCCAAGGCTATTCGCGTGCCCGTGTCGATGGCACAGTTGTAGCACTAACGGAAGTGCCGAAGTTGAAGAAGCAGGAGAAGCACACCATTGAAGTCGTGGTCGATCGTTTAACTGCAAAGGTTGAAAGCAAGACCCGTCTCACGGATTCAATTGAAACGGCGCTACGCCTAGCATCTGGTATCGTCATCTTAGATTTTATTGACTCGAAAACAGGCGATAAAGAGCGGACCTTTAGTGAGCACTTAGCCTGCCACGAATGCAACTTATCCTTTGAAGAGTTAGAGCCGCGCTCATTCTCTTTCAACTCACCATTTGGCGCATGCCCTGAATGTTCAGGCATAGGTACAAAGTTAGAGGTCGATGAGGATCTGATAATTCCCGACGATTCAATCTCCATTAATGATGGCGCTATCGCACCATGGTCGGGAGGGCAATCATCGGATTACTTCATCAGGTTGTTGGAGGCACTTGCAAAAGATATGCCGTTCTCGCTCGATATTCCTTGGAAAAAAATCTCAGTAAAATCCCGTGAGGCCATTATCAATGGATACGAGTATGAGATCAAAATGAAGTACAAGGGCCGTTACGGCACCAAGAACTACACAACTGGCTTTGAAGGTGTAGTGCCATTTATTCACCGCCGCCATAGTGAGACCGATAGTGACTACAGTCGCGATAAGTACGAGGCGTATATGCGCCAGATTCCCTGCCATATCTGTTCGGGTGCTCGTTTAAAGCCTGAGGTCTTGGCTGTGACTCTTGGAAATAAGAACATCTCCCAAATTACCGAGCTTTCAATTTCAGAGTGCGCCGAGTTTCTTAAAAATATTAAATTAACTAAACGCGAGGCCCAGATAGCCGAACGCGTAATGAAAGAAGTCCACGCCCGCTTAGGCTTTCTTCTAGACGTTGGTTTAGATTATTTATCGTTAGCAAGACCTGCGGCAACCTTATCTGGGGGAGAAGCACAGCGAATTCGCTTGGCAACCCAGATTGGTAGCGGACTAGTCGGCGTTCTTTATGTCCTTGATGAGCCCAGCATTGGTCTGCATCAGCGCGATAATCGCCGTTTAATTGAAACACTGACTCATCTGCGCGATCTTGGAAACACATTAATAGTCGTTGAACATGATGAGGAGACAATTCGTACCGCTGATTGGATTGTAGATATTGGTCCCGGAGCCGGAGAACATGGCGGCCACGTCGTGGTCTCTGGAAGTTATGAAGAACTCATCGCATCAAAGGATTCAATCACTGGAGCTTATTTATCTGGCCGTAAATCTATTGCGATTCCAGCCAGGCGACGCCCAATCGATAGCAAGAGAACTCTGTTGATTAAGGGAGCTAAGGAAAATAATCTTCAAGATATCGATGTCGTGCTGCCATTAGGTGTCTTTGTCTCGGTTACTGGTGTGAGCGGTTCAGGTAAGTCAACGCTCATTAATGATATTTTGTATACAACTCTTGCCAATAAACTCAATGGTGCGCGCTTGGTTCCAGGGCGTCACCGCAGTGTGAGCGGTGTTGAACTTCTGGACAAAGTTGTTCACGTCGATCAATCACCTATTGGGCGTACACCGAGATCAAATCCAGCCACATATACAGGCCTATTCGATAAGGTTCGTGCTCTATTTTCTGAGACTACCGAGGCGAAAATTCGTGGCTATCAGCAGGGTCGTTTCTCATTTAACGTCAAAGGCGGACGATGTGAGAACTGTTCAGGAGATGGCACAATCACAATTGAAATGAATTTTTTACCTGATGTTTATGTGCCATGCGAAGTCTGTCATGGCGCACGATATAACCGTGAAACGTTAGAGGTTCACTACAAAAACAAAACCATCGCCGATGTTTTGAATATGCCGATAGAAGAGGCTTATGCGTTCTTTGAGTCAGTTCCTACCATCGCTAGGTTTTTAAAGACGCTCAATGATGTAGGTCTCGGATATGTGCGTTTGGGTCAATCCGCGCCAACCCTTTCAGGGGGTGAGGCTCAACGTGTAAAACTTGCAACCGAATTACAGCGTCGCTCTACCGGAAGAACGATCTACGTTTTGGATGAGCCAACCACTGGTCTGCACTTTGAAGATGTAAGCAAACTTCTTATTGTGCTTAATCGCTTGGTCGACACGGGCAATACAGTTGTGGTTATCGAGCACAACTTGGATGTCATTAAATGCTCGGACTGGGTAATCGATATGGGGCCAGAGGGTGGTTTCCGTGGGGGATTAGTCGTTGCCGAAGGCACTCCCGAAGATGTCGCCGAGGTAAAAGCCAGCTACACCGGCCAATATCTAGCACCCATGCTTGCAACAAATCGAAAAGTAGCGGTGAAGAAGTAAAGAGATGGCAGATCCGGCATCGTATCGTCCCAGTGAGATCCCACAACTACCTGGGGTTTATCGCTTCTATGATGCAAGTGGGGCTGTGATCTATGTTGGCAAGGCAGTTAACTTAAAGAATCGATTGAGTAATTACTTTCAGGGTAACCTGCCTGAAAAGACATATCGAATGGTGCATCAAGGAGTTCGGGTCGATTGGACGATTGTTGACACCGAAGTTGAAGCCCTACAGCTAGAGTTTTCTTGGATTAAACAGTACGCACCTCAGTACAATGTTCAGTTTCGCGATGACAAGTCGTATCCATATTTAGCGGTAACTAATAACGATGAGTATCCTCGAATCTTCATCACGCGTAAATCAAAGCGCCCTGGAATAACCTACTTTGGACCTTTTACACATACGTGGGCGCTACGAAATACTTTCGATGTAATCCTAAAGGTATTTCCTATTCGATCATGTACTACCGGAAACTTTCAACGAGCTCAGCGCAGCAAACGACAGTGCTTACTTGGAGATATTGGTAAGTGCGCCGCACCTTGTGTAAACTGGGTAAGCCAGGAAGATCATAAAGAGTTAGCAAATCGATTAGTAAAATTTATGGACAATGGTAATGCTGATATCGTTCCAACGTTGCAAGCTGAGATGGTACTAGCCTCAGAGCGCGAAGAGTTTGAAAGAGCATCCAAGATTCGAGACTCCATCACTGCGATAGAGCGAGCACAAGAATCTACAGATGCCGCCTTGCCCGATACTTTAACGGCAGACATCGTTGCGATACATCACGATGGTGCTCATGCAGCTGGATCGATATTTATTGTTCGAAGCGGAGCAATTAGAGGCTCGCGCTCGTGGATTGTAGATCAAAGCAAATCTCTCGAAGGCGATGATGAGATCGCGGCTCTCTTCTACTCCATCTATAGTCAAAGTGGCGCGAGCGAGATTCCTGCACATATTCTGATAAACGAGCGCCCACGCGATGCCCATGCTCTTGAAGCCTGGCTCTCAGAACTGCGCGGAGCACCTGTGGCTCTGAAAATTCCACAGCGTGGTGAAAAAATGGAGATCTTACAGACGGTAAAACGCAACGCTCAGTACTCACTTATCTCCTACTTAAGTAAGCGCTCCACAGATGCGGCAGTAAGTGGTAAAGCACTTATCGAGATTGAAGAGGCCCTAGATTTAGAGCGTACACCGCTGCGTATTGAGTGTTTTGATATCTCAAATATTTCAGGCACATCCGTAGTTGCATCCATGGTGGTCTTTGAAGATGGTCTAGCAAAGAAGAGTGAGTATCGGCGATTCATTATCAACACCGATGAAGGCTTCGATGATACTCGGGCGATGCACCAGGTAATTACACGCAGACTTAAAAGGTTAATTGATGACCGCACAGTGGATGCTGCCGAAGTTGCCGAACTTGGAGGAAAGTTAAGCAAATTCTCATACCCACCCCAGCTAATTGTCGTCGATGGAGGAGCACCGCAGGTTAACGCCGCCGCCCGTGCACTGAGCGAACTTGGTATCACAGATATTGCATTGTGCGGATTAGCCAAACGTTTAGAAGAGGTTTGGATACCAGGTTCTAGTGATCCAATTGTTTTGCCTCGCTCAAGTGAAGCTCTCTATCTACTGCAACGAATTCGGGATGAAGCGCATAGATTTGCTATTACTTTTCACCGATCTAGGCGCTCAAAAATAATGTTGGAGTCGGTATTAGATGAAATTCCTCAACTCGGGCAGGTACGTCGCAACGCGCTGTTGGAGCGCTTTGGATCAGTGGCCGCTATTAGAAAGGCAACCCGAGAAGAGATTGCAGCCACGCCCGGCATCGGTTCTAAAATCGCTGAGGTCATATGTAACTATCTCGATCGGATTGGAAGGCAGACGGTAAACGTTCAAACAGGAGAAATTACCCGTGAATAGCGGGTCCTTGACATGGGTAAGAGGATTAAGACATGAGTAGTAGTGAGATTCTGATTCTGACCGGCATGTCTGGTGCCGGACGTTCTACTGCCGCCCATGCATTAGAGGATCTGGGATGGTATGTCGTTGATAATCTGCCACCCTCGCTACTGCCGCAGCTAGTCGGCAAAGGTAGCGGCCCGGAGGGTAAAGAGTTTGCAGTGGTTGTCGATGTACGAGGTGGTCATTTCTTCGACGAGCTTATGGAGGGTTTGGATGTACTCAAGAGGAGCGGCTCGGCCTATCGTTTACTCTTTTTAGATGCCACCGATCAAGTATTAGTACAGCGCTTTGAATCTACCCGCAGGCCACACCCGCTTCAGGGCACAGATCGAATTGTTGATGGAATTGCACGAGAGCGTGAAAAGTTAGATGAAGTGAGATCCCAGTGTGACATCACAATAGATACGAGTAATCTCAATGTTCATCAGTTAGAAAAGCGGATCGGGGAGATTTTCGGTGGCGGCAAAGTAGAGGGCATTCGAATCAACGTTTTATCCTTTGGATATAAGTTTGGAATACCCGTTGACTCCGATTTAGTTCTGGACTGCCGGTTCATCCCGAACCCACACTGGTTACCAGAGCTGCGACCACTGACGGGTCTAACTCCGCAGGTGAGTGAAAAGGTTTTGGGAAACACCGGCGTAAAAGATTTTGTAAAAAACTATGTCAATCTCATAGCATCGATGGTGCCTGGCTATATGCAAGAGGGAAAGCGATATGTAACTATCTCAGTTGGCTGTACTGGTGGTAAGCATCGCTCGGTTGCGATTACTCAGGAGATTGCGAAACAACTCAACAGCATTGGTAATTCTATCTCTGCATATCCAACGCACCGTGATGTGGGGCGCGAATAACTGTGAGCAAAGTCGTTGCCCTTGGAGGCGGTCATGGTCTGGCTGCAACCTTGTCGGCGCTACGTCAAATAACTTCAGAGATCACCGCCATTGTTACTATCGCCGATAATGGTGGCTCAAGTGGACGTCTGCGCGAAGAGTTTCCGATCTTCCCACCCGGTGATTTGCGGATGGCGCTGGCCGCCTTATGTGCCGATGATGAGTGGGGTCGCACGTGGGCCGACATCATGCAGCATCGTTTTGAAAGTACAGGCCCACTCAATGGTCATGCGATGGGTAACTTATTACTGGCATCACTGTGGAGTGATGATGAGGATCCAGTAATTGGTTTAGATCGTGTTGGATCACTGTTAAAAACCATTGGAAGAGTCCTTCCAATGGCTACGGTCCCATTAGATATTGAAGGAACTTTTAATACTTCAACTGGTCGAATCGTTGTACGAGGACAAAAAGAGGTGGCTACAGCTAAGGGACGCATTGAATCTCTGCGCGTCATCCCAGAAAATCCGCAGGCACATATGGAGGCCTTAACTGCTATCCGAACCGCTGATTGGATCACAATGGGTCCTGGATCGTGGTTTTCTAGTGTAATGCCACATCTCTTAGTACCTATGCAGTTAGATGCACTCTCAAGGACTAAGGCAAAGAAGATTTTAATTCTTAACTTGGATGCCCATTCAAATACGACTGGAGAAGAGTTCGCTGGTTCAACTCCCGAAGAACATCTAGATCTCTTCTCTGAGTACGCACCAGCTGTATTAATCGACTACTTTCTGGTTGATAAATCCGTAATTCGAGATGAGATAGCTCTGGCTACAATCGCTCGCAAACTTGGGGGACAGGTCGTTGCCGTTGATATTCGCAAAGCCCCTGGCAGCATTCATCACGATGTCACACAATTAGCTCTTCATTTGGGCCACATTATGCGCCAAAGTTTGGTTGGATGAGCCCATGGCCATGACAGCATCTGTTAAAGACGAACTCAGCCGTATCGCAATTACCAAGCCGTGTTGTCGCAAGGCCGAGGTCTCATCACTTCTGCGCTTTGCAGGTGGGCTCCACATTGCAGCGGGAAAGATCGTCATTGAGGTTGAACTCGAAACTTCACAGAGTGCGCGGCGCCTTAGAAAAGATATCGCCGATATTTATGGACACGGCTCTGATTTAGCAGTTCTCTCATCTGGGGGCTTGAGAAAAGGTTCACGCTACGTTGTTCGAGTAGTCGAAGCTGGAGATTCACTTGCTCGCCAAACTGGACTTGTAGATTCACATGGTCGCCCTGTCCGTGGACTACCCCCTCAGGTTGTCTCTGCCGCCATCTGTGATTCTGAAGCGGCGTGGCGTGGTGCATTTATTGCCCATGGCTCGTTGACCGAACCGGGTCGCTCATCATCACTTGAAATTACATGTCCCGGACCAGAGGCGGCCTTAGCTCTCGTCGGTGCGGCGCGTCGAATGGGAATTGTTGCCAAGGCACGCGAAGTTCGCGGAGTTGATCGCGTTGTTATCCGCGATGGAGATGCGATCGGAGTTCTCCTTACTCGACTCGGTGCACATGAATCGGTACTTGCATGGGAGGAGCGGCGCATGCGCCGTGAGGTCCGTGCAACTGCAAACCGTCTGGCCAACTTTGATGATGCAAATCTTCGTCGCTCAGCGCGCGCTGCCGTTGCCGCATCTGCCCGAGTCGCCCGAGCAATGGAGATTCTGGGAGCAACGATTCCGGCCCATCTGAAAGAGGCGGGGGAGCTGCGTATTAATCATGGCCAGGCCTCCCTTGAAGAGCTTGGCTCATTAGCTGTGCCAGCAATGACCAAGGATGCGATCGCCGGGCGAATTCGCCGATTACTTGCTATGGCCGATAAACGTGCAAGTGAACTTGGTATTCCCGATACTGAAAGCGGACTTTCCCCAGATTTGCTGAGTTAGTCAGCGTTACTACCGATAAGTTGGTGCTTAGGCCACTGATAGGATTACACCTAAGACCCCAGCGTTGTGGCAGTTGTAATTCACCTCCAACGACAGGGCTTTTTTAATGTCTAGCCCCTTAAGTAGCAAGGACGTATCTCATGATTAATGTCGGAATCAATGGCTTTGGCCGTATCGGACGCAACTTCTATCGCGCCAGCCTTACAGACCCAAATATCAACATCGTCGGAATTAACGATCTCACTCCTAATGAGACCCTTGCTCACCTGTTGAAGTACGACTCAATCTTAGGACGCCTTGGTCTAGAGGTTACTTTCACCGATGATTCAATCACTGTCGATGGAAAAACGATAAAGGTCTTCTCAGAGCGCGATCCAGCAAACCTTCCTTGGGCATCAGTTAAAGCAGATGTAGTTGTCGAATCAACAGGAATCTTTACAAAGGCTGCCGATGCTCAGAAGCACATCACAGCAGGTGCCAAAAAGGTAATCATCTCTGCTCCTGCAACTGATGAGGACATCACCATCGTTATGGGTGTTAACCATGGAAAATATGAGCCCGCCAACCACCATATTATTTCAAATGCATCATGCACAACAAATTGCCTTGCTCCAATGGCAAAGGTCCTGAACGACAACTGGGGAATTGTTAAGGGCTTAATGACCACAATTCACGCCTACACAAATGACCAGCCAATTCTTGACTTTCCTCATAAGGATCTACGTCGCGGACGCGCTGCTGCAATCAACATGATTCCAACATCAACTGGTGCTGCCAAAGCTATAGCCCTTGTTTTGCCCGAGCTCAAAGGCAAACTCGATGGCTATGCGATGCGTGTTCCAGTTCCAACGGGGTCGGCTACAGATTTGACTGTCGAACTCGCTAAAGAGGCAACGGCTGCAGAGATCAATGCGGCAATGAAGGCCGCTGCAGATGGTCCACTCAAGGGCTACCTGACATACACCGAAGATCCAATCGTTTCATCGGATATCGTGACCGATCCATCCTCGTGCATCTTCGATTCAGGTTTGACTAAAGTTATCGGTAATCAAGTTAAGGTCGTTGGCTGGTATGACAACGAATGGGGCTACTCAAACCGTCTTGTCGATCTGATTAGTTATGTGGGCACAACGCTTTAATGTCATCGCTTGAAAGTTTTGATGTCGTTGGTAAGCGGGTCTTTCTTCGCTGTGATCTTAATATTCCATTGAAAGATGGCGCCATTACAGATGATGGACGGATTAAAGCCTCGCTACCAACTATCAAATTACTGCAGAGCAAAGGAGCATCGTTAGTAATTGCCGCCCACTTAGGTCGGCCAAAGGGTCAACCATCGCCAGAGTTCTCACTTGCACCCGTTGCCAAACGCCTTGGTGAACTCTTAGGCCAAGAGATTATTTTTGCTGGTGATTTGACGGGAGATTCCCTGGCTGCTCTTGCACACTCACTCAAGGGCGGTCAAATCTTACTTCTCGAAAATATTCGCTTTAACTTCGCTGAAACAAGTAAAGATGCAAGTGAGCGCGCAGTATTTGCCGCAGAGCTGGCTCGACTTGCCGATGCTTATGTAGGAGATGGTTTCGGTGCAGTCCATCGCAAGCACGCCTCCGTCTTTGATCTACCTCAACTACTTCCACACTGTGCAGGTTTATTAGTTGCAGGTGAGGTAGAAGTATTGAAAAGACTTACACAAAATCCCGTTCGCCCTTATGGAGTTGTTTTAGGTGGCGCAAAAGTCTCTGACAAACTTGGTGTTATTGAAAATCTTTTAGGAAAAGTCGATCTTTTAGCAATTGGTGGGGGAATGGTATTTACATTTCTTGCAGCCCAGGGAAAAGAGATCGGTACATCTTTGGTCGAAGTTGAGATGATCGATGTTGTTAAAAACTTGATTACGACTGCCCACGATAAGGGTGTCACACTTGTTCTGCCAACTGATATTGTTGTTGCACCGACGTTTAGTGCAGATGCACAGCCCACATTAGTCTCTTGCGATCAGATCCCTGCCAATCAGATGGGTCTAGATATCGGACCAGTCTCGGCCGCCGCCTTTGCACAGCAGATCGAAAAATGCGCAACGGTATTCTGGAACGGACCAATGGGGGTCTTTGAGTTTGCTAACTTTGCTACCGGTACTAGGGTTGTTGCAACTGCACTGACTAAGGTTTCAGGTATCTCAGTTGTTGGCGGTGGGGACTCTGCCGCGGCTGTAAGAGCACTTGGATTTGCAGACTCAGAGTTCGGTTATATTTCAACTGGTGGTGGTGCATCACTTGAGTACTTAGAGGGCAAGGAACTTCCTGGCCTAGTAGCTTTAGGGTTATAAGGGGACGATGATGCGTAAACCATTAATGGCTGGCAACTGGAAGATGAATCTCAACCACCTTGAAGCGATCGCCGTTGCACAGAAACTGGTCTACTCACTCAATGATAAGGATTACGACGCAGTTGATGTCACGATTATTCCTCCCTTCACCAATATCCGTTCGATTCAAACCCTTATCGATGGAGATCGTCTGCGCTTAACATATGGTGCACAGGATCTCTCACCCGAGGCAAGCGGAGCCTTCACTGGCGATATATCTGGCTCGATGCTGCACAAACTTGGCTGCACATTTGTATTAGTTGGACACTCTGAACGCCGTTCGATTCATGGTGAGAGCGATGCTCTCGTGAATCGAAAGATTAAGGCTGCTCTGGCCCATGAGATGGTCCCAATCTTCTGTGTCGGTGAAGAGTTAGCAGTGCGTGAATCTGGAGCACATGTCAGTCACGTGATTCGACAGATTCGCGGGGGAGTTGAGGGATTAACTAAACCTGAATTAAAAAAGATCGCTATTGCCTACGAACCTGTGTGGGCGATCGGAACTGGCAAAGTAGCTACCCCTGAAGATGCCCAAGAGGTCTGTGCCGCTATACGCGAAGAGATGGAAAATATCGGTTCACCTGAGATAGCAGCGGCGATGCGAATCCTTTATGGAGGCTCTGTGAAGGCATCAAATATTGCGCAGATTATGGCTATGCCCGATGTCGATGGCGCCTTAATAGGTGGGGCGAGCCTGGATCCGGAAGAGTTGGCCACAATTGTTAAGTTTTACGCGCAAGGCTAAGTAAAGCCGAGCGCTATTTTGAAGGTATCCTTACTCTCTATGAAACAAGGAGTTTACGAACTGTGAAACTAGCTCTCTCAATTCTGCTCGTCATTACAAGCGTAGTGATGATTCTTCTCGTCCTTTTACATAAGGGCAAGGGCAGCGGATTATCCGATCTATTCGGTGGTGGTGTCTCAACTAACTATGGCGGTTCATCGGTAGTAGAGCGCAATCTAGATCGCATCACAATCGTTGTCGGTGGCCTCTGGTTTGCTCTGGTTGTTGCGCTGAGTCTTGTGCTTAAATAAATTTTCCTCAACTTTTTCTAAGGAGTAATACATGGCAAGTGCAATTCGCGGAAGCCGAGTCGGTGCCGGTCCAATGGGTGAGGCTGAGCGCGGTGACTCGATCGCTCGTGCTTATGTCTCCTATTTCTGTGCCAATAAACACGAGGTCCGTCCATCATTTGCCGTTGAAGAGACCGTAGTTATTCCTGCTGAGTGGGACTGCCCAAAGTGTGGCTATCCAGCAGGACGCGATCGCAATAATCCACCTAACCCAGTTAAGAACGAGCCATACAAGACACACCTTGCTTATGTAAAAGAGCGTCGCACCGATGCCGAGGGTGAGCGCTTACTTGATGAGGCTCTTCGCAAAATGCGTGGGGATGACTAAAGAGATTTTAGAGCGGTAAGTAGTTCGTCAATACCCACGCTACGGTTGATTAAATTCAATCGCAGGAGTGGGTATTTTCTTGAGGCCAGTGCCTCTCCATCACCTAATGCTTGGGCTGCAATCAATGTTTTAAATCCAAATACTTGATTGGGAATTGCGTAATCTCTCCGAACCTCGCCTGTAATTTGCAAAAAAGCTCCATTGGGTTGCCCACCCTTATGGAACTGTCCCGTTGAGTGTAAAAAGCGCGGAGCCCATCCAAAGGTAACGGGACGCTGCGATTTATCTGCCAGCAGTCCGCGAATCTGCATAATCCTTACATCATCTCGGCGATCAAGGTATGCCATTACTGCGAGATAACCATTATGTGGAATTGATTCAATAAAAAGAGAGAGCGCAGATTTTAGATCATCGCCCTTTCCAAATATTGCAACGGCACCATCTTGGGCATT
>CAXNDE010000008.1:0-20439 GCA_964201135.1 Candidatus Planktophila sp.
TTTTTGCCTGCAGCTATGTCACATGGGCTTACATCTGCTGTAATGGATTCACGCACGCCATTGATCGTTGAATCGGTGCGCGCTGCAGATTTGCTACTTGGTTTAGATCCATGGGGATCTACCTGGATCACACGTTTCCGTGCGATGGAGGCGGCAAAGGCTACTGCAGGAGAAGGTGTCTGACTATTAGTAAAAAACAGCTCGACCCATCACTTGTGCCGAATCATGATGGCACCGGCCGAATCAAGCTCGCCTTTAGATCCCTTGAAAAAGATCGCTCTGTAGCATCTGAGAAGACTATTACAGTGCCAACGGGTGTCAGTGCATTTGATGCCGCCTCCTGGAATGGAATCGCAATTGATTCAACATGTGGTGGATATGGAACATGTAAAAAATGTCGCATTCAAATCACCGATGGAGATGTAGAGCCATCAAAGTTGGATTTCCGTGCATTCACCGAAACTGAGATAAAGCAGGGCTGGCGTTTAGCCTGTTTGGTGCGCACCAGTGTCGATATCTCCATCGATGTTCCAGCTTTAACTACCCGCCCAAAGGCGGCAACCGTCGGTGTTGGACGCCAAGTGATATTGCGCCCTGCAGTGCAAAAGCGCTACGTCGAGCTGGAAGAGCCGACTTTGCACGATCAGCGCACCGACATTGTGCGCTTATTCGATGCGATTGAAGATATCGAAGGCACCGCATCGCTGGCTTCAATGCGCAATATCCCCCGTGTACTGCGTGCATCGAACTTTAAAGTAACTGCAGTCTTCGTTGATCAAGATTTCATCGACATCGAACCCGGTGATACAACGGCCTTTCGCTACGGCATCGCTTATGACTTAGGAACAACTACGGTTGTTGCAACTCTGCTCGATCTCAATACTGGGACACCTTTAGCCGTTAAATCAATTCTCAATAAACAGCAGCCATTTGGCGCCGATGTTATTACACGCATAAGTGCAACGATGCTCGATCCTGCAGCCCTTGAAAAACTATCCTCACTTGCACAAGAGACGCTCAATCAACTCACTCAAGAGGTCTGTAGTGAGGCAGGGGTCGACCCGCTTCACGTCTATGAGATTGCAATCGCTGGTAATGCCACGATGAATCAACTTCTACTTGGTATCGATCCAGAGCCACTTGGGGTCGCGCCATTTATTATGGCTTCGGCTGATTTTCCAGATATCAACGCCATCGATATTGGAATTGCAATTCATCCACGGGCAAAGGCCGTTATCTTGCCATCCCTGGGTGCCTACGTTGGCGGCGACATTATCGCTGGCGCACTTGCATCGGGCATGGATCGCGATAAGCGCCTGCGCTTATTTATCGATGTTGGCACTAACTGCGAGATTGTTTTAGGCGATGGCGAAAAGATTTTGGCAACTGCCGCCCCTGCTGGTCCCGCCTTTGAAGCGGCCAGTATTAAATGCGGTGTACGCGCGGCATCTGGTGCGATTGAAACTATCAAAATCACCGATGGTCAGTTAGTTATTGGAACGATTGATGACACACCTGCCATTGGAATCTGTGGCTCTGGCTTAGTTGATGCATGCGCATCCCTTGTAGGAGTGGGATTGCTCGATCATTCAGGACGTTTTGTTAGCGATGAAATCGCTGCGCACGTTGCACCCACCTTGGCCGATCGTTTATTAGAGCGCGAGGGTGAGCGCGTATTTGTCTTAACATGGAGCAAAGAGGTTGGAGATTTAAGCGACTGCGTATTTTTAACCCAGCGCGATGTCCGCGAACTTCAGTTTGCTAAAGCTGCCATTGCAACAGGTTGGGCGCTACTGCTTGAAGAGTTTGGTGTTGCAGAGTCTGAGATTCAACAAGTTCTGCTCGCAGGTTCCTTTGGTTCATACCTTTCCCCCGCATCTGCCGTGAAGATCGGACTTGTGCCTAAGCTTTCAGTGATGCGCATTCTCTCGGCAGGAAATGTCGCCGGCGAGGGTGCCAAGATGGTTTTACTCTCTGCCCAAGAGCGCCACGGTGCTGCGGCATTGCTAGAAGAGATTAATTACGTCGAGCTCTCAGATCGCGCAGATTTTAATGACAAGTTTGTAGATCGCTTAGCTTTCCCAGCATGAGTATCGGGATCGTAGCCTGCGGTGCGCTGGCTACACATATCGGCGATATAGTCGCTGAAAATGGGCTGGACGTGGTTATTTATCCACTGCCACCGCTTCTACATAACC
This sequence comes from Candidatus Planktophila sp., assembly GCA_964201135.1. Lineage (GTDB taxonomy): Bacteria > Actinomycetota > Actinomycetes > Nanopelagicales > Nanopelagicaceae > Planktophila. The sequence goes on from CAXNDE010000008.1 coordinate 2,199, forward strand.
GCCCCGAAAAAATTGCTGGCGAGGTTGATGCTCTTTTGTTGGAGATCAAAGACAAGCACAGCACATGTGCCGTTGCTTATGCCGACTGCGGTACGTACGGTGCTTTAGATGCCGTGATTGAGCGCCATGATGTAAAACGTCTGCGAGGTAATCATTGCTATGACATCTTTGCAGGTGCTGCCGAGATCGAGCGAATCATGGCCGAAGACGCTGGCACATATTTCTTGACTGATTTTTTGGTGAAATCTTTTCATCGAAGCGTCATAGTCGAGCTTGGTTTAGATAAATACCCGCATCTGCGCGATGATTACTTTAAGAACTACACACGCGTAATCTGGTTAGCACAGATTCGCACTCCCGAACTAGAACAGGCCGCTATCGATGCAGCGGCAGAGATTGGGCTTCCACTCAAAATTCAATCGGCTGGCTATGCAGGTCTAACTAACCAGGTTATGGAGTTAATTTCTCACTAACAGGATCTCAATGGCCTTGAGGACTATCGGCGAAAGCTCTGTTTTCTTGACATCATTGTGTAGGCGTTCAATCATGGTCGGTGTCCAGAACTGCACAATATGGTGGGCGACTTTAATTTCAGGGGCATCCGTTGTCGGAATATTTGCCGCGATCTGATTAGCCATTCGTACGATGGAATCTAACTGAGGATCTCCACCGATATGTGACTGAATCATCGCACCTGGGCCTTTAATACTTGGTGAAATCTCAACGGCTGTAACTTTGTACTCAGGACAGTTAGTGGCCCAGTCTGAAAAATCAGTGGTGATGACGTTGGCACCACTTTCAGGAAAATGGAAAGTTGTATAAACAACACCAGCTGGAACCTCATCGGTAATACGGGCCTTCATAATCGTTTCACCTACACGACTAGCAAGCTTTACCCATGAGCCATCGGCGATACCACGCAGTTGTGCATCGGATTCATGGAGATCCAAAATATCTTCACTGTGCCAGATGTTATTTGCCGTGCGTCGTGTTTGGGCACCAACGTTGTACTGGCTCAGTACGCGCCCAGTAGTAAGCAGTAGCGGAAACTCGCGGGTTGCCTTTTCATCGGTTGGCACATATGGAGTCTTCATAAACTGACCCTCACCACGCACGAAGTGATCGATATGCATCGTTGGCGTACCAGATGGATTGGCTTCATTGCATGGCCATTGAATGCTGCCGAGCTCATCAAGTGTTTTAAATGAGACACCAGAAAAAGTCGGCGTAGTCGCAGCGATCTCATCCATGATCGCAGCGCCGTTTTCATAAGACATGGGATAGCCCATAGCAGTTGCTAATTCACAGGCAACGTCAAACTCGCTTTTGCCTATCTTGGATTTCATCACAGGGCGAACGCGGTTGATGCGTCGCTCGGCATTTGTAAATGTGCCATCTTTTTCTAGAAAAGATGTACCTGGCAAGAAGACATGAGCAAACTTTGAGGTTTCATTGAGGAATAAATCTTGAACTATCACCATGTCCATGGCACGAAGAGCTGCATGCACATGGGATGTATTGGGATCTGATTGTGCGATGTCTTCACCCTGAACAAAGAGCCCGCGATACTCTCCAACTATCGCCGAATCAAACATATTAGGAATACGCATTCCTGGCACTGCTTGAAGCTCTATGCCCCAGGCATCATTAAAAATCTTCCGTGTATCGGGATTTGAAATATGACGATAACCTGAGAGCTCATGTGGGAAAGAGCCCATATCGCACGATCCCTGCACGTTGTTCTGTCCACGTAGCGGATTAACTCCAACACCCTTGCGGCCAATGTTTCCAGTTGCCATAGCTAGATTGGCGATACCCATAACCATTGTCGAGCCCTGACTGTGTTCGGTCACACCGAGTCCGTAATAAATTGAGCCATTTTTAGCATTGGCGAACATATGTGCCGTATCGCGAATCTGCGCAGCTGGTACTCGCGATGATGCCTCTAATGATTCTGGTGAGTTTTCAGGTAAGGATATAAATGCCTCCCACTCTTTAAATGACTGTGCATCACAGCGCTCTTCAACAAACTCACGCTTGATTAAACCATCGGTTGCAATAACATGAGCTAAAGCGTTAATAACGGCGACATTTGTACCAGGCATTAACTGCAAGTGATGGGCTGCGATCACACCAGGGGTTCGAACGAGTGCGATTACACGGGGATCTATGATGATTAACTTGGCGCCTTTTCGTATTACTTTCTTCATGCGTGATGCAAATACAGGGTGGGCAGTTGTTGGATTTGCACCAATTAACATGATGACATCGCTATGTTCGACCGATTCAAAGTCCTGGGTGCCGGCCGATGTGCCAAAAGTCTGGCCTAAACCATATCCAGTTGGTGAGTGACATACGCGGGCGCAGGTATCGACGTTGTTATTACCAAAGGCGGCACGGACCATCTTTTGTACGACAAAGACCTCTTCATTGGTACAGCGGGAGGAGGTGATTCCACCAATTGCATTGATACCGCTTTCGCTCTGTATCTTCTTCAATCCATCTGCGGCATAAGCAATCGCCTCGGTCCATGAGACCTCTTTCCATGGATCGGTGATTGCGGGGCGAATCATGGGTTTAGTGATGCGATCGCTATGGGTTGCATATCCATAAGCGAAGCGACCCTTAACGCACGAGTGACCCTCATTAGCCCCACCTGCTTTAAGTGGAACCATTCGCACCAGTTCTTCTCCGCGCATCTCAGCTTTAAAGCTACAACCAACTCCGCAATAAGCACATGTTGTAATAACCGATGATGTCGGTGCACCGATAGTCAGCAGAGTCTTTTCAGTTAGCGCTCCAGTTGGACAGGCCTGTACACAAGCACCGCATGAGACGCACTCGCTCTCAATAAAAGATGTGCCCGAAGATGAGACACGTGCCTCAAAGCCACGGTTCTCAATCGTTAGGGCAAAAGTTCCCTGAACCTCATCACAGGCGCGCACGCAACGGTTGCAGACAATGCACTCGGTAGAGTCAAATGTAAAGTATGGATTACTCTCATCTTTTACTAAATCTAAATGTGTCTCTGTATTTGCGTAACGACTAGTTGTAATACCGATTTTCTTAGCTATGCCATGAACTTCGCACTCATCTCCTGTTGCACAATCTGCTGGGTGATCCGATAGGTATAACTCCATGACACCTCTACGGATGCGATTAAGCTTTTCCGAATGCGTAGTGACTTTCATGCCTTCGGCAACTGGAGTTGTGCACGATGATGGTGTGCCATTGCGTCCATCAATCTGAATAAGGCATAAGCGACATGAACCAAAGGCTTTTAAAGAGTCGGTAGAACAAAGCTTTGGAATTTCAATACCTGCAACTAGCGCTGCTCGCATAATCGATGTATCGGCAGCGACTGTAATTGCACGACCATCAATCTCTAGGTGTACCTGATCAAGCTTGTGGCTAGCAGGTGTACCGAAATCTGGCTCGAAGATCATCGTCATCGTGCTGCTCCCGTAAAGTCGGATGGGAAGTTAATCATTGCACTCTTCACCGGCATTGGGGTTAAACCGCCCATGGCACACAGGGATCCATCGCTCATGACCTCACAGAGATCTAGGAGTAACTTCTTGTTCTCATCTACCCGTACGCCTTGAATAATTAAATCAATGGTTTCAGCTCCACGCGTTGAGCCAATTCGACACGGTGTGCACTTGCCACAGGATTCAATTGCACAGAACTCCATTGCAAACTTAGCTTGAACCGCTAGATCCACAGTGTCATCAAATACAACGATTCCGCCGTGACCTAGCATTCCACCGGCTGCAATCAGGGACTCGTAATCCATAGATGTTTCAAATTGATCGGTAGAAAAATAGGCACCTAGGGGGCCACCGATTTGTACTGCGCGCAGTGGACGTTTAGTGAGTGTGCCACCCCCATAGGTGTTTACTAACTCATTGATTGTGATACCAAATGCTTTTTCAACGATTCCACCACGAGCGATATTGCCAGCTAATTGAAAGACTTGGGTACCAAGAGATCGTCCAACTCCACGCGCCTTATAGGCCGCTGCGCCTTGGGCCAGTATCATAGGGACGGTCGCTAACGTGAGTACGTTATTGATGATTGTTGGCTTACCAAAGAGACCTTCAACTGCAGGCAATGGTGGTTTAGCGCGAACTATTCCACGCTTTCCTTCAATACTCTCTAGCATTGCAGTCTCTTCACCACACACATATGAGCCCGCACCAACACGGATCTGAATATCAAATGAGTGTGTTGTTCCAAGAACGCTGCTTCCTAACCAATCACTCTTACCTGCAATATCGATAGCTTTTTGAAGCGTTGCTATCGCATATGGATATTCCGATCGTAAGTACACAATGCCCTTCGTCGCACCCACTGCAATACCAGCAATTGTCATACCTTCAATTAAAGTAAATGGATCGCCCTCAATTAACATGCGATCGGCGAAAGTCCCACTATCTCCCTCATCGGCGTTACAACAGATATATTTTTGATCACTCGTTGCCTGTGCAGCAGTACGCCATTTAATGCCGGCAGGAAAGGCGGCACCGCCGCGTCCGCGCAGACCAGACTCAGTTACTTCGGAAATAAGCTCGTCGCTAGAAAGTTCGAGCGCTTTGCGCAATCCAACTAGACCACCATGTGCGCAATAAGCATCTAGAGATAGCGGATCGATGATGCCCACACGAGCAAAGGTCACACGATCTTGCGATGAGAGCCATTCAATCTCATCGCTTTTCCCAAGTGAGAGAGGATGAGCACCACCATGTAAGAAATCTGCATCAAAGAGTGATTGCACATCCTCCGGTGTGACTGGAGCAAATGCGATCCGTCCGGTCGAGGTTTCAACCTCAACCAGGGTTTCAAGCCATAATGCACCACGCGAACCATTGCGCACAATCTCAATAGTTGAATCTATACGTGCAATTGCAGCTGCAACTTCATCTGCCCCAACTGAGAGTGCGGCGCTATCGCATGGAACGAAGACTCTCATGTGCACGCCCTCTCAATCTTTGCAAGTGTGGCACGGCCGATAATCTTTCCATCTACCATAGCTGCAGGTCCCAGAGCGCAGTTGCCAAAGCAGTAGGCATCAGAGGTTTCATCGGTAAACTTTGTTTTTACAACTTTGGAGAGCTCACGCGCTCCAACTGCTTGACATGCCTCGGCAACACAGATTGAGATTTGATGCTCACCTGGCGGTGTCGTACGCAGATCATGATAGAAAGTTAAGACGCCATGAACATCTGCCCGTGATTTATTGAAGAAGTTCGCAATCAGCTCAACGCATGCCTTATCAACATAGCCAAACTCTCTTTGCATTAACTGCAGAGCCATTAATACAGGGCCCTTTTCTTCGCGCAGGCTCGCAAGAAGTGCACGTGCTACCTCTTGTGAGAACGGCGAATACTTCATTAGAACAAACCTACGACCTTTCCATCGATGTAATCAATGCGCTCTGCCGCCGGCAGCTTTGGCAGGCCGGGCATGGTCATAATATCTCCGCAGATCATCACGATGAACTCGGCACCTGCCGAGAGTTTTACCTCACGGATATTGAGCGAATGACCGCTAGGTGCACCGCGCAACGCAGCGTCGGTACTAAATGAGTACTGCGTCTTTGCCACGCAGATTGGAAATTTTCCATAGCCTGATGCCTCTAGCTCCTTTAATTTCAAGCGCACCTTTGCATCGGCTGTGACCTCTTTAGCGCCGTAAATCTTGGTTGCTACAGCATTGATTTTTTCCCAGAGGCTCTGTTCATCCTCATAAACAAAGCTCATCTGCTGTGGCTGTTCACAGAGTTCAACTACCGTATTAGCTAAATCCACTGCGCCTTTACCGCCATCGGCCCAATGTGTTGCAAGAACTATCTTCACGCCCATGGCCTCAACTCGGGCACAAAGAAGATCGACTTCGGCCTTGGTATCACTCGTGAAGTTATTAATTGAAACAACTAAAGGTAAGTTATAAACATCTTTAATATTATGAATATGGCGCTCCAAGTTAACTATGCCGGCCTCAAGTGCAGCTAAGTTTTCATCGGTAATCGTCTTAAGATTGGCGCCGCCGTGATACTTAATCGCTCTAATCGTTGCAACGAGTACACAGGCAGAAGGACGAAGCCCTGATTTACGGCACTTAATATCAATGAACTTCTCGGCTCCAAGATCGGCGCCAAAGCCAGCCTCAGTGATGACATAATCGGCAAGCTTCATCGCAGAAGTTGTTGCAACGACTGAGTTACAGCCATGTGCAATATTGGCAAATGGCCCTCCGTGGATAAATGCTGGAGTGTTCTCTAGTGTTTGAACTAAGTTAGGTTGAAAGGCATCTTTAAGAATAACTGTCATCGCACCTTGTGCGTTGAGTTCGCTAGCAAGCACAGGAGTTTTGTCGCGTTTATATCCAACGACAATCCTTCCAATCTTCTCCTTTAAGTCCTCAATTGAGCTAGCAAGACAGAAGATAGCCATAATCTCTGATGCAACGACGATATCAAAGCCATCACTGCGTGGGTAGCCATTGCCGACGCCACCGATTGATTGAATAATCTCGCGCAGTGCACGATCATTCATGTCAATTACGCGCTTCCAGCTCACGCGACGAATATCTATTGCTAGCTCATTACCGTGGTGAATATGGTTATCAATAAGGGCTGCAAGTAAGTTATTTGCCAGAGCAATGGCGTTGAAATCTCCCGTGAAATGCAGGTTGATATCCTCCATCGGAACTACTTGGGCATAGCCACCCCCAGCGGCTCCGCCCTTCATTCCAAATACTGGACCAAGAGATGGTTCGCGTAGTGCGATCATTGCGCTCTTGCCGATATGGCGCAGGGCATCTCCCAAGCCCACAGTCGTAGTTGTCTTTCCTTCACCCGCAGGTGTTGGGCTAATTGCAGTTACTAAAATTAACTTTGAAGCTTTGCGCTCTGGAAGCGCGGTTAAATACTTCAAATTAACTTTCGCCTTATATTTTCCATAGGCTTCAAGGTGTTCAATACCGATACCAAGAGATGCGCTAATCTCATCAATTGGCTTCATAGTTGCAGCTTGTGCGATTTCGATATCTGACATTTTTTATCCCTTGGCTTGGCGTATGGCGCTAGTAAGTGCAGGTATAACTTGATGTAAATCTCCGATAATGGCGTAATCGGCATACCGTAGAATCGGTGCCTCAGGATCTGTATTAATCACAACAATGGTTTTACTGTTCTTCATTCCAGCGATATGTTGCATAGCACCTGATATTCCGGCAGCGATATACAAATCTGGTGCAACTTTTGTGCCGGTCTGTCCCACTTGTTCTGCATGCGGGCGCCAGCCCGAGCTTGTGACAACTCGAGAGCAACCTACAGTTCCACCAAGGAGTGCGGCTAACTCTTCTAAGTTGGCGAAGCCATCCGAGCCACCAACACCACGACCACCTGAAACAATTACCTTTGCATCATTGAGTGTTACTCCGCCCTTACTTTCACCAGCATCACGGCTCAATATCTTTACTACCGAATCAGCTGACTGCAGCGCTGGCTCAAACTGTACAACCGTTGCTGCCGCTCCATTGACCGATACAGGCTCTGTTGAAAAACTCAGAACTGTGGCAACTAATAGTTCAGCGTGAACATTTGCCGACTCAATTAAATTACCGGCCCATCGGGCACGCAATACATGATGCGGTGAACCCAATGTAATCTCTGAACACTCAGCGGCCATTGGAATATCTAAAAAGGCGGCCAAGTGGGCCAACTGCTCGTTTCCCCGTGGACTACCAGCGGCTAATACTGCAGCAGGCTTGAGTTTTTCCACTAACTCTTTAAGGGCACGCCCTGATGCCATAGGTGTGTAGTCGGTAATTGCAGGATGGGATGCAACGTGTAAAAGCTTTGCACCATATTCGCCAGCGATAGCGGCAAGTGCTACGCCATCGCTACCAATAACTATCGCCTCGACATCGTGGCCTAACGTACGAGCGGCAGTCAGAGCACGAAGTGAGAGTGGATCGATTTCTCCGCGATCGTGATCAACTAAAACCAGAATCATTAGAAGGCTCCAATCTGCTTTAAGACTTCAACTAAGGCCGGTACTGCATCTGGACCTTTGCCTAGAATCTCTGCACCTTTATCTTTAGATGGTGCAAGTGCGAGGGTAACTTTTTCAAGCTTCGGAACTCTGGTCTCAGTTTTTTTCATCTCAACTATTTTTTTACGTGCCTGCATCCGACCTGGGACCGATGGATAACGTGGAATATTGAGACCATCGCGGACTGTAATAATTGCTGGCAGCGGTGCTTCGTAATGCTCTCGACCATTTGCTACAACACGATCACAACTGACGGTGCCGTTTTCAACCTTCATGGACTTCACATTGGTCACGATAGGCAGGCCAAGTGCGTGAGCCATACGGATATGAATCTGATAGCCGGCGCTATCTGCAGACTCTGCACCGAAGATAATCAAATCAAACTTTGTCTCTTCGGCTTTAATAGCATCGACTAGCGCAGCCGCTGTGCCTTGTGGATCCCACTCTTGTCCATCAGTCTCAATCAGGACTGCGCGGGTCGCACCGATTGCTAACTGAGAGCGTAATTGTTCTTCAGCATCACTTGGTCCAAGAGTCAGAAGTGTGAGAGTGCCACCCATCTGTTCGACTAGCTGAACACCGGCTTCAACGGCGTTTTCTTCATGCGGACTAATACCAAAACCTAAATGCTTCGTCTCGATATCGCGTGCATCGGGGGTCAGAATTAATGTTCCACCTGCGAGGGGAACGCGCTTTAAGCAGACAAGTATGTCCATTAGGCCATAATCCGTTCATTTGATGGGTCAAAGACAGATGTAGCGCCTACTTCAGCGATTGAACATGGATAGTGCTCCCCTAAGTATTCGACGATGAACTTATTGCCAGCAACAGCGAGCTCTGTTGGTAGGTAGGACATCAAAATGTGCTTACCGAGTGATGGCGCAGATCCCGCACTCGTAACGTAAGAGCGACGGCCATGCGAATCAACAATAGACTTCTTATCTTGAGTCAGAATTGGTTCGTTACCCATCATGTAGCGCTTCTCACCAGTTGATGATGTGTGATCATCGACAAAGAGAGTACAGAGCATCGTGACAGGCTTTTCACTGCGATGCTTGATGTGAGCTTCTTTACCAATAAAGTCGGCCTCTTTTAACTTAGGTGATTGCATTCCCGCTTCAACCACGGTGTACTCAGTTTCAAGCTCTGGTCCATATGCGCGATAGCATTTTTCAAGTCGACCAGTAGTTCCATAGACACCGATACCAACTGGAATCATCTCGTGCTTCTTACCGCTCTCCCATAACATCTGCCAGAGTTTTGCGCCCTGTTCGATTGGGATATAGAACTCCCACCCTAAATCTCCGACGTAGGAGATACGTGATGCAAGAACGCGTAGTGGTCCTACCTCAATGGTTTTACAGGTACTGAACTTAAATGCCTCATGGCTCATGTCGTTCTTGGTAACGGCTTGAATAATCTCGCGGGCCTTAGGACCCCAGATTCCAATCGTTGTATAGCTCGATGTTAAGTCAGAGATTTGCGCCGATCCATCTGCTGGAAGCAGATCGCTAAACCATTTCTTATCGGCCATTCCATGTGCTCCGCCCGTTACTACTCGGAAATGATTAGTATCAAGGCGCATGATGGTTAAATCTGATTTAAAGCCACCATTAGGAGCCAGAACTGGTGTGTAGACAACACGGCCGATTGCAACATCCATCTGGCGAAGAGCTGCTTTTTGAACTACTGCTAGCGCAGAGGGTCCCTTAACATCAAAGATAGTAAAGGCAGATAGGTCGACGATGCCGGCGCTTTCGCGCATTTGAAGGTGCTCTGCATTGATAATCGGTGACCACCAGCGTGCCTCCCATTCAGAGCTGCGTGGCATTACCCTCTCGCCAAACTTTGCAAGTAGGTTCTTATTTGATTCATACCAAAATGGTCGCTCCCAGCCAGCTGTCTCATAAAATACTGCGCCAAGCTCTTTCTCGGTTTCATAAAATGGGGAGAGGCGGACATTGCGATTTGATGCATACTGTTCTAGCGGGTGCACAATTCCATATGTCTTGTTGAAGCTCTCATCTACGCGGGCTTTAATGTGAAACTGCGCTTTTTGATGCTCATGGAAGCGGGCAATATTGGATGAGTGCAGATCAATGTGTGAATCTCCAAGCACCATCCATTCTGCGACAGACTTTGAGGTTCCTGGGCCCTCTTTAATCCAGACTGCAGCAACTGACCACAGACCTTTAACCTCGGGGGTCTCACCAAGGATCGGCATTCCATCGGGGGTGTACGAAAGGATTCCATTACATGCATACTTTTCACGGACATTTTCATCACCAACAATTGATGGCATAAGTTCATAGGAGTGCTCATCTTGTATATCGAAATCTGCTTGAGTAAAAGCAAACTCAGTTGGTGACAACGTTGCTATTGCATTTGATGGCAAGTCATCGGGAGTATAAAGAATCGGACGGTGAGCATAAGATCCAATTTCAAGACCTGTGCCATGTTGGCGCTCATACATAAAGACATCCATATCGCGAACGATTGGCCATTCAATATCACCTTTTGTGCCCGCAAAGAATGGAACGGGACCGATATCTTTCATCTGATGGACTGCAGGCGTCAGCGGAATATGCGCACCTGCCATTGCTGCAAGCTTAGGTGACCAGCATCCAGTTGCGATAACAACGTAGTCGGCTGCAATAGTGCCTTGATCAGTAACAACAGTGCTTACTCGACCATCAACTACGGTAATGTCCAAGACTTCAATATTTGCAAATGACTGTGCTGCTCCCATTTTCGCAGCCTCTTCACGCATTAATGTTCCGGTGCGCAGTGAGTCAACTACGCCTACTGTGGGCTGATAATAACCACCAAGAATGATGCTCTCATCGATGTAGGGCACTAGCTCTTTTACCTGGGCGGACGTGAGGATTCGGCCACCATCGATTCCCCATGATTTGGCTGATGTAATACGGCGGGCAAGCTCTTGCATACGCTCTGGTGTGCGTGCGACTTCGATTCCACCTGATTCGGTAAATGTGCCAAACTCTTTATATTGACGCATGCTTTCAGCTGTTATTGCAGTCATCTCTTTTGAGTGATCAACTGGAAAAATAAAGTTAGATGCATGTCCTGTCGAGCCACCAGGGTTTGGTAGAGGTCCTTTATCAATCTGCACAATATCTTTCCAACCTAGCTTTGCTAAGTGATAGACCATGCCGTTGCCGACGATGCCTGCGCCAATAACGACGCACTTTGCCTGTGCAGGTAACTTACTCATAGCTCTTATCCTCGTTCTTATTAGTGGTTGGTTATAAAGATTTACGAATCGATGCCTCAAAACCTTCAACGTGATCACGCATTGCTTTGCCTGCAGCCTTTGAATCACTGCTTGCAATAGCCTCAAGGAGTGCGCGGTGTTCGATAATTGCTTCAGTTAATCCGGCAACACGATTGAGAGCTAAAAACCAGATTCGCAGCGCATGTGCATAGTAGTTATCTAAAGCTGAAGCTAAAAAATCATTATGTGTGCATTGATAGATGTGATGATGGATGCGCTGATCGAGTCCAATTAATGTGGCCATATCTACATTGCCTTTGAGCCCTTTAATTTCGGCTATCAGGGACTTAGTAATCACATGATCGGCAGGAGTAGAGCGCTCGGCAGCTAGTTCGGCAGCTTTAATCTCAAGGACTGCTCGGGTTTCAGAGAGTGCTGAAAGATTGTGAACATCTACACGAGAGACAAACATTCCACGGCGAGGATAGACCTCAACTAATTTCTCATTAGCTAGCGAGCGCAGAGCTTCACGGATCGGCGTACGGCCAAAGCCGAGCGTGGACATTAATTCACTCTCGCTAATTAATGATCCAGGCACGAGCTCTAAAGTAATAATCATCGAGCGAATGCGGCTGTAGGCCTCCTCTGACAGGGAGGTGCTTTGACGACTGAGGATGTGGATGGCCTGGCTCACGGGATTGATGATATATCAGTGATATACCAATTGATACACCCCCGCTGAGCTTTTATCCCAGGTAGTACCTCTTAAAGAGCCAGGCTGAGGCGCCAAAACCAACGGTGAGAATGAGGCCTCGATAAATAAATGTTGGCATTCGCGCCGCCCAGCGCCCACCAATGGTTCCACCGATGCTGGCACCTATAAGCAGTGCGATCACAACGGGCCAGTCGGCGCGACCACTGAAGATATAGATGATGTTAGAGATTAAGGAGGTCCACCCGACGATCAAATTTTTTGCGGTATTGAGAGTTTTAGGGTCGCGGCGAATATCGCGTGCCAGTACGGCTATGACCATCACTCCTTGACCTGGGCCAAAGTAACCGCAGTAGAGTCCACTTGCAGCGATCCCAATTTTCTCTAGCAGGCCATGGCGTGCACTGCGGACAGGCTTTGCCTTTATAAGAAATGAAAGACTGGCAAAGAGAAGTAGAAAAGGCACCATCTTTTCAAATACACCCGGCGGCACCGTTAATAAGGCAACTGCCCCTACGCTCGAACCGATGATTGAGATGATGATGAGCTTTTTATACTCCTGGAAATAGGCACGTATCTGGTGGCGCACTGCTATAAGGGCAAAAAAGTTTGCCGGTGTTACACCAAGAGCGTTAGATATTGCCGCGTTCACTGGTGACATTCCAGTTGCAAGCAGTACTGGAAATGAGATGACCGATGCTCCGCCGGCCATTCCATTTATTGCACCGACGAGGATTCCGACAGCAAAGATCACGATGTACTCGAGCATGGCTTAACCATACAATGATGATATGAATAAAGGGGTAGAACTCCGATTCTTTGCAGCGGCCCGCGCGGCTGCAGGCGTTGATACAGCTACTTTTCTATCTGCGCCCCTTGCCTTAATCATTGCCCAAGCCTGTGAATCAAATCCAGCGTTAGCACACGTGGTTTCACAGTGTAGTTTTTTACTCGACTCAGTGGCAGTCCATGATCAGAGTGTTTTGGTACAGGATGGAAGTGTGATCGATGTGCTTCCACGTTTTGCCGGCGGTTAATTAAGCCGTATTGACCCATTCATCCGTTCCATCGCTAAATACTTGATGCTTCCAGATAGGTAGTTGAGCCTTAATCTCATCTACTAATGCCGAACAGATCTGAAAAGCACTCTCTCTATGTGCCGCTGAAACCGCTACAGCAAAGGCCGTCTCCCCTATTGGAATCTCCCCATAACGATGAGATACGGCAACTTTAACTACGTCAGCCTTCTTTATAACGGCCTGTGTAATTTCAGCAATTTTATCTCCAGCCGATGGGTGAATCTCATATGTAAGTGTGGTGACCTCTTTGCCACCATCGTGATTTCGCACATCACCAGTAAAAGTTACAACCGCCCCGCAACGCTCATCTGTAACTAGGGCGGTTAATGCGGCGATAGAAATGCCTTCGCTCGTTACATCTGCGCGCATGAGCTCTGCCATCAGTGATCTTTTCCATCTAACTGATCGAAAATATGGCCCGCTAACCGTTCGATAATAACTAAGCCATCACGTACCCCACCCGGTGAGCCTGGAAGATTAATTATCAACGAGGTTCCGTTAGTGCCAGCTAAACCCCGAGTTAGATCTGATGTAGGTACTTTTTCTCGTGAATAGGCACGAAGTGCTTCGCCAAATCCTGGAATCTGTTTTTCGATAAATGGTGCGGTGGCTTCAGGTGTTACATCCATTAGTGATACACCCGTACCGCCAGTTGTGATAATTAAACGAACTTTATTAGCAAGGGCTTGAATAATCTGGGCTGAGATAGCTTCGACATCATCGGCAACAATTACTGGTGCACTCACGTTATAGCCCAGTTGATGTAGTCCAACTTTTAACGCCTCACCACTTAAATCTGCATAGACGCCTTGAGATGCACGGTTGCTAGCGGTAATAATGAATGCGCTGCGTTGCCTCACGCGCGCTTCCAATCGCCGTTCTTACCACCAGACTTTGAATCTATACGAATATCGGTAATCGTTGCTGCAGGATCTAGAGCTTTGACCATATCGATAATAGTTAAACCGGCAACGCTGACTGCAGTGAGCGCCTCCATCTCAACACCTGTGCGATCAGATGTAATAACACGGGCTTTTATTACAACACCTGAATCGGTGATTGCTAAATCAATACTTATTGTATTGATCGCGATGGGATGACACAACGGAATCAATTCACTCGTTTTCTTAGCTGCCATGATCCCGGCAATGCGCGCCGTTGATAAGACATCACCCTTTGGCGTTGCACCATCGCGCAAGAGCGCCACAACAGAGGCCGACAGATTCACCTGGGCCGATGTATCTGCGATGCGCACAGTAATCTCGCGCCCAGTAACATCGACCATATTGGCCTGACCCGCGCTGTTCAGATGTGTTAATCCATCGCTCATGAAGTTGAGTCTAATTCCTTAGGGCAGAGATAGCCAACGTACAGATTCACCTGCGGCGGTGAGCTCTTTAGTAACCACTGCAAAGCCAGTTGAATGCGCCAATCCCCTTAACATTGCCGAGCCCAAGTATTGGCCTACTTCAAACTCTCCATTAACAATATTTCCGATTATTAATCTCGTGAAATCTGATGGCGCTGTCAACTCATTACCAGTTATTACAGTTGGCAACTCCTGCTGGATTTGTCCCAACATCGATGCGATGACTGGTGCTCCAAGAGAGACCAGGGCAACAATTGCAGACTGTGGATTGCCGGGTAGGCCGAAAATTGCACAGGTATCAGTTCGTGCAAGAAGCATTGGATGTCCTGGACGCACGGCAACGGTATCGACAAGTATCTCGGCATTAATTTTAGTAAGAGCTTCATGAAGAAAATCACGCGGACCTTGAGCAGTACCGCCAGTTGTAATAACGATATCGGCCAGAGCACTGGCATCACTAAGAGCTTTGACAACATGAGAAATCTCATCGGGAATATAGTGGGTAGCCACAATTTCACAGCCCATCGACTCTAACCAACCCGGTAGTTGTGGGCCCAAGGCATCTCGAATTAATCCATTAGTTGGAATGCCTTTTAATTGAATCTCATCGCCTAATAAAATGAGAGCGGTTCGAGGTTTTCTAACAACTCGAATCTGATCTAAGCCCGCGGCAGATAGCAGGCCAATTTTCCCTGGGTTTAAAAGAGCGCCAGCTTTGACTAATAAATCCCCTGATTTACACTCATGGGCCGATGGGCGAATATCTTGATTCTCAACAACGTCACCATTAAGGATACTTTCATTTACCTTCGCAATCTCCCAGCGGATGATGCCAAATGTTCCAGCAGGAATAACTCCACCAGTTGCAATTGCAACTGCGCTTCCATCTGCTAACGCACCTTTCATGGGCAGGCCAGTTTTCACTTCGCCAATAATTCTCCACGGACCTACTCCTGCAACTGCGTAACCATCCATTGCAGAGGTTGCATACGTTGGTAAATCGCAGAGTGCATGTGCATCGCTGGCAAGAGTGCGCGCTACTCCATGACTTACGTCGATGATCTCCTGCGGTAAAGTATTAAAAGAGTGAGCGGCAACAGTGCGCGCAGCATCCCAACTACCTTCGATAAGTGCGCTCATAGCTGGGAATTATCCTTTACCTGTGCGGCAAAAGCGATTGCGGTACCTAGATCGGCAACTGTATCGATATCCATCAGGGCCTTTACGATCTCGTGGCTCATTTCAATTTCGTGGACCATAAGGTGTGAGACCAACTCTCGCATCGACTTGCCGTGTACCTCACCCATATCTGCAAGAGCTCTTTCAACTGATTGGCTTCGATACAGCGCAGCCAATGGCTGCTTAAAGCCTTCGGCATCCACATACATAACGGCATCATCGTGCTCTCTCATGAAGTTAAGAAGATTTAATACCCGTGCGCTCGCAAAGGGCATGTCGGTTGCAATAAGTGCGACTAATTCACTTTCACATGCAGCAAGGCCGGCCTTAAATCCTGCTAGCGGCCCACCACCAATTGGATCTTCGTGCACGCATTGATACTGTGAACTTTCAATCTTTGGATCTTCTCCAACGATAACTATTTTAAACTCCGACGGAATCGATCCAAGAATTAAGGCAATTAAACTCTGGCCCGCAATTAAGGCCTGCGATTTATCTGAGCCAAAACGCGCACTCGTGCCACCGCTTAAAACGATAATGCTCACACTTTTGGATTGCACCTAGATAGGATACCGACTATGGCATATGCCCGTGGTGAAGCTAACTCATTAGGCTGGCGCGACTTAGTGGTTAGCCCAGATGAGGCTCACATTGGCCATCAGTTTCCTGCGGTAAGTACTCCACTGTTGCTGATGCATCACTTATCCGACTTACATGTGTGCGATGCACAATCACCAACGCGTCCTGAGTATCTAGATCGTTGGGCCGATCCCGATAGTCCTATCCGTGAAAAAGTTGGCACTATCGGTACCTACCGTCCGCAAGCGATGCTTTCACCTCATGTTGTTGAAGCAATGATTCAATCACTTAACACGATTACTACTGGCCCACTTTCTGGCCATGCGATCGATGGTGCCATTATTACTGGAGATACAACTGATAATGCCCAGTTAAATGAGGTCAGTTGGTACTTAGCGCTATTAGATGGTTTGGATTTTCGCCCTGACTCAGGAGATCACAAGCGATATGAAGGTGTCATCGATGATGGTGCCGAGCATTACGACACACGGTATTGGCATCCACACGGAACCCCTGTAGGAAAAGAAGATGATGATGCACGGGCAAAGTATGGATTTCCCGTTGTGCCCAATCTTTTAAACTCTTGTCGCCTCCCATTTAAAGCTACAGGACTTCAATTTCCGTGGTTTGCCGTGCATGGAAATCACGATGCGCTCTTGCAGGGCACGGTTGCACCCGAAGCAAAGATTAATGCCGCAATGATTGGCGATAAGCGCTACACAGATCTGCCTTCGGATGTGAGCCTTGCCGATGTACTCTCAAGTTTTCAAGAGATTGGCCCTGCGAGTTATCCACCAGCCTTGGATGCACCTTTTACACAAGTGAGTGCCGATGTCGAACGCCGTGCAGTGCTGCGTGGTGAGTATGCGGCGATGCACGTTGCATCTCCTGGACTGCCTAAAGGTCATGGCTTTACACAAGAGCACATCGATAAGAAACATATGTACTACTCAACTCATGTTGGCGGGGTGAAACTGATTGTTATTGATAGCGTCAATGAATTCGGTGGTTGGCAGGGCTCCCTCGATGTCGAACAGTTCGAATGGCTAGAGCGCGAAGTTGCCTCTTCGGATCGACCTATAGTCCTTGCCTCTCACCATCCATTAAGCACAATGTTTAATGGTTATGCACCCACTGGGCGACGCGTCTGTGTCGAAGAGATTCAAGAGATGCTCCTGAAATATCCAAAGCTCATCGCATGGTTTGCAGGCCACGAACATCGCCACCACATTAAGTGGATTGGACCCGAAGAAGAGGTACGTGGTTTCTGGCAGATTGAAACGGCATCACATGCCGATTGGCCCCAGCAGTCACGCACAATCGAAATAGTTAGAGATGCTGTTGGAGACATCTATTTTGGGCTTAGCATTGTTGATCATGCAGGCGGCAGTGGATACGGTGATGCAACAAGCCCATTAGAAATTGCAGCGCTATCGAGAGTTTTGAGTGCAAATATCTGGCAGAAACGGGCTGAACTTGGTGCAAGCCATGATGTCAACTGGTGGTGTGGGCGAGCAAGCGATCGAAATGTGATCTTAAAGATTCATCGTGCCCCTTAGGCCACACCTTTTAAGAGTATAGAGCCATGATTTCGCCCTATAGAATTAGCCTTATGAGCCAATATCAAATCATGCGCTGGCGTGAAATACCATCAATGGTCATTGCACGTGCAGGCGAAACAACTATTAAAGTCATGCTCGCTTCCCGCTTCCAAGAGGCAATTGATGAGGCAGCGATGCGCCTTGGTGAGATCGATGCAGATGCTTACACCGCTGGCTGGAATCGCGATCCATGGGTTGAGGCAACCGATACACCTGATCTTCTTGCAGCGCGTATCGCTGCCGAATTAGAAAACGAACTCAGCGTTGAAAAACTAGAAGCACTACTTCAAACTATGGGAGAAAAATAATGTCTGCAATCTATGAGGCCCTTGAAAAGGCGACACTGACATCCGATGGTGCGATGGGAACAATGTTGCAAGATCGTGGGTTGACCGATGGCGGTGCTCCTGAACTTTGGAATGTTGAA
>CAXNDE010000009.1:0-20229 GCA_964201135.1 Candidatus Planktophila sp.
TACGCAGAGTACGTTCATGGAGCCGATGGAATGGGTGATCTTGGGATAGCACCATCTCATCGAAGAGTAGATCCGCGATCTGCCGTTGAGCTACTGCGTGATTTAATTGAAGGATCGAAAGATCCAGTGACATTAGTACCAGTTGCACCGCTTACAAACATTGCACTCTTTTTGAGAGCTTTTCCAAAAACGGCCAAAAAAATTCATCGAATAGTTTTAATGGGTGGTTCAGCATCTGCTGGCAATGCAACCGCCGCCGCCGAATTCAATATCTGGCACGATCCAGAGGCTGCAGCAATTGTTTTTCAAAGTGGCGTTCCAATAACAATGTATGGTCTAGATGTCTTTATGCGTCTTGGAGTTACGAGTGAAGAAGCGGCTCGTTTGAAAACTTCATCGGATTCGGCCCCACAGTTCGCAGGCTCACTCATCGAAGCATTTATTGAGCGCCTACATATATCGCCAATAACTCTTGGTGACTACGGCGCAGTCGCATGTGCAATTCTTCCGCAATTATTTACTACGCAGATGTTTGATGTCGTAGTCGATACATCATCGGGTCCGGCGCGGGGACAGACTATTTGCGATCGGCGCGATGCCTTCCTTAAAGATCTAGAGCCATTAGCTCTTGAGGATTCGGCAAAGGTGCGAGTTGTTATGGATCTAGATGTTGAGGCCGTGCGCCAGTTGTGGCTGACAACCATTGATAAAGAGTGGTCTTAGAGCCCTATCGGATGCCAGACAGTTTTATTCTCCAAAAATGCCAGAATCCGTCCTGGATCGGCCGATTTAAAACTATAGATTCGCTTTAAGTTTTCAGCCCCTGCGATACGAATGGCGCCATGTGATGTGGCGGCAAGAGCTGAGATATCAAAGCCGTCGATATCCATATGTGATGCCATCCATGGCGCAATCTCATCTTTTTTACCGGTCAAGATATTAATAACACCGGCAGGAACATCACTAGTGGCAATTACTTCGGCAAAGCTCATCGCAGAAAGTGGCGCTTTAGTGCTGGCCAAGACCACAATAGTATTTCCGCCCACGATTATCGGCGCTATTGCATCGATGAGACCAAGCAGCGACTGTGTCTCGGGTGCGATTGCAGCGATTACGCCCATACTCTCTGGCACAGTGAAGTTGTAGTACGGACCTGCAACGGGATTAAGAGCCCCTGATAGCGATGAGAGTTTATCGCTCCAACCGGCATACCAGACTAAGCGATCTACGGAATCTGTTACCTCTTTCTCTGCCTTTACTTTAGTAACTCCAGTAACCAAAATTATTTCATTTACGAACTGTGCACGACGTCCTTCTAGCATCTCAGCGATACGATAGAGAATCTGCCCCTTGTTGTAGGCCGATGCCTTGTTCCAACCAGATTGCGCTGCGCGGGCAGCGACAACGGCATCCTTTAAATCTTTGCGCGATGCCAAACAAGGGTTGGCAATAAAAACACCTTTTGCGTTTTTGATCTCATAGGTTCTGCCTGATTCACTGCGAGGGAATGCACCATTAATAAATAACTTATATGTCTTTTTTACATCGATGCGATTACTCATGGCTAACTCCCTTCAAATATGCACTTAAACCATGTCGTCCGCCCTCGCGACCCCAGCCAGACTCTTTGTAACCACCAAAAGGTGAAGCTGGATCAAACTTATTAAATGTATTTGCCCAGACGACTCCTGCGCGAAGCTGTTGGCTAGCCCACAAAATACGCGAGCCCTTCTCACTCCAAACACCGGCAGAGAGACCAAAAGGAGTGTTATTAGCCTTATCTATACCCTCTTGCGGAGTTCTAAATGTTAAGACTGAGAGCACTGGACCGAAGATCTCTTCACGTGCGATACGGTGCGACTGAGTAACACCTGTAAAGATTGTAGGCGCAAACCAAAAGCCCTTTGTAGGTAGATCACAGGGTGCACTCCAACGCTGTGCGCCTTCGGCATCACCTGAAGCAGATAGCTCGCGAATCTTAAGTAACTGCTCTTTGCTATTGATTGCACCTAAATCAGTGTTCTTATCCATAGGGTCGCCTAGACGAATTTGCGCCATACGTTTTTTTAACTTCTCTAGCACTTCCTCGGCTATGTTTTCCTGCAGAATCAAACGAGATCCTGCGCAACAGACATGGCCCTGGTTAAAGAAGATTCCGTTAACGATGCCCTCAATCGCCTCATCGATCGCCGCATCTTCAAAGATGATGTTGGCAGCCTTGCCACCGAGTTCGAGAGTCACGCTCTTGGGTGTTGGCGCAACTGCGCGGGCGATAATCTTTCCAACTTCAGTCGATCCAGTAAATGCAATCTTGTCGATGCCGGGATGATTAACGATGAGTGCGCCAGTTGATCCATCACCGGTAACGATATTGACAACACCGGCTGGAAGTTCAGCCTGTTGGCAGACTTCGGCAAATAAAAGTGCGGTAAGAGATGTGCTCTCGGCGGGCTTTAGAACTACGGTGTTGCCTGCAGCAAGTGCTGGTGCGATTTTCCAAGACAACATGAGCAATGGAAAATTCCAGGGAATTATCTGACCTGCAACTCCATGCGGCTTAGTCGATGTACCAAGACCTGCGAACTCGAGCTTGTCGGCCCAACCTGCGTGATAGAAAAAGTGCGCCGCTGCCAATGGAATATCGACATCGCGTGACTCCCGGATTGGCTTGCCATTATCTAAAGTTTCAAGGACAGCAAACTCGCGTGCACGCTCCTGCATGATGCGGGCAATACGGAATAGGTATTTACCACGCTCTCTGCCGCTCATTTTTGACCAGGTAGTTGTATATGCCTTGCGTGCAGCCTTTACCGCCGCATCGACTTCTGCCTTACCCGCCAATGCAATCTGACTTAAAACCTCTTCGGTTGCGGGGTTTATCGTTGGAAAGTGCTTGCTTCCTGCAACAAACTTACCGCCGATAAAGTGGCCGTACTTAGGCTTAATCGAGACAATGGCCCTTGATTCAGGTGCTGGTGCGTAGTCAAAGCTCACTGGGCTCTCCATTAATCAATCGTCACGTATGCAGGACTAGCGTAGTAGCCATCATCCAATTTCATGCGCTGCATTAATAAATCATTTAACAGGGCACTAGCCCCGATACGAAAGAGAGATGGCGTGAGCCATTCTGGGCCGGCAACCTCATTAACTAGCACTAACTGCTTAATCGCATCCTTTGTATTTCTGATTCCACCTGCTGGCTTTACACCGATACGGGCCTGTGTCATCTGGTAAAAATCACGTACGGCCTCTAGCATCACGAGGATGACAGGGGCTGTTGCAGCTGGTGCAACCTTGCCAGTTGATGTTTTAATAAAATCGGCGCCAGCGGCCATTGCCAAGAAAGAAGCTTTGCGAACATTGTCGTATGTAACAAGCTCGCCGGTTTCAAAGATAACTTTTAGATGTGCGCGCGTGCCGCAAAGCTCTCGGATCTGTACGATCTCATTAAATACACCGATGTAATCACCACTTAAGAAAGCTCCACGGTCAATAACCATATCGATCTCTGATGCTCCTGCATCTAGGGCATCACGTGTATCTTGAAGCTTTACCGGCATAGATGCCCGGCCCGATGGAAATGCCGTTGATACGGCAGCGACACCAACATGTGCGCCCCCTATTAAATCTAAGTGTTTGCGCGCAACGGCGACCATATCGTTATAGACACAGACGGCACCGACACTTGGTACCGATGAGTCAGTTGGATCTGGGCGCACCGCCTTAGTACATAGCGCTTGAACTTTTCCAGGAGTATCTGCACCTTCGAGCGTGGTTAAATCCACCATAGAAATCGCGATATCAATCGCCCAGCGCTTTGATGTTGTCTTAATGCTGCGTGTTGCCAACATGGCAGCACGTGCATCAGCGCCAACGTGGTCTACACCAGAAAGAGAGCCCAGATAATTTTTGAGGGAGGCATCAGAGCCATCGACTAAGCCGTAAAAACTCATGATAGCAATTCCTTTAATGGGGCTCGTAATTGATTCAGAACAACATGGGCTCGCGCGCAATCTTTTTCAATAACCTCAATGTAACACTTCATCTTCGCCTCGGTTCCGCTAGGGCGAATAATTATTCGGATGGTGCCATCTAACCAAATGCGCAGACCATCAGTAGGTGGCAACCCATCTGTAGGTTTTGATAGATCATCGATTGAAGTAACTCGGTAACCAGCAATCACTGCAGGTGAATTCTTACGCAGGCGGCCCATGATAATAGCGACTTGAGATAGATCGGTTAAGCGAATTGAAATCTGTTCAGTTGCATGAAAGCCATGTCGTAGCCAGATTTCATCTAGCAAATCTAAAAGTGTTTTTCCTTCTGCCGCTAAATCAGTCGCGATCTGGACCAATTTAATCGCTGCAGAGATTCCATCCTTATCATTAACGGTGATTGGATCAACTGCATAGCCAATGGCCTCTTCATAACCAAAGGTAAGTCCATCAATCTTTGCGAGCCATTTAAAGCCGGTAAGTGTCTGCTTAAACTCTAAGTGGTAGTGCTCGGCTATCTTGCTCAGAATCGTTGAGGAGACAATTGAATTAGCCAAGATTCCATTTTTGCTCTGGCGTGCAATAACTTCGCCGAAGATGGCACCTAACTCATCCCCGCGTAACATTCGCCAACCAGTAACGGGATCATTGATGGCAGCTGCACATCTATCGGCATCAGGGTCGTTAGCAATCACTAAATCTGCATCACATGCCCGTGCTGTTTCTAACACTAAATCAATTGCACCTGGCTCTTCCGGGTTAGGAAATGCCACAGTTGGAAAATCTGGGTCGGGATATGCCTGTGCATCAACCAGGATTGGTGGAGGTAAACCTGCTTTCTGGAAGACCTGTAGAAGTGTTTCGGTGCCAACACCATGCATCGCAGTGTAAACAATCTTCAAATTACCTGGCTTGTTAGCAATCGCGGCGGTGATGCTTACATATTTTCTAATGATCTCCTCATCAACAAGGCTCCACTCGGTGCCACGGGGTTTGCTAGCCAGAGTTGTTATTGCATCGATGTGTGCGGCGATAGATTCATCGGTAGGTGAAACAATTTGAGATCCTCGGTAGTGGATTCCATCGACTGTGCCACCCAAATAAACTTTGTAGCCATTATCTTGCGGTGGATTATGGCTGGCTGTCACCATGATTCCAACATCACATTTCAATTCATTGGTTGCAAAAGCTAAGACTGGCGTAGGTAGCACACGGGGCAGTACATAGACCTTCATCCCAGCACCACTCATAATCTGCGCAGTTTCGAGGGTGAATTCCTGTGAGCCATGGCGTGCATCGCGCCCAATAACAACGGAGGTTAAATTTCGCTCTTTCATATATGCAGCAATCGCTGCCGCGGTGCGGCCAACGACTGCGCGGTTCATTCCCGATGGACCAGGTCGTACAGCTCCACGCAAACCAGCAGTACCAAAAGCGAGGAAGCCAGCAAAAGATGTATGTAGCTCTTCTTCATTATTAGTATCGAGCCATCCTTGTAACTGCCGAGCCGTGACTGGATCTGGATCATCATCAATCCATGCTTGTACCTCTATGCGTAGATCCATGTTCTTAGAATAACTTTGGAATAACACCCTTGAGAAGTGCGCCCATACGATCAGCGGCGGCTTTACCCGCGGCAATAACCTCTTCATGATTGAGTTTTTCGCCAGTGACTCCAGCGGCGGCATTTGTCACTAATGAGATTCCGAGAATTTCAGCACCTAAAGCATGTGCGGCAATCGCCTCAGGCACTGTGGACATGCCCACTAAATCCCCGCCCATCGTGCGCATCATATGGATTTCCGCCGGAGTTTCATAGGTTGGTCCGCGCCAATGAACATAGACACCTTCATCCAGAGTTGAATCCTCACGCTTTACAATTTCACGGATTCGTTTGCTATATAGATCCGTCAAATCTACAAAAACTGCACCCGATAATGGCGATACTGCAGTCAACGATATGTGATCCCGGATCAAAACTGGCTGTCCAACTGAGAACTTTGTATTTATTCCACCACAGGCATTTGTCAGAATAATGATCTTGCAACCAGCTTTAACCGCTGCGCGAACACTATGAACAACTGGTTCGACACCTTTACCTTCGTATAAATGTGTGCGGCCTAAGAAGACGAGCGCACGTACTTTCTTTCCATCGGCCTCAATTACATAGGAGCGAACTTTTCCAGAGTGGCCTTCAACAGTTGGAGGTAGAAATCCAGTTAACTCTTCGGCATTACACTCATAGGCGGGCGTGCCGAGTGCATCAACGGCGCTCACCCAACCCGAACCCATAACAAGTGCGACATCATGTGATGCAACGCCAGTGCGTGTAATAATCTCTTGCCCGGCTAGAGTTGCACACGCTAATGGATCGCTATAGAGAAGTTCGTTCGATGTCATGCGTCAATAATCTCACAGAGAATGGTTCCGCTAGAAACCGTGGCACCAATAACCGCCGTCAGGTTAGAGATTACTCCTGATTTGTGGGCCATTAGTGGCTGTTCCATCTTCATCGCTTCAAGGACGATGATTAAATCACCAACGTGAACGGTGGCACCGACTTCAACGGCGATCTTTACAACTGTGCCTTGCATGGGGCTAGAAAGAGCAGATCCACCCGATCCACCCGCCATACCGGCCTTAGCACGATGGCGCTTAACAATGGGTTTTGGAGCATGCACCATTATCTCAAAACGTTTTCCATTTATCTCAGTTACCAGATGTTCGGGCGCCATATGTGACTGAAGTGGCTCGGTGGTGGCTGTAAATGCTGGGATCGTATTCACAAACTCGTTTTCAATATAACTTGTATATACCTTGAAAATCTCAGTGTATGCAGGATCTTCAACTATGGCACGGTGAAAGGGAAGAGCTGTAGCTAAGCCATCGATTGAAAACTCTGCAAGTGCTCTGCGCGCACGTTCGATGGCCTGTTGGCGAGTTGCACCCGTAATGATTAACTTTGCAAGAAGTGAATCAAAGTTTCCACCGATAGTATCACCATTTTTAAAGCCGGCATCTACTCGTACACCAGGACCAGTTGGAATAACCCACTGCGTGATACGTCCCGGTGCCGGTAAAAATGATCGCCCTGGATCCTCGCCATTAATACGAAATTCGATGGAGTGGCCCCGGATTAGCGGATCATCGAAGCCCAATGGTTCACCCATTGCAATCCTGAACTGTTCGCGCACTAAATCGATACCAGTAACCTCTTCGCTCACCGGATGTTCGACTTGTAATCGTGTATTTACTTCAAGAAATGAGATTGTTCCATCGAGGCCAACTAAAAACTCGCAAGTACCCGCACCGATGTATCCCGCCTCTTTCATAATTGCTTTACTTGAGCGATAGAGCTCTTCATTTTGAGCATCGGTTAAAAATGGAGCGGGAGCTTCTTCTACTAATTTTTGGTGGCGTCGCTGCAATGAACAATCACGGGTGCTGACAACTACGGCATGTCCATGCATATCAACCAAAACCTGTGTTTCAACGTGGCGGGGCTTATCTAAGTAGCGCTCAACAAAACACTCACCGCGCCCAAAGCCACTAATTGCCTCGCGTACCGCCGATGCAAAGAGCTCGGGAATCTCCTCCATCGTGCGAGCAACCTTTAAACCACGCCCGCCGCCGCCATGTGCGGCCTTAATTGCAACTGGTAGGCCATGCTCTTTAGCAAAGGCAGTGATCTCTTCATGTCCCTCAACTGGATCTTTAGTACCGGCAACTAAAGGAGCACCAGCCTTTGCTGCGATTTTACGGGCAGAAACCTTATCTCCGAGTGCCCGGATTGCAGCAGGCGGTGGCCCAATCCAAATTAAACCGGCATCAATAACAGCTTGAGCAAAGTTTGCATTCTCAGATAAAAAGCCATAACCAGGGTGCACTGCATCGGCACCAGATTTAAGTGCTAGCGCAATAAGTTTTTCAATATTTAAATATGTCTGTGCCGCAGTTGTACCAGTCAATGAGTATGCAGAATCTGCCATGCCGGTATGTATGGCGGTGCGATCCTCTTCCGAGTAAACAGCGACGCTCTCTAGCCCATGGTCTTTGCATGCGCGTATGACGCGGACTGCAATTTCACCACGGTTAGCTATTAATACCCGTTTCATTGCATGACCTTAACCTCTGGCCATGAATATCCAAGTTGGGCGAAGGCCTTTCTAATAAAGGGCATCGAAATTCCAACAACGTTGGTGTAATCGCCCTCAATCGAAGGGATAAATGGCGAGCTAAAACCATCGAGAGTAAAGCCTCCGGCAACATGCAAAGGCTCACCACTGCCAATGTAATCATTAATCTCATCATCACTCATCGAATCAAAGGTGACTTTAGTTGTAACGATGCCCGAGATTTCGCGCTGTTTAACTGTATCAATGAGGCAGTGGCCCGTGTGTAGTAGGCCGGAGTTGCCTTGAACACGCTTTGCCCGTTCGAAAGCGATCTTTGGTGTGCCTGGTTTGCCTAAAGATTGAGCATCAAATTCAAATGTTGAATCACAGCCGATAATTATCGCCGGGAAATCGATCTGCCCAAGGATTGTGTGTGCCTTAGTAATTGCTAGTGCGATTACCATATCGGCCGGGGATAGGGCGTTAAAAAACTCGCTCTCTTCATCGACATGGCTGATCATAATGATCGGTGTTAATCCTGCAGATTCAAGTAAGCGCCGACGTGATGTGGAGGCAGAAGCAAGGATTATCTTTGGCATTGAGGGATTAATTCGATCGGCCGAAGCGAAAGCTTTTGTTAAAAGGTTTACGCAGCTGTGGGCGGCCAAATGAACTTTTACGGATTACTGGTCTTAACTCTTCACGTTTGTGCAGTGAGATCGCATGCTCAATAGCCATTAACTCTTCGGTAGTGGCTGCACCTTTTATAATTGAAAACTCCATTACAGCGGAATATTTCCATGCTTGCGCGCTGGCAGAGTATCGCGTTTAGTTTTTAATGTTCTAAATGCCTTAGTGATATATGCCCGTGACTGGTTTGGCTCAATAACTGTATCGATTGTCCCGCGCTCGGCGGCTAAGTATGGATTGGCTAATGATTCGTTGTAGTCGTTAACTAATTCAGTGCGCCTACTCGCAGGATCTTTAGCATCGGCAAGCTCTTTGCGGTAGAGAATATTGACCGCACCCTGTGCACCCATAACTGCAATCTCGGCGCTAGGCCATGCAAAATTTATATCACTACCCAGATACTTTGATCCCATAACGATAAATGCGCCGCCGTAGGCCTTGCGAGTAATAAGTGTTACAAGTGGGACCGATGCCTCGGCGTAGGCATAGAGCAGTTTGGCACCTCGGCGGATGATTCCATCCCACTCTTGTTCGGTGCCTGGCAGGAATCCAGGCACATCAACGAGGGTCAAGATTGGAATATTAAATGCATCGCAGAAGCGCAGGAAGCGCGCGGCTTTTTCACTTGAAATAATATCTAAAGTACCAGCTAGTTGCGATGGTTGGTTAGCAATGATTCCAATGGATTCACCTTCAATACGCGCAAAGCCAACAATGATATTTGGTGCATAGAGCGCGTGTACTTCAAGGAACTCGCCCTCATCTACAAGTGCTTGGATCAAAACCTTCATGTCGTATGGCTGATTTGTATTATCTGGAATCAAAGTATCCAGAGCGATATCGGTAGCCGTCTTATCTAGCGACTGCGTCGGAGGCAGATGTGGCGCACTATCCATATTATTTGATGGTAGATAGGAGAGAAGTGCCTTAACGTAATCAATGGCGTCGGACTCATTTTCGGCCAAGTAGTGTGAGTTACCGGTCTTAGTGTTGTGTGTACGCGCACCGCCGAGCTCTTCCATATCTACTTCTTCGCCAGTGACGGTTTTTATGACATCTGGGCCAGTAATAAACATGTGTGATGTCTCATTGACCATAACTGTGAAGTCTGTGAGCGCAGGTGAGTAGGCAGAACCGCCGGCACAAGGACCAAGAATTAATGAGATCTGGGGGATAACACCAGATGAGCGAGTATTGAGACGAAAGATTTTGCCATAGCCAGATAGTGATGCAACGCCCTCTTGAATACGTGCACCACCTGAGTCATTTATTCCAATAAGCGGGATGCCACTCTTTAATGCAAAGGCTGCGATCTTGACGATCTTATCTGCGTGGACCTCACCGAGAGAGCCACCCATAATTGTGAAGTCCTGCGAATACAACGCGATCGGGCGGCCATCAACGGTTGCAGTGCCAATGACAACGCCATCACCATAGGGACGGTTCTTCTCCATACCGAACTGAGTCGAACGGTGGCGTGCGAACTCATCGATCTCGGTAAATGAATCCTCATCGACAAGCATCGCAATGCGCTCGCGAGCAGTGTTCTTACCCTTGGCATGTTGCTTTTCTACCGCACGTGCCGAACCAGCGTGAACTGCTTCCTCGACTCGTGCGCGTAGATCTTCGATTTTTCCGGCAGTTGTATGCATATCACGGCTCATGCCCCTACGGTACTAGGCGTGGAGAGAGAAATGCTAAGCACGCCCCTCGATAGTTTGGTAATCAACGCCGCAGTGACGCAGTACTGGCGAGTAAGCGTGGTTGAACTCACGGCATCGACACAGAGCGATTTAGTCGCGTTAGTGCGAGCCGGTGATGCACGCGCAGGTGATGTTATTGCCGCTGAATATCAAAGTGCGGGACGTGGACGCTTAACGCGAACTTTCGATGCGCCAAAGTCAAGTGCTCTTTTATTTTCTTTCTATATCGAGCCACAAAGAAATCGAGATGATTGGGGATGGATTCCGCTGATTGCCGGCGTCAGTGTTGCGCAGAGACTTTCTGCGTTCAATGCACAAGTAAAGTGGCCCAACGATATTTTAATACACAATAAAAAAGTATCGGGGCTTATTACAGAGGTAATAGGTAATGGGGTAGTTATAGGTATCGGAATAAATGTTGCAATGGAGCCTTCAGAGCTTCCAGTGCCAACAGCTACATCGATTTTTATCGAAGGTGCGCAATCTTTAACTCGAAACCAATTACTACCTGATCTACTAAAAATCTTTGAAACCAACTTTGTGAATTGGGATAGTGGTAGCGATGAAATAATGGCCACCTATCGCCAGATGAGCGCCACAATTGGGCGTAAAGTTCGAGTGGAGTATCCAGATGGCCAGATAGAGAGCGCAGTAGCTGTATCTATAAGCGGTCGAGGCGAGTTGATATTAGATACTGGAGCCCACGTTCAAGCCGGTGACATAGTTCATCTACGATAAGCCAGTGAGCGATTCCTTCCCTACCGTTGGCATCATAGGTGCGGGTCAGCTCGCCCGAATGAGCGTTGCACCAGCGGCCGACCTCGGCATTAATCTCCTTTTATTAGCGCAGAGTTCTGACGACAGTGGTGCACAGATTGCACACTATGTTGTCGGTGATTATGCAGATGTCAATACTGTCCTTGAGTTTGCCAAGAGGTGCGATGTCATAACTTTTGAACACGAGTTAATTCCATTGAGTGTCATTAAGGCCCTTGAATCTGCAGGAGTTGTTGTAAGACCGAGCTCTAGTGCATTTATTTACTCACAAGATAAGGCGCAGATGCGCCAACGGTTGAGCAACTTTCCTTCGCCAAAATCTAGCGTTGTAACTACAGCGCTTGGTGTGAGTGGATATCCATTGATTGCCAAGGCGATCTCAGGGGGATATGACGGCCGCGGAGTATGGAAAATAAATTCTGAGAATGAGTTAAGTGCACTCATCGCAGAGGTAGGAAAGGTTCTGATCGAAGAGCTCGTCGAATTTGACTATGAGATCGCAGTAATGGTCGCCCGCTCACCTCATGGCCAGGCAAGTTCATGGGCGCCTACACAGACTATGCAGGTTGATGGAATCTGCACAATGACTCTTACGCCAGCACCGCAGTTGAGCCATGAGATGAGCACAAAGGCGCAGAAATTGGCGCTAGATATTGCACAGGAGATCAGTCTTATTGGTGTGATGGCAGTTGAGATGTTTGTTAAAGGTGATCAACTATTTATTAACGAGCTCGCCATGCGTCCCCACAACTCGGGCCACTGGACTATCGAAGGTTCGGTGACATCACAGTTCGAGCAGCATCTGCGCGCGGTTTTAGATCTACCACTCGGGGATACATCGATGAGCGCACCTGTTGCCGTTATGGGAAATATCCTTGGCTCGAGCAAAACAGATATGTATCGACCATATCTGCACCTGATGGCAAGAAATCCAGGCTTAAAGTTCCATCACTACAAGAAAGATGTGCGCCCAGGTCGCAAGATTGCTCATGTAACTCTCTTAGGCAATGACGCCGTAGAATTAAGCCACGAAGTCCAGCACGCCCTTGATTACATGAGCGGAGAAATCGATGAGTGATGTTGCACTAATCATGGGATCAGACTCTGACTGGCCCATCATGGAAGAGGCAGCTAAAACTTTGGATGAACTCGGAATCTCCTACGATGCCGATGTTGTCTCTGCTCATCGCATGCCAGTTGAAATGGTGGAGTTTGCACAGAGCGCTGCCGCCAAAGGCTACAAAGTAATTATCGCCGGTGCAGGCGGGGCTGCACATCTACCAGGCATGGTTGCATCTCTTACTACCCTGCCTGTCATCGGTGTTCCAATTGCGCTTAAAAACTTAGATGGAATGGATTCACTTCTCTCTATTGTGCAGATGCCTGCAGGAATCCCAGTTGCAACGGTCGGTGTAGGAAGCGCTAAGAATGCCGCGCTTCTTGCCGCGCGCATTTTAGGAGCCTCTGATGCTGCAATCTCAGCGAAGGTAGCTCAAGCTCTGAAAGAGATTAACACTGAAGCAAAGGCAAAGGCTGCGAACTTAACATCTCGTCGAAATCAAAAAACTGGATTTTAGTTAGCGGCTTCGATATTCAATCGCTGGACAACGATCCATCACCGTCAATAAACCTGCGGCCTGTGCCCGAGCAACTGCAGGTTCATCGATAACATCTAACTGAAGCCAAACGGCCTTTGCACCGATTGCAATCGCTTCATCGACAACCTTTCCCACTATGGATGAGTTCACAAAGCAGTCAACGACATCGACCTGTACTGGAATCTCACTCAGTGCCTTATAACCAATCTCCCCATGTACGACTTCGGCGCGTGGGTAGACCGGAATAATCTGATGACCCTTGTCCTGTAATAGTTTGGCAACACCAAAGGCTGCGCGATCTGGATTATTACCAAGACCAACGACCGCCCACACCTTCATTGCAAGGAGCGCGTCGATTACTTCGCTCTCGTTAATCGCTGCGTCCTAATGCGTGGAACTTCCAACCCGCGCTTCGCCATAGATCACGATCGAGGGCGTTGCGTCCATCGATAATCATCTTATTTTTCACTAACGTTCCGATCACTAAAGGATCAAGGGCTCGGTACTCTTTCCACTCAGTTAAGTGCAGAATTAAATCAGCACCTTTGACGCAATCGCTCACAGACTCTGCAAAGGTGAGGTTAGGAAAGCGCTTGCGGGCGGGCTCGATACCTTTGGGATCGTGTACAACAACAGTGGCGCCGGCGGCGTGCAACTGCACAGCGATATCGAGTGCAGGGGAGTCGCGCACATCATCACTATCTGGCTTAAAGGTCGCACCTAACACTGCGATTGTGTACTGCGTTAAATCCTCGGATAAATCACTGCGTACAACGTCAATCACACGTTGGCGGGCACGTAAGTTAATTGCATCAATCTCTCGCAAAAATTCAAGTGCCTGCTTGGCACCAAGCTCTTCGGCGCGGGCCATAAATGCACGGATATCTTTAGGTAGACAGCCACCGCCGAAACCAATTCCTGCTTGTAAGAAGCGGCTACCGATACGTGGGTCATAACCGATTGCCTTTGCAAGAACAGTGATATCTCCGCCAGCGGCTTCGCAGACTTCAGCCATGGCATTAATAAATGAGATCTTTGTCGCAAGAAATGAGTTGGCAGCTACCTTAACGAGTTCGGCAGTTGGAAGATCGGCGCGAATCCAAGGAGTACCAAGGGCGAGGATGGGTGCATAGACATCTTTGAGAATCTGCTCGGCGCGATCATTGGCAACACCAACGACAAGGCGGTTAGGTGTCAACGTATCTTCAATGGCAAAGCCCTCACGTAGAAACTCTGGGTTCCATGCAAGGTCGGCCTGTGGCGCTATCTGTGCAAGCTGTTCGCGTAGAGATTGGGCCGTTCCGACTGGGACCGTTGATTTTCCAACTACGAGTGCGCCCTCCTTTAAATGAGGTGCAACTGCAGCAACTGCCGATTTCACGTAGGTCAGATCAGCGGCTAATCCATCCTTGCTCTGGGGTGTACCAACACAGACAAAGTGAATGTCGGCATCGGCTATAGCAGAGAAATCAGTTGTAAATGTTAAGCGGCCAGTTTTAATCTCTTGGGCTAATAACGTATCTAGGCCGGGCTCATAAAAAGGGAGCTCGCCGCGGGAGAGCATCGCAACCTTGACTGGATCTGTATCAACACCAATGACGGTGAAACCAAGGGATGACATACAGGCTGCATGTGTTGCACCTAAATATCCGCAGCCAATAACCGAGAGCGTTGAGTTCATGGACATGAGTTTACTTCAGCGCTCCGCATGGATTTTCATCGGCGGTTCGCGTCTTGAATTTATCGACGATTGTTGGTGTGGCAGAGGCGCTCGATGATGCCGATAGCGAAGGTGTGAGCTCATCAACGAGAGGAAGATCTTCACGCAAGCGATTAAATAGATCGGGGGCCAAAACCTTGTCCCATATAACTACCGAACCAACTCCGGGCACGCGGGCATTGGTATTACCCAGTGGAATTGTGAGAGTACGCACCTTGCTCGCAGAGAGATTCTTAAGCTGTTTAGCAAGAGTGATTAAATCGCTGGTATCGAGCTGTGAATCTGTTTTAACCGTTGCAATTGCAGCGTTAAAGAAGCTCACTAACTTAACGGGATTGAGCAGTATGCCAGTGCTCGTAACTTTGCGTAGCACAGCGCTCATGAACTGCTGTTGGCGTTGCATGCGGCCCAAGTCACCCATTCCATCAAAGTCACGGGTACGCACGTATTTGAGTGCCTCTATTCCATCGAGGGTATGTACACCTGCACTCATGACAAGGTGGCTATTGGGGTCATCGATGTCCTTCTTTGAACAGACTTCGATTCCACCGAGTGAATCAACCATCCCAGCAAATCCTGCAAAGCCGATTTCAACATAGTGATCGATACGAACACCGGTTTCATTTTCAATAGTTTGAATAAGTAGCGGTGCACCGCCCCAGGCAAAGGCAGAGTTAATTTTGCCACTAGCTGCGGCGACAGTTCGATCTTTATAAATAGATGATTTGTGCTCAGGAATAGTTACTAGAGAGTCACGTGGAATCGAAATAATCGTCGCCTTATCCCGGGATTTACTGATGTGTACTAAAAGCATGGTGTCAGAGCGTGCACCGGCAGCGGCTTTTGTTGTTCCCACAAGCAAGAGTTTGGACTGTTCTTTTGTTAGCCCTTCGCGAGTATCAGAGCCAACAAGTAAATAGTTAAGTGCGCTCGATGGTTTATCTGGGCGCTTACCAAGTGAGCTAAAGACATCTATGCGCTCTATTGCCCCGCTGACCTGACCTAGACCCAGCCATGCAATGGCCGAGATCGCAACGACGGCGAGGGAGAGTGAGGTAATAATTCGAATAGGTCGCGTCGCTTTCACAGGCGAAGACTACTTCAGCGATACGGTGGTGGGGTTATGACGACATCAGCAAATGAGTTATATGGCTCACCGAAGCGTGAAATCTCAGTAATTCTTCCAGTGCGCAATGAGGCTGCGCACTTAGCCGACTCCGTGCACGCAATCTTGTCACAGGATTTTCAAGGCCAATTCGAAGTAGTTTTAGCGATTGGGCCATCCTCGGATGGGACTGAGGCCATTGCGCAGGATCTGGCACAGGCTGATTCACGAGTAGTAATTGTTGCAAATCCTACAGGCCGCACTGCAGCGGGATTGAATCTTGCAGTTAAGAGTTCGCAGTATTCAAATATTGTGCGCGTCGATGGCCACTCAGAGATTCCACCGAACTACTTGTCTCTAGTTCTAGAGATTCTTACGCAAAGCGGCGCCGTCAATGTTGGCGGTGTAATGGCTGCGATGGGTAAGAGTGTATTTGAGCGCGCAGTTGCACGTGCGATGCGCAGTGAATTTGGAGTTGGGGCATCACGTTTTCATACAGGCGGTATCGCAGGCGCCGTCGACACTGTCTATTTAGGAGCCTTTAGAAAAGAGGCATTACTTGCAGTTGGTGGTTTTGATGAACGCTTTACTCGTGCCCAGGACTGGGAGTTAAATTTTCGTCTGCGTGCTACAGGCGGTCTTATCTACTTTGATCCCCGCTTAGTTGTTACTTATCGTCCCCGTTCAACAGTGAGCGCACTTGCACGTCAATACTTTGAGTATGGTCGTTGGCGACGTGTTGTTTCACGTCGCCATGAAGGAACAATTAATTATAGATATTTAGCTCCACCTTTTACAGTTTTGGTATCTGCGTTATCAATAATTCTTGGTGCTTTCATATCGATAATCTTTCTTCTCCCAACCCTTGTCTATGCACTCTTCATTCTGCTGGCATCGATTGTGATCGGAAAATCTTTGGGTGAAATCATCTCTTTACCGCTCATTCTTCTGACTATGCATATGTGTTGGGGGACGGGCTTCCTTACCTCGCCTAAGTCGCTTGCACCGTAAGGTAGCCTTACGACTGTGAGCGCACCGTTGCAGGTCTACGAGCCATTTAAAGCGGGTCTGCCACCTTTAATTAAATACTGGAAATCACTCTGGTCGCGTCGAACATTCATCTCTGAGTACTCGCGCTCAGAACTTCGCGAACAACACTTTGACTCAGCCTTTGGTCAACTGTGGCTGGTACTTAATCCACTGCTGCTCTCAGCCGTGTATTTCCTCTTAATCATCATTATTGGGGGCTCATCAGATAGCACGCGCTATGCCCATCTAACGGCGACGCTATTTCTCTTTTATCTTGTTGCAAACTCGCTGACGGGTGGGGTTAAATCAATTACAGCTGGTCAGCGCCTCATTCTTAACACTGCATTTCCAAGAATTATGCTTCCAATCTCTGCAGTTGTCATCGCAGTATTTAAGTTTCTTCCGACACTTGTGATCTTTGTAATTATCCGCAGCGTTTTAGGTCTTCCCTTTTCTTGGCAGATGCTCTGGGCTTTTCCAGTTCTACTGATTACGATGTTACTCGCATTGGGTCTAGCGATCACAATCTCGTGTATCAATGTCTACTTCCGCGATATCGCCAGCTTCTTACCTTACTTAACTCGCACGCTTTTATATCTTTCGCCGATTCTCTACGAGGCATCTTCGCTCAAGCCACAGCTAAAGCCGTTAGAAGTTCTTAACCCACTCTTTCCAATTCTCGATAGTTGGTCTCGTGCAGTTGTGCATGGACAGGCCCCACACACCTCTAGTTTGCTAGCGGGCTTGGTATGGGCGATTGGAATATTTTTAATTGGTACGTATTTCTTCCTTTCAAGGGAGCGTGAATTTGCTGTCCGTCTCTAATGCACACAAGACCAATGAGATCGCAGTTTCAGTTCGCGGTCTAGGTCTTACATACACAACTGCCATCGATCGCAGACCCACGTTAAAGGCACGCGTTAAATCTTTAGGACGTGGGTCAAAACATACGCGCGTGATTCGAGCTCTCGATAATGTAAATCTCGATGTCGAATACGGCCAAGTTTTAGGTGTCATCGGAACAAATGGTGCTGGCAAATCCTCAATGATGCGCGTTATCGCCGGAATCATTCCTCCATCACAAGGTCGCATAGAAGTCTTTGGCAGCGTCAGCACATTGCTGGCTTTAGGCGTTGGCTTTAATCCATCGATGTCTGGTCGCGACAATGTATTTCTTGGCGGCTTAGCTGCAGGCATGTCGCGCGATGAGATCGAAAACCATTTTCAAGAGATTGCCGATTTTTCCGAACTGGGAGAGGCGATCGATGCACCAATGCGCACATATTCATCGGGAATGTTCTCACGCTTAGCATTTTCAGTCGCAGCTACTGTACGCCCAGATATTTTGATCGTCGATGAAGCACTCAGCACGGGAGATGCACAGTTTAAAGAGAAGTCACTTAACCGCATCAAAGAGCTGCGCAGTGATGACCGGGCCTTGATTCTTGTGAGCCATGCAATGGCCACTCTGCGCGATGTATGCAACGACGTTGCATGGTTACACAAGGGTAAGTTGGTCCAACGCGGTGCTCCCGATGCAACGATTGATGCATACCAAGAGTTTTTACAGGTCGGAAAGAGTGCAGCCATCGATGAGGATGTCTAGAAAACTTCTTGCTCTTCTTTTTCTCTTTTCATTATCTACAACCCCTGCTTCGGCGATAGAAATCCCGTCAACCTTTTTATTCCATGGATCAGGTTATGGTCATGGAGTTGGCATGTCTCAGATGGGTGCAAGATCTATGGCCCTAGCTGGCCGAACATCAGAGGAGATTCTTAAATATTTTTATAAAGATGTTGCAATTGAACCAATGGTTGATTCAAAGATACTGCGAGTAAATATCGGTCACTTGCTCACGAGTACAAAGATTTCAACAAATACTACCGGTGCACTTGTCCAACTCTTTAGCGGTGACATCGGTGATCAAGTGGATGCACTTCCAATCGCTGTTTTTTCAAGTAAGGCATCATTAAATCTCTCAGTATTAGGCACCAGTGTTGTGCCAAGCGTGAGCATGGGTAAGAAGATAACAAGTTTTACTAAGAGCCGTAACTTCACAGTTCGCTGGAGTGGTACTCGATATTTACCTGGAATCGATGCCCTAATCTCGGTTAATCACAATGGAGCGACAAGGAAGTATCGTTATGGGCAGATACAGATACGCGCAGTAAAAGATGCGGTACTGGGATATCGCTTAGAGCTCACAAATTCTCTGCGCCTTGGTGATGAGTACTTATGGGGCGTAAGTGAGATGCCTTCTTATTGGCCGTTAGCTGCACTTCGTGCGCAAGCGATTGCATCACGTACGTATGCGCTTAGTAAAGCTGGAATCTACAGAGCTGTTTGTGATTGTGATCTATATGGTGAGATTTCAGATCAGCTATTTTTAGGCTATGCCAAAGAGGTGGAGGTGAAATACGGCCTCGTATGGAAACAAAGTGTTATAGAAAGCGCAGGGTTAGTAATCACCCAGGCGGGCCTGCCAATTACCGCCTACTTCTTCTCTTCTTCTGGTGGCAAAACAGAGCTCGCACTGAATGCTTGGGGTAGCGCCAGAGCCTTTACGCAGATTGTCGATGATCCTGGGAGTTTAGATATCGCTCTGAACCCACGATTTGTTACATGGGATCGTACGGTTACGCAGTCAGTCATTGCTGCTGCGTTTTTACTGCCCGATGTTGTAACACTAGAAGTACTCTCACGTAATGAGAGTGGAACGGTAGGTCAGATCCGTGCCACATCGAGTACAGGAGTGCAATTCACGATTCGTGGTGAAACATTTAGAAGTCGGACAAAGATTCCATCTGCATACTTTGATTTAGTTAGCGTGCAGAATTGAGTTGAGTCCACCCCACGTACCAGTACGACTTACTACTTCAAGTGCGCCATCTAGCGAGTTGCGACGGAACAATAGATTATTAGCACCCGAAAGTGTTGCAGCCTTTATGATCTCACCATCAGGTAGACGAAGCTTTGATGCCGCAGTTATATATGTTCCTGCTTCAATAACACAGTTATCTCCAAGGGAGATTCCACAGCCAGAGTTTGCACCGAGCAGAGTTTTTTCACCGATTGAGATAACTTGTTTTCCGCCACCACTTAATGTGCCCATGATTGATGCTCCGCCACCAATGTCACTACCATCTCCAACAACTACACCGGCAGAGATACGTCCCTCAACCATCGAAGTGCCCAAGGTTCCGGCATTAAAGTTAACGAAGCCTTCATGCATAATTGTTGTGCCTGGTGCTAAGTGAGCACCTAAGCGGACACGATCGGCATCTGCGATGCGCACTCCACTAGGAACTACGTAATCGACCATTCGTGGAAACTTATCGATTGAGAAAACAGTGACATGACCATGTGCTGCCTTTAATCGTGCGCGTGTGAGCTCGAAATTCTCAACTGCACATGGACCAGCCGAGGTCCAGACAACATTATTGAGTAGCCCAAAGATGCCATCAAGATTTGCCCCGTGTGGCTTTATTAATCGATG
>CAXNDE010000010.1:0-20214 GCA_964201135.1 Candidatus Planktophila sp.
TTATACGACACCGCCACTCGCGAGGTTGGAAAATTCACTCCGATAAAAGCAGGTGAGGTTTCTATCTATGTCTGTGGCGCAACCGTGCAGGCTGCACCTCATATAGGACATCTTCGTAGCGCCGTTAACTTCGATACTTTGAGCCGTTGGCTAACCAAGAGTGGATATGACGTTACATTAATTCGAAACGTTACTGATATTGATGACAAGATTTTGCATAAAGCAGCTCATGAAAATCTTCCTTGGTGGGCACATGCCATGAAGTATGAGCGCGAATTCACTGCAGCCTTTGATGCCCTCAACGTTGCACCACCAACGTATGAACCAAGGGCGACCGGCCACATTACACAGATGATCGAACTCATGCAGATACTTATTGATAATGGATCTGCATATGCCCCAGGCAACGGCGATGTCTATTTAGAGGTCCGTAAGTTAAAGCGATACTTAACTCTCTCGGGCCAACGCATCGATGGGTTATTACCTGCCGCCGATGGGGATGATGGTATTTCAAACAAGAGAGATCCACGTGATTTTGCCTTATGGAAATCGGCCAAGCCCGGTGAGCCATCGTGGCCAACACCATGGGGGGCTGGCCGACCTGGCTGGCACTTGGAGTGCTCAGCGATGGCACATACATATTTAGGTGAGAGTTTTGATATTCATGGCGGCGGATTAGATTTAATTTTTCCGCACCACGAAAATGAGATCGCACAATCAGAAGCGGCAGGATATGGATTTGCCAAGCGTTGGCTGCACAACGCGTGGGTCACACAGTCCGGTGAAAAAATGAGTAAATCGCTTGGAAATTCATTATTAGTCGACGTTATTTTGCAACGTGTCCGTGGAATCGAGCTTCGCTGGTACTTAAGCAGTGCACATTATCGTTCAATGCTTGAATACTCGCAGTCAGCACTCGATGAATCAGCGATAGCGTTTCGTCGAATCGAAAGTTTTTTAAAGCGCGCAACTGAGATCACCGGATCACAACCACAAACCATTATTAGTGTTCCATTTGCCGCGGCAATGAATGATGATTTAGCTGTGCCCGCTGGCCTTGCCACAATCTCTGAAAATCTGCGTTTGGGTAATCAAGCAATCACCGATGCCGATTCTGCTGCGATTACTAAGAATGCCAATGAAATCCGTGGTGCTTTAGAGATTTTGGGCTGTGATCCATTCGATACTCACTTCACCGGTGGCTCCTCAGCGGATTTAACGCAGGCGATGGATGGGGTAGTGAAGTTGGCTCTTGCAGAGCGGGCCGCTGCACGAGAGCGTAAGGATTTCGCAGCCTCTGATGCCATCCGTGATGGACTACTCGCATTAGGAATTACAATTGAGGACACTGCACAAGGGCCGCGTTGGTCGATGATTGAAAAGAGTTAACGATGGCCGGCAATTCATCCCGTAAGGGCGCAATCCGCGCATCGAAAAAAGGACCAGCAGGCGGTACTGGTGGCAAGAATAAAAAGCGTCTCACTGGAAAAGGCCCAACACCAAAGGCTGAAGATCGCCCCTATCACGGAGCGGCAAAGCGTAAAAAAGCCGTCGCAAAAAAGAGTTCCAGTAAAACAACAACCAGAGGTGCCGGCAGAGTAACTACTGGGCGCAGTGATGGCAAAGAGATTAGATCGGCCCGCGCACCACGCGGTGATAGGCCACGCGGTGAAATCGTTGCAGGTCGCAACGCAGTACTCGAAGCCTTGCGTGAGAGTGTTCCATCGACTGAACTATTAGTTGCACGCAGCATTGAAGTCGATGATCGCGTCGCCGAATCTTTAAAGTTGGCGCTTCACTTAGGTTTATCAATTCGTGAGGCTCACCGTGCAGAGGTAGAAGGTATTTCTCCAAATAGCCAGGGAATAATTCTTGCTATCAAGCCATTTCAATACTCAAGCTTTGAAGAGATTATGCAACGCGCAAAGCATCCAGCACTAATCATCGCACTTGATGGAGTAACCGATCCACGCAACTTAGGTGCCATTATCCGAAGTGCTGCAGCTTTTGGTGCTGCAGGTGTTGTGATGACCGAACGTCGCGCAGCATCAATGACGGCATCTGCATGGAAATCATCGGCAGGTGCTGCAGCGCGTTTACCGATTGCACAGGTAACAAACCTTGCACGCACAATTGATGCCGCGAAAAAAGAGGGGCTCTTTGTCGTTGGTTTAGATGGCGAATCAGAAGATCTCATTAGCACCATGAAGATTGCATCCGAACCACTGATGATCGTTGTTGGCAGCGAGGGCAAGGGCTTAGCGCGCTTGACCCGTGAAAAATGCGATCTCGTAATCTCGATTCCTATTAGCGCAACGACTGAGTCCCTCAACGCCAGCGTTGCAACGGCTATCGCCCTCTTTTCTGTAGATCAGGAACGCCGTAAGGGGTAAGTGCAGTGATATATCAACGTTTTATAGCTCTTGGGGACTCATACACCGAGGGCATGTCTGATGAGAAAAAGTATGGCCAGTACAGGGGTTGGGCCGATCGCGTCGCAGATGTGATGAGCAATCATTACTCTGATTTTACCTACGCTAATTTAGCTATCCGTGGAAAGTTAGTGCGCCAAGTCGTAGAAGGACAGATAGATGCAGCTATCGCACAGGTAACTGGCCCAGAAACACTGGTCTCCTTCCATGCCGGTGCCAACGATGTTATTCGCCCTAAATACAACTCCGAGATTGTTCTACCACTCTATGCCGATGCAGTGCGGCGCTTAGCGGCATCTGGTGCCACAATTTTACTATTTACCGTCTTAGAGAGAACAGGAAATACCGGGCGGGCTGCAAAGATGTGGGAGCAGCGCTTTCGCGAATTCAACCGAAACGTTCGCGCAGTTGGCACAGAGGTCGGTGCGATTATCGCCGATGCTAATGAAGAGGTTGCATTTAGCGATCGTAGATTTCTAGCCTTTGATCGGCTACATCTAAATAAAATGGGTCATGATCGAGTAGCACAGGCGGTGCTAGAGATACTTGGCCTTCCATTTGATGCAACTTGGCGAGATCCACTACCGCCTGCCAAAGCAGAATCAAAGGCTCTACGTACATTTGTAACGATGATGTGGTTTATTACCTTTGCACTGCCATGGATGTGGCGACGCGCACGGGGTAAATCATCAGGAGATGGACGTAGCTGTAAATATCCAATTGCAATACATTGGCCGCTATCACATCTAGATTGAAGTAACGATCCACTCCCATGTATGCACACCAGGCTTAATTAAATATTTAGGGAGCGTGTCAGGCCCACATGCGGCAGTACCAACTCCGCGGTGCAGGGCATCTATATGTACAACGGTATTGCCACATGCCACTACCTCGACATCATGAGTTGCATCGGCTAAATCAACGGCGCGGTTAGGGGTTACTGAGACTTGCAAAGGCTTCATCATCTGGACTCGAACCCCATGCCCAGCGGCGTTTGTGAGCTCAAACCAGCGCACACCATTGTGTCCACCATTTTCCTGTGGGCGCACATATGGAATGTATTGGCCAGCAACGGTTGAGATATAGCGTCCGATTCGTGCAATCTTTCGATCAGGGTATGACTCGTGTGGGCCAGATCCAAACCATGTCAGATCAGATAAATCACCATCGAGTTCAAAGTTAGTTCCAACGCGTGCAACATCATCTAACTGCTTAGGTATAACAACACTCTCTTTTACTCTAAAACCATCGACAACAGGTGTGATTACCTGCTTGTGCTTGATCGTAAAACCAGTACTTGTCTGCCAGGTATTTGTGATTGTGGCACTAGAGCTACTTTGAGATATGACACAGTCGGTGCGATCTAAATCGCGTAGACCCCAGCGCTGCCACTTAGAGGCGATGTGCCCAATGCGATCATTATCGGTCGGAGCACGCCATAATGAAATAACTGGTGCAATACGACCATACGGCATAACAATCTGGCCATAGTCATCGATGACATGAGTAAAGAGTTCTGAACGCTTAGATGCCTTAATAGTTAAGGCACGTGATGGAAGAGCTAATTGGTTCCAGCCGACCTCACTCATCGCTGGCGCCCATGCAGTAGCAGGGGTACGCATCAAGGTA
This sequence comes from Candidatus Planktophila sp., assembly GCA_964201135.1. Taxonomy (GTDB): domain Bacteria; phylum Actinomycetota; class Actinomycetes; order Nanopelagicales; family Nanopelagicaceae; genus Planktophila. The sequence goes on from CAXNDE010000010.1 coordinate 4,062, forward strand.
AAGTTAATGAAGCGCTCACCTAGACCATCAGGCCTATTTAAGAACTTCGATTTTAATCTAAAGGAGATAGTTTTACGCGGTCCCACTTTTGGCAGCTTTACTCGCCCACTATCGGATAGGAGACCATCACGAGTGATAGACCAATGCAGCTCGTACTGACTTAGATCTTTAAAGAAGTTCTTATTAAATATTTTAAAATTACCGGTCGATGCGGCAACTGCACTGATATTGGCAGGTGCTGCTATGGCCTTAAACTCATGCATAGCAGGCTTTGCGGTGCGATCTGGAAAGACCATTCCATCGCAACAGAAGTTTCCATCGTGTTTGGCTTCACCGTAATCTCCACCATATGCATTGCGTGTGCTGCCATCTGGCATTGTCTGAACAGGACCATGGTCCCAAAACTCCCAGATAAAGCCACCCTGTAATCCATGGGTGGATTCGATGACCTCCCAATACTCCGCCAGAGTTCCGTTGGCATTTCCCATCGCATGCGAGTACTCACACATAATGAGTGGGCGATCTGCCTTACTCGATGTGGCATACTCTTTAATGGCGTTAATGTGTGGATACATCGGTGCTATGACATCTGTTAGTGAATGACTACCCATCCAGTTGCCACGGATTCCACCCTCATAGTGCAGTGGACGTGTTGGATCAAAGGCACGCGCATACGCCGCGGCTGCTTCATGATTTGTTCCGGCCCCAGATTCATTTCCAAGTGACCATAAGACCGCTGCAGGATGGTGAATATCGCGTTGAATCATTCGACCCACACGATCGACGAAGGCGGTTAAATACTTTGGGTCATCGCAGATTGATGAGATAAATGCATGCGATTCAATATTGGCCTCACCGATAACATAAAAACCAAGCTCATCACATAGATCTAGAAAGGCTGCATCATTGGGATAGTGAGATGTGCGCACCGCATTGAAGTTCCAACGTTTGAGTTCGAGTAAATCTTCACGCATATCATCACGTGTTAATGCTCGCCCGGTAAAACGATTGAAATCATGGCGATTGATACCGTAGAAAATCACAGGTTGCCCATTAATCAGAAGCTCTTGAGCTTTAATAACAACGGAGCGAAAGCCAATTCTTTGCTGTGATACTTCTATAACAGCGCCATTGGGATCGATCAATTCGATATGCAGGGTGTAGAGCACAGGATTCTCTGCCGACCAGGGTTTTACTCGCGGAATTCGGGCGTTTAACTCAATTTTGCCGGCAGGCCATGGTTCGTTTTCCGCGATTGCACGCCTGGCATCGCCCGGCATATTTCCATGCCAGAACCTGCCATGAAAATACTCGTCACTTCGCAGCTTGAGTGCCTCATCGCGCTGCGTCCATAGTGGGGCAGAGAAGATCTTAATGGTTGCCTCTAGCTCGACAGCCTTCACCTTTGGCAACTCTTCAATAGATGTTCTTAATGTGTATCCATCTATCGAAAAGTTATCAATGCTGGCAATATCTGCCCGAATATTTAAGGTCCCGGTGGTGCAGTCCTTTTCAAGACCTGCCGTTGTATAGAAGCGTTCGATGAAAACCTTATTGGTGGCAAATAATTTTACAGAGCGAGTAATGCCACCATGCCACCATTGATCTTGGTCTTCGATAAAAGTAGCATCAGACCACTTAGTCACATCGATACGAATGAGATTTGAACCACTGCATACAAAGTTTGTAATATCGAACTCGGCGGCTAGGCGAGAGTCTTTCGTGAGACCAACTTCAACACCATTGATATAGATGAGTGCCACTGATTCGTAGCCACCAAGATGTAAGACAATTCGTTTGTCTCTCCAACTATCTGGAAGATCAAAATCCCTCTCGTACACACCATGAGGATTTTGGGCAGGAACAAATGGAGGTTGTTCTTCAAAAGGCATCTGAACATTTGTATACATCGGTTTATCAAAAAATACATCGCTCTCGGGCTGCATAGTCCATAAACCAGGGACAGGAATAGATGACCATCTCTTACCGATACGATCTAGTGGAGTGCGCAGTAGCTGAAAGCGCCAGGTGCCATCGAGTGTGATCTTTTCCATGTGCTCGATATTGAGCATCGGTAAACGATTGATCGAGGTGGTCTCCGGGCTCATCCAGTAGTTTGCAATCACGGACGTTAGTGTGCCAGTTGAGCGCAGCTGGAGTGAAATTTTCTTGGTTTGTACAATAGCCATACACTCGTTACCTATTGTTCATGCCTAAACGAGAGAATAACGCTATGAAGTTCGAAAACCTCACCGATCGAGAGCTCAGTTGGCTCTCATTCGACCAGAGAGTTTTGGAGCTGGCTGAGGATCTAACGATTCCACTACTTGAGCGCCTGCGTTTTTTAGCGATTTTTTCTTCAAATCTAGATGAGTTTTTTATGGTCCGTGTTGCTACGCTTATGAGCAAGATTGAAAATGAGATCACGACGCCAAATGTTGCGGGTTTCGTACCGAAAAAGTTACAGGAAGCAATCTCAGTTGCTACAAAAGCCTTAGTTGAGCGAGCGTCAACAGCTTTACATGAAGATATCATTCCTAAACTTAAAGAGGAAGGTATTGAGTTTCTTCAATGGGGCGATCTAAATGAAACCGAACGTGATTACGTAGGTAAGTTATTTCACGATCGGATTTTCCCAGTATTGACTCCATTGGCAGTTGATCCTTCTCACCCATTTCCATACATCTCCGGGCTGTCCCTAAACTTGGCAGTCATTGTTAAGAACCCAACTACACACGAAGAGTTTTTTGCCCGTGTTAAAGTCCCTGAGATTCTCCCGCGTTTTATCGCGACGGCTAAGAGTGGATCAATTCGTTTTATTACCATCGAAGAGCTCATTGCGATTAACCTTCAGGAGCTTTTCCCAGGGATGGTTATTGAAGAGCACTACTCATTTAGAGTCACTCGAAACCAAGATATAGAGCTCGACGAGGAAGAGTCAGAGGATATTTTGCTGACCCTTGAGGCAGAGTTGGCACGCCGCCGATTTGGACCACCAGTACGGCTTGAAATCGAGAGTGGTGTGGAAGCACGCTTAGTTAACCGTCTTGCACAGGAACTTGGGATAAGTGACGAAAATATTATTCATGCCCCAAAACCACTTGATCTCACGGCCTTCCACAAGATCGCAGATCTGGGATTGCCCCTGCTCAAGTTTGAAAAATTTAGATCACGAACCGCTCATGCCCTCTCTGAGGTAGACCCAGAAGATACGGATCTATTTTTTGCTGCGATTCGACAGGGTGAAATACTGCTCCACCACCCCTATGAATCCTTTACTTCTTCGGTAGTGCGCTTCTTGGAAAGTGCGGCGCAAGACCCTGATGTACTAGCGATCAAACAGACTTTGTATCGCACCTCTGGAGACTCCCCGATTATTGAGGCGCTCATTGAAGCGGCAGAAGCTGGCAAACAAGTCTTAGCAGTGATTGAAATCCGTGCTCGCTTTGACGAGCAGGCAAATGTGAGATGGGCAAGAAAACTAGAAGCAGCCGGTGTTCACGTTGTCTATGGCTTAATGGGATTAAAGACTCATGCCAAACTATCCCTCGTTATCCGTGATGAACCACAGGGTCTGCGTCGCTACTGCCATATCGGAACCGGTAATTACAATCCAAAGACTGCACGTTTGTACGAAGATTTAGGAATCCTGAGTAGCGATGTTGAGCTTACTGAGGATCTGACTAAACTCTTTAATCAACTCTCGGGCTTTGCACCACAGTCAACGTACTCGCGCTTACTTGTCGCCCCTCGAACACTACGTTCAGGGATCACAGAGCGAATCGATCGCGAAATTGAAAATTCAAAAGCAGGTAAACCTTCTGGAATTCAATTTAAACTCAACTCGATTCTTGACGAGAGTTTTGTTGCAAAACTTTACGAAGCATCACAAGCTGGCGTAAAAATCGAGCTACTGATTCGTGGCATCTGTGCAGTACAGCCCGGGCTTAAAGGTATTTCCGAAAATATTACTGTGAAATCTGTTTTAGGTCGCTTTCTTGAGCACTCTCGCATCCTCCATTTTATTAATAGTGGAGAGAGTGAATACTGGATAGGTAGTGCGGATTTAATGGGTCGTAATTTAGATCGTCGCGTGGAGAGTTTGATTCGCGTGGATAGAAAAGAGCATCACCAAAGGCTGCAGGCGATTCTTGATTTGGGACTTTCAGATAAGGTTTCCAGCTGGACATTGACCGGTACGGAGTGGGTCAGAAAATCCATTAATGAGCAGGGCAAGGCATTAAATGATGTGCATGCAACGATGATTGAACTCTATGGAAATAGTCGGTAGATGATAGATAACGTAGAGAGGGTTATTTACGCAGCGGGAGCTGTTTTGTGGCGCTTGGATGCGGATAATAAAATTGAGATCGGATTAATTCACCGCCCACGCTATGACGATTGGTCGCTGCCAAAAGGTAAGTTAGATCCGAATGAAACGATGATTGGTTGTGCCTATCGCGAAGTCATGGAAGAAACCGGATATTCCGCAGTCTTTGGACCTGAACTTGGTCACACAACCTACGTTGTTGATGGCGAAACTAAAATCGTTAAATATTGGTCGGCGCAGGCATTTGGCGAAGCAACTGGGAAACCTAATCCACAAGAAGTAGACGAGATTCTATGGTTAACTCCATCAGATGCAGGCAAAAAACTGACGTTAGATGATGAAAAATTAATTATTGACTTCTTTCTTGAGTTTGGTGTCGGTACAAAACCTTTAGTTTTGCTGCGACATGCCAAAGCCGTAAAACGCGAAGACTGGGATGGCGATGATGGTGACCGCCCTTTAGCAAACCTTGGCCAAATTCAATCAAAACGCCTTTTATCAAAGTATCTGCCCTATGGGATAGAAGTTATTCACTCATCTGATGCAATGCGCTGTATTGAGACTATCGAGCCGATAGCACGTTCACTGGACATGCATCCGATTTTTTCAACTGATTTGAGTGAGTATAAATTCGCTAAAGATAAAGAGGCTGCTCTTGATTACGCTCAAGATCTTATAAATAGGGGAGAGAGCGCAATAATTTGTAGTCATAACCCAATACTCCCAAAGGTATTGCAGAAATTGATTGGAAAGAAGAATTTTAAGAAGGTCGGCCCGGAGTTAAAGCCGGCCGAAGCCTGGGTGCTGCATCACCGAGATGGTGAGATCATTGCAGTCGACTGGGTTAGTGCACCCAACACTTAACCTTCGAGCCAATCTAATCTTCTTAAAACAATTCCCTCCCGCAACGCCCATGGGCAGATCTCAACTCTTTCAATATCGAGTACATCCATTACAGCGCGTGCAACTATCGCACCGGCGACAATCTGTTGGGCCCTACTTGCTGAGACACCTGGTAGTTCTGCCCGAGCTTTATCGCTCATCACCGCTAGCTTTGCCGTCATGGCCTCTAAATTAGCGATCTCTAAATACTTTGGATTGTCATTAAACCAATGCCCTGAAAGTCTTGCAAGAGTTCGAAATGTTTTACTGGTTGCAACAAAGTGATGCGCATCGTGAGAGCGAAGGGTTGCAGATAATTGATCTTCGAGGTTATTAACTACATAGTCTTCTAGGAACTTCACATCTTTTACCGAGTATGGATCACCACTCAAGAAATCTCTAGTCAATCGCGCAGCACCTAGCGGTAATGACAAAGTAGCCTCTGGGTTCTCGTCGACTCCCGATGCAATTTCCAAAGAGCCACCACCGATATCGAGCATTAAAAGTTTTCCAGCAGACCATCCGAACCAACGACGCACGGCAAGGAAGGTCATCCGAGCTTCCTCATCACCAGTAAGAATCTGTAAATCAATCTGGTGACGTTCATTTATCTCTTGAATAATTTCGGCACTATTTTTAGCATCTCGTACGGCAGATGTTGCAAACGCTATAACCTCATCGACATTGTTTTCATTAGCGTGTGCAACCGCGCTAGCTATCGCTTCATGCAGTGCTGTAATGCCCTCACTCGAGAGCGTGCCTGATTTATTGATGAACTGAGTCAATCGAAGTTCAACTTTAAAATTGGTAGTCGGGGATGGACGAGCCCCAGAATGAGCATCCATTACTTGCAGGTGGATGGTGTTAGATCCCACATCCAATACGCCTAATCTCACCGTCATAACCTACCCTCTGGCTTGCCCACGCTCCTGGATTTCAAGTTTGCCCATCTCACTGCCATAATTGCCGCTGGTCGAAAGATCGCTATGTGCTTGCACGTAGGCCTCTCTAGCTCAGTGGTAGAGCAGCGCACTTGTAATGCGCAGGTCGTCAGTTCAATCCTGACGGGGGGCTCGTAAGTTTCCAAGGAAAGGAAAATCGATGTCTAACTTTCCGCGTGATGAGTTCGCCGATGCATTGGCTGCGAATGATGATTACATCAAATCCTTTAAATATTCAGAGCTAACAGGTGTTGCCCAAAGAGGTTTAGCGATTGTTACCTGCATGGATTCACGTATTAACCCGTTATCAGTCGTCGGAATGAAATCAGGAGATGCCAAGATTTTGCGTAACGCCGGTGCGCGCGTAACCGAGGATGTATTGCGTACTCTGGTGCTGGCAACCTATCTGCTGGGTGTTAAGCGAATTTTGATAATGCCGCACACTAACTGCCGTATGGCGATGGGCGAAGAGGCGGATATTCACGCCTTAATTCAAAAAGAGCATGGCGTAGATACTCGCAGTCTTGAGTTTAGAACTGTGAGCGATCAAAGAGCGGCTCTCATTACAGATGTAAACCGCCTCCGCTCATACCCGTTACTCAATGCTGGGGTTGTTGTGGGCGGTGCAATTTACGATGTTTCAACTGGGAAAATTACTCCGGTTGATTGCTAGTTCGTCGAATGGGCATTATGGTAACTGGAGACGTTAAATCTTCTAAGAACTGCAGAATTACAGCGTTCATGAGATCGGGTTTTTCCTTCATTACGCAATGAGAGGTTCCAGGAATTATTGCTAACTGCCCTAGAGGTAGGGCTTCATATAGAGAAATTGTGTGATCATGCTTAATGACATCATCGTCACCCGCCATAACCAGCACAGGGCACTGAATTGATGCGATATCAGAAAGACTTATGTCTGGCTCTGTTTTCCAAATCGCATTTAATCGAATAGTTTTTTCTAGAAGAGTGTGCGGCTCATCTGGACTAATTAAGTTGTATTCAGCCTGATCCTCTTCACTGACAAAAGCATCTGCAAAATCACTTAGTGGTGCGCTGTAATGATAATTTGCGCCGATTGCCACAATCGATTTAACGAGATCGGGGCGCTTAATCGCAACCATCAGAGCGATATTGCCACCATCACTCCAGCCAATTAAATGGGCTGGGGCTTTAACAACATCTTCTAAATATGCAATTGCCTCCTGAGCTTGAAATTCAAAGTGCAGACTGCCAGCTTGATCTCCAGTAAAACCATGGGCGGTGCGGTCATAGGCGAAGACATGGAAATCTTCCTCAAGTGGGGGAACCATGATGTAGTCCCAGCTTGAGGTCTTACTCAAACCACCGTGTAATAAAACAACGGCCTCACCATCGTTATCCCATTCGTAGCAATAAGTTTCGTGGCCGCGCAGCTGGATATATTGAGGCATTAAACCGAGTCCATAATGTGTCTATTGCCGCGATCAAAGGTGAGGTAGTTCCACGTCCAGTCGGCCAAGGTGCCAATCTTGTTGCGCCCACCCAATAGATAGAACAAGTGAAGAAATAGCCATGCATACCAAGCAGGAATTCCTACGAGTTTAAATCTTTTTACTTCTACAACGGCCTTGTGTCGGCCAATAGTGGCCATCGATCCTTTATCTAAATACTTAAAGGCCGCAAGAGGTTTATCTTCTATTAAGCGCTTAATCTGCCGAGCAATAAATTTTCCCTGCTGTAGCGCAACTGGTGCCACCATAGGCATGAAACGGCCATCCTTTCCCTTGAACCCAGAGATATCTCCAATGGCCCAGATGTGTGGATAGTGTTTAACTTGAAGTGATTGTTCAACATCGATGCGCGAACCTATGAGTGGAAGATTTAACTTTGCAGCCGCTGGCTCACCTTGCACGCCAGCGGCCCAAATAGTTACCTCTGATGGAATCGAAGCTCCATCTTTAATCTTGATTTTCCTGGGCTCAATTGCAGCAACGGCCGTGTTGAGACGGACCTTTACGCCAAGTTTTTCAAGATCTTTTTTAGTTCGCGCAGATAAACTCTCTGAGAAACTAGGTAATAGACGTGGGCCCGCTTCGATCAGATAGATATCAATATGTGCGGCGGCATGAGCTTGATCGTTTTTTAAAGGGCCTCGTACTAATTCGGCGAAGGCACCGGCCATTTCAACCCCTGTTGGCCCGCCTCCAACCACTGCAATTGAGAAGATAGTCTCATCCTCAAAGCGGCATAAATCCTCAAAGCGGCGCATAACTTCAGCTCGGATGGTTATCGCTTCATGGACGCTCTTCATTCCGAGGGCGTATTCATGCACACCAGGTACGCCGAAGTCGGCAGTTGCCGAGCCGAGGGCAATGACAAGATGATCAAAGTCAAGAACTTCGCTGCTATCTAGCTTTATGGATTTATTTTTGTGATCAATCGATAATGGAGAGCCCATACGAAATGCCACGCCTGTATTGCGAAGTGCGCCGCGCACAGGGTGTGCAACGTGATCGGCGGCAAGGCCTGCCGTCGAGACTTGATACAAGAGAGGCAGAAAAGTCTGGAAGTTATGTCGATCAACGAGCGTGACATTGGCAAAGGCCGACATCGCCTTGGCTGCAGTGAGGCCACCAAATCCGGCGCCCAAAATAACCACGCGTGGTTTTTCAGGTGTCTTTTGCATGCACCTGAGTCTAGGCTCTGAGCCATGAGCCTTCCAATTGAAAGCCGTAAGTTCCTTGTTACTGGTGCATCGGGCTATGTTGGCGGCCGCTTAGTCAAAGCATTGGTTGAAGAGAGATTCGATGTGCGAATCCTGGTGCGTGACTGGCACAAGGTAAAGGGACAGCCGTGGGCATCGGCCGTTGAAATTACTCAAGGTAGCGCTGAGAACCGTGCAGATCTAGATGCTGCATTAGTTGACGTCCATACCGCCTATTACCTACTGCATTCGATTAACTTAGGTCCAAATTTTGATGAGATCGAAGCGCAGATGGCTCGCAATTTTGCACAAGCGGCCGAAGCCGCTGGTGTATCACAGATTGTTTATCTAGGTGGTATCGCTAACGATGTAAAGATCAGTAAACATTTAGCTTCGCGTGCTCGCACGGGAGCAGAGTTAGCAAGCACGTCGGTGCCAGTGATGGAGTTGCGTGCTGGAATTATTATCGGCTCAGGATCGGCTAGCTTTGAAATGCTGCGACACTTGACACATCGTTTACCGATTATGACAACCCCTAAATGGGTTATGAACCGCACCCACCCGATTGCAATACGCGACATCATGTATTACCTCAAGAGTGCGGCAGTCCTTACTCAGCCAGTCGGAAAAGTCTTTGATATCGGTGGCCCTGAAATACTGACTTACGCCGACATGATGCAGAAATTTGCAAAATTATCTGGATTAAAAAAACGAATAATTATTAAGATTCCGGTATTAACTCCAGGGCTTTCAAGCTTATGGATTGGATTAGTAACTCCTGTACCCACGGCATTGGCACGCCCACTCGTTGGCTCATTAATAAGTGAAGTTGTGGCCGATCCTGCAAAAAGCATCAACGATGTAATTGCCCTGCCACCAGAGGGGTTAACTGACATTACAACGGCTATGAACTTGGCACTGTCCAAAATTACCGATCACGGTGTTGAAACCCGTTGGTCAGATGCGGCCAGCCCCACTGCGCCGTGGCAGAAAGCCCAGGGAGATCCTGAGTGGGCAGGTGAAATGGTTTTGCGTGATCGTCGCGAGGCCGTGACCGGCGTAGCGATAGAAAAAGTATGGAAGCAGATTGAAGGTATTGGTGGAGAGCACGGCTGGTTTGGCTCAGATTTTCTCTGGTGGGGTCGCGGGGTTATAGATCGCTTTGTGGGCGGCGTAGGTCTGCGCCGTGGGCGCCGCGATCCAGATTATTTACGCGTTGGAGAGAGTTTAGATTTTTGGAGAGTAGAAGAGTTAGAACAAGGGCATCGTTTAAAACTTTATGCAGAGATGATTTTGCCAGGTAAAGCCTGGTTGGAGTTTACGGTGAGCGAGGAGAATGGAAAGACGCGCATCGTGCAAGAGGCGACCTTTAATCCCCGCGGATTAGGTGGTCAGTTGTACTGGTATTCAATCTCACCCCTGCACCTCTTTGTCTTTCCAACGATGCTAAGAAATATAGTAAAACAAGCCGCCAAAGATGCATGAGTTCACGGCCGAAGTTGAAGCTCTTGCGCAAGAGGTTTTGGCTTACAGTCTTGATCGCTTAAAGAACGATCCTCCGCTGGATGGCCCGCGAACATCCGAAGATTTATTTGCAGAGGTCGGTAACACAATTACTGCGCGCGGGCTCGGTGGTCATCAGGCGTTAGAAGTATTTACAAATGTTTTAGCTAAGGCATGTATCTCGAGCGATCACCCGCGCAACTTAGCTTTTATTCCATCGGCACCGAGCGAATACGCAAACCTTTTTGATTTAGTCGTTGGGGCAAGCGCCCTGTATGGCGGATCGTGGCAAGAGGGAGCTGGTGCAGTCTTTGCTGAAAACCAAGCGTTGCGCTGGTTATCGGATTTAGCTGACCTGCCCCAAAGTTCAGGCGGCGTCTTTGTGCAGGGTGGAACCGTTGGCAATCTTTCAGCCTTAGTTGTTGCCCGTGCCGAGGCGCGCAAGAAGCATCCCGATGCAACACGTTGGGTCATTGCTTGCAGTGAAGAATCACATTCATCGATTGTCGTGGCTGCAAATATTATGGATGTCGATGTATTGAAGATTTCGACAGCTGCAGATGGCAAGCTCATGGGTAGTGCCGTAGCGCAGGCCATAGACGGGCTCCATGCAACAACGAGTAAGCGTGTGTTTGCCGTTGTTGCGACCTCGGGTACTACTAATTTAGGAGTTATCGACGACTTAAAAGGGATCGGTAGCGCTGCACATGATCGTGGTGTGTGGTTCCATGTCGATGGCGCATATGGGTTAGCGGCTTTATGTGCACCCTCTGTTCGCTCACATTTTGATGGAATTGAAGCGGCCGATTCATTTATTGTTGATCCACATAAATGGCTATTTGCACCATATGATGCCTGTGCACTTATTTACCGTGAACCAGAACTTGCACGTGCGGTACATTCGCAGCAGGCTTCTTACTTAGATACATTAAAAGATGGTGCATGGTCGCCATCAGATTATGCAATTCAATTAACACGTCGCACACGTGGACTTCCATTTTGGTTTTCATTAGCGGCGCATGGAACCGATGCCTATACAGAAGCAATGGAACACACACTTACCGTTGCACGAGCGGCTGCAGATTTAGTGAGAGCACATCCAAATCTTGAACTTGTATGTGAACCCGAACTATCTATCGTTGCATTCACTCGCAAAGGGTGGGGCGCAAAGGATTATCACAACTGGTCGGATCAATTGCTCGCCGATCAAGTTGGATTTATTCCACCTTCATCACATAATGGAGAAGCAATTCTGCGGTTTGCAATCGTTAACCCATGGACAAAAATCAGTGATATCGAGATGATCATCGATAGGCTTTAAATCCCACACTTTTACGCTCATCCCGATACGATGTAACCCATGTCTGCACAGGAAGAGCCAACACTGCACAGCGGTTTGAGCGATTTAGAGTCGCGTATCCTCGATTTTGAGGCCAGCTGGTGGCGCTATGCCGGGGCAAAAGAGAGCGCGATTAAAGAGCTCTTCGAGCTGAGCGCCCCGCGCTATTACCAACTTCTCAACGACCTCATCGACCGCGATGATGCCATGGAGGCCGCCCCGATGCTGGTAAAGCGCCTTCGCCGCCTGCGCGAGGCCCGTATGTCCACCCGTATCACCCGCTAGCCCTTACCCGTTTTGCGTCCTGGGAGTACCTCCCGTAGATTTGGCGTTAGCACTCTCGGGGTGCGAGTGATAAAGCCCCCACTGAAATCAAAGGAAAGTGAGCACAACTCATGGCAAAGCAGATCGCCTTTAACGAAGAAGCACGTCGCGGATTAGAGCGCGGAATGAACATCTTGGCCGATGCCGTCAAGGTAACGCTTGGGCCTCGCGGACGCAACGTAGTTCTTGAAAAGAAGTGGGGCGCCCCAACAATTACTAACGATGGCGTTTCAATCGCAAAAGAGATTGATTTAGAGGATCCATGGGAAAAAATCGGTGCAGAGCTAGTTAAGGAAGTTGCTAAGAAGACCGACGATGTAGCAGGCGATGGAACAACGACTGCAACTGTTTTGGCACAAGCTCTCGTACGCGAAGGCCTACGCAACGTAGCAGCTGGATCAAATCCAATGGCACTCAAGCGCGGAATTGAAAAAGCTGTCGATGCAATCGTCGCCGAACTTTTGTCGATGGCAAAGAGTGTGGATTCAAAGGAGCAGATCGCAGCAACTGCATCAATCTCTGCAGCCGATGCAACAATCGGCGAGATGATCGCCGAGGCGATGGACAAGGTTGGCAAAGAGGGCGTTATCACCGTTGAAGAGTCAAATACTTTTGGACTTGAGCTAGAGCTCACCGAGGGAATGCGCTTTGATAAGGGTTATATCTCTCCATACTTTGTAACCGACCAGGATCGCATGGAGGTTGTTCTAGAAGATGCCTACGTGTTGATCGCTAACTCAAAGATTGCAAATATCAAGGATCTTGTACCTGTTCTTGAAAAAGTTATGCAATCAGGTAAGCCACTTGCAATCATCGCCGAAGACGTTGAGGGTGAAGCACTTGCAACCTTGGTAGTAAATAAGATTCGTGGAACTTTCCGCTCGGCCGCTGTCAAGGCCCCAGGCTTTGGCGATCGTCGCAAGGCGATGCTTCAAGATATTGCAATCCTTACAGGTGCAACTGTCATCTCGGAAGAGGTCGGTCTCAAGCTCGATCAAGCTGGCCTAGAGCTATTAGGTCGCGCTCGCAAAGTTGTTATCAGCAAGGACGAGACAACAATCGTTGAAGGCGCTGGAGATGAGGCACTTATTAAGGGTCGCGTCGCACAGATTCGCTCAGAGATTGAAAAAAGTGATTCAGATTATGACCGCGAGAAGCTGCAAGAGCGTCTTGCAAAGCTTGCAGGTGGCGTAGCTGTTATCAAGGCAGGGGCTGCAACTGAGGTAGAGCTCAAAGAGCGCAAGCACCGCATTGAAGATGCAGTACGTAATGCAAAGGCTGCAATAGAAGAGGGAATCGTCGCCGGTGGTGGCGTTGCGCTTCTACAGGCAGGCACAGTGGTATTTAAGAAGTTATCACTTGTTGGCGATGAGGCGACGGGCGCCAAGATTGTTGAATTCGCAATCGAATCTCCACTCAAGCAGATTGCAATTAATGCAGGCCTTGAAGGTGGAGTTGTAGTAGAAAAAGTACGTCACCTACCTGCAGGTCAGGGATTAAACGCTGCAACGGGAGAGTACGTTGACATGATTAAAGCTGGCATCATCGATCCAGCTAAGGTCACTCGCTCTGCACTTCAAAATGCGGCATCGATTGCAGCACTCTTCATTACAACGGAAGCTGTCATTGCAGATAAGCCAGAGAAGAATCCAGCACCAATGCCACAAGGTGGCGGAGATATGGACTTCTAAAGCGTTTTCCTTCTTATTTAGGCTTAACGCCGCCCGATTAACATCTGGGCGGCGTTCTGCTTTATCCTTTTCTCATGGCAAAGAAGTCACTCCTTAAGAAAGTACCCAAGGGAAAGCAATCAACTGGGGCCCACCCATTTGATGCAACCGAGCTTGCCCGAAATGCCATCATCGATGAGATTCATGGGACATCGCAGATCGGAAAATTTGTTTCTGTTGAATTTGATGATGAAGATCGAGTGGCCACTTATTTATTTGAAGCAAAGCTCTCAGGGTACAAGGGCTGGCGCTGGTGTGTCACGGTTGCAAAGGTCGATGCAGATACCGCGCCAACAATATGTGATGTTGTAGTTCTTCCCGGCCCAGATGCATTAACTGCACCAGAGTGGATTCCTTACCGTAATCGAATTCAACCTGGAGATGTTGGCATCGGCGATATTGTTCCAAGCTCACTCGATGACACGCGATTAGTTGCAGGTGAGCAGGCACTTCCGCAGGATGAGGATTTAGATACTGCGATGGCGATTGAACTTGGCTTTGGTCGCGCGCGCGTAATGTCGATCGAAGGTCGCGATCAAGCGGCAAAGCGTTGGTATGACGGAGATCGTGGACCTAAATCTGCAATGGCAGAATTGGCACCGAAGCCTTGCCACTCATGTGGCTTTTTTATTCAGATTGCAGGCTCGCTGCGCTCGACTTTCGGGGTGTGTGCCAATGCAATCTCGCCTGAAGATGCGCGCGTTGTATCGGTCGATCACGGCTGCGGAGCACACTCCGAGGCCACCTTCACCGCACCTGATGTTAAACTAACCCCCTGACCGCAGCCCGCGGCTATACGAGTAGATCAAAAACCTTAAGGAGCGATCCCCATGCCTACAGGCCGCGTTAAATGGTTTTCATTAGAAAAAGGCTTTGGCTTCATCGCAAATGATGAGGGCGAAGATGTATATCTAGCCGCCTCGTCACTTCCTGAAGGAGTCTCAACGGTTAAGCCAGGAACAAAACTCGAATTTAGTGTCGCTGATAGTCGCAAAGGACCACAAGCTATGTCGGTTCATATTGTTGATGCACCACCATCTCTTGCCGAGAACTCACGTGTTAATCCAGATGATTTAGCTGCGATGATTGAAGATACAATTAAAATTTTGGACCGCGTTGGAAATGGCCTTCGTCATGGACGACATCCAGCAGGGCCGGAGGCCGAGCGTTTAGGCCGTGTTTTGCGCGGTATCGCCTCTCAGTTAGAGGCTTAAATACCAGTGCGTCGTGCGCGACGTATTGAGTATCGAATACCTATCGCACCTAATGCTGCACCAAAGACACAAGTCCAAATAATCTTTGCGTCGGCATTCATTGCCAGTGCAACAACACCGGCAACGAGCCAGCAGATAGTTCCGATTGCTACTAGGGTTACCACCGATCGGATATTTGATTCCATGAGAGTAGAGTAATGCGGATCTCGGTAAAAGAAGGTGGTAATTGGCGTTCATTTCGTCACCGTAATTACAGCATCCTTTTTCCAGCAAATACTGTTTCAAATATCGGTAGCTGGGCACAGCGCATCGCCCAAGATTGGCTCGTCTTAGAGCTGACCAATAACAACGGTACATATTTAGGTCTTGTCACTGCAGTTCAATTTGCACCAGTTCTACTTTTCTCACTCCATGGTGGCGCTATGGCTGATCGAATCGATAAGCGGAAAGTATTGATTGCAACTAATGTCGTTGGAGGCGCTGCATCTATTGGACTCGGTTTATTAGTGGTCAGTAACGCAGTTCAGTTGTGGCATGTATTTGTACTTGCAGGTGTGCTCGGAATTTCAACGGCGATAGATGCACCAGTGCGGCAGGCATTTACGAGTGAACTCGTCGGTCACGATGATTTACCCAATGCCGTCAGTCTGAACTCTGCAAACTTCAATGGTGGCCGTCTCATTGGCCCAGCCGTCTCTGGTCTACTAATTGCCGCCTTTGGTACAGGGCCTTCGTTTTTAGTTAACGGAGCTTCATACTTCTTCGTGATTCTTGCCCTTATTAGAATCGATGCAAAGGCGCTATTTCACCAGGATCAAGAGAGGAGCCTGGGCAATATCCGAGAGGGCATTGCTTATGCAAAGGCGCGTCCCGATATATACGTTGTAATGATTATGGTCTTTGCTTTAGCTACATTTGGACTTAACTTTCAGATTTTTAACGCCCTCATGGCCACGCAAGAGTTCGGCCTGGGGCCAGCGAGTTTTGGCTTAATGGGAACCTTCATCGCAATCGGCTCGCTCACAGGTGCGATTGGCTCTGCCCAACTTGAACGCTTTAGAACAACCCGCTTTGTGATCATCGGAGGAATGCTATTTTCAATCTCCATCATGGTGCTTTCAGTGTTGCCAAATTACACAACATATATTGTGTGGCTGCCTATATGCGGTGTCACTGCGTTGATAACTTTGGTGTCAGCTAATTCAAT
>CAXNDE010000011.1:0-20048 GCA_964201135.1 Candidatus Planktophila sp.
CAACGTCCAACGGCGATCGATCAAATGTTTATCCCGCTCGAATCCTTTGGCGTCAAAGCCGTCTCAATGGAGATGTTTAAGCCAGAGCGCAGTGATGCCGTTGCCTATCGCGGGCCACTACTGCACCGAGTCCTTGAGCAACTCTTATCCGATGCCTATTGGGGCGATTTAGATCTATTACTTATCGATTTACCACCTGGCACCGGAGATCTTGCAATCTCTCTCGGTCAGTTAATTCCAACCTCTGAAATCTTGGTTGTGACTACCCCTCAAGTTGCAGCCGCTGAAGTTGCTGAACGTGCAGGTCGAATCGCACACCAGATTCATCAGCAAGTAATCGGTGTCGTTGAAAATATGTCTGAGTACATAGATCCAGCAACTGGGGCGCTCGTTTCACTCTTTGGAAACGGTGGCGGAGAAGAGACAGCTAAGCGGTTATCGCAGTTAGTCGGAAGCGATGTTGCACTGCTCGGCAAGATCCCATTTAGTGTTGATCTTCGCTTAGGCGGAGATGCTGGCGTTCCAGTTGTAATCTCTGACCCAGAATCAGCTAGTGCACAAGCCCTCTTTGAGATTACTGAAAAGCTAATAAAGCGAAGTAAGTCTTTACTCGGAGTCCGATTGGGAATCGCGACGTAGTTCGGTAACAACCTCATTCGCTAAATCTGAAAGCTCACCGCGTACAAAATCACGAGTAGCAACTTCACCAAGTGAGATTCGAAGCGCTGCGATTTCACGCGTTAAGTATTCGGCATCGGCGATACTGCGCTCGTTACGTGCGCGATCCTCATTGAGTTGAATTCGATCGCGGTCGGCCTGTCGATTCTGCGCCAGCAAGATTAATGGAGCGGCATATGATGCTTGCAGCGAAAGAATGAGCGTTAAGAAGATAAATGGGTAGTCATCAAAGCGCAGATCTTTAGGCGCAATAAAGTTCCAAGCAACCCAAGTAAGAACAAAGACACTCATGTAGACCAAAAAGCGTGCCGTACCTAAGAAGCGTGCGAAGCGCTCTGATAAACGTCCAAATGTTTCAGAATCAAAGTTTGGTCGCAGAGTCCGTCGGGTATCACGTGGTGTGTCTAAACCGAAGCTACGTGCCATGACTAACCCTCCTTATATTCAACGGGCGATTTCTCGCGGTGGTCATGGCGCCAGTTATCTGGCAGTAAGTGATCGAGAACGTCATCAACGGTTATCGCACCTAGCAAGCGATTATTAGCGTCAACTACAGGTAGCGAGAGCATGTTATAGCTTGCCAAGTGTGATGAAACCTCATGCAGAGATGCATCGGGCTTCACACCACGAGAGTGGGTATCGACGATTGAGCCCAAGAGAGTCGAAGGTGGTTCGCGCAATAATCGTTGGTAATGCACCGTGCCAATGAAGCGGCCTGTAGGTGTTTCAAGTGGTTGACGGGAGATAAAAATCTGTGAAGCCAATGCCGGTGAAATCTCTTGCTGGCGCACTGCGGCAAGGGCGTCGGCTACTGAGTAATCGGCGCTCATAACAATTGGTTCGGTCGTCATCATTCCGCCCGCTGAATAATCCTCATAGTTCATGAGTCGCAGAACATCCTCGGCATCATCAGGCTCCATTAACTCGATGAGTGCCTCTGCACGCTCCTGGCCGATCTCACGCAATAAATCGGCGGCATCATCTGGATCCATCTCACCTAAAACATCTGCAGCGCGCTCACCCTCGAGCTCGGCTAAGAGTGAAACACGGGCGTTTTCATCCATCTCTTCGAGAACATCGGCTAGTCGCTCATCGGCAAGTGCGCCTGCAACTTCAACTCGACGCTTAGGGGGTAAGTCCTGCAATACGGTCGCTAAATCAGCTGCACGCAAGTTAGCTAAAGTTAAAAGTAGATTTGCAACGCCTTGATTGTGTTCGGTATGTGCGAAGCCAACTACTTCCTCCCAAGAAACGGTCGAAGTTGCCCCCTTACGGCGAAACCCATGACTGGAGCGCATGATGTGCACTTTATTAATGAGCCAATCACCGCTCTGGTTTTGCTCCATTCCCATATCTTCAACCGTTACAACTTCATCGGATGCGATGAGAGTGATTGAGCGATCGAGCATGTCACCAAGGACTAAAACCTCACCAGAACCTGTTTCATAGCGGCGCATATTAAGTTGACCAGTAATAACAACTGTTCCACTTTCAATCGATGTGACACGGGTGATGGGTACAAATACACGGCGGCGTAAAGGAACTTCAACGACAAGACCCAAGATGCGGGGTGGAAGATTATTTGTACGAAGGGTCGCAACAGCATCTCGCACCTTTCCTACTGGATCACCGTTAGGGTCAAAGACCGCAGTGCCTGCAAGACGGGCGAGAAATACTCGGTTGAGGAGATTGCCGCTCATGGGATAAGGGTACCTTTCTCTTATGGGTAGCGGCGAACAGTTAAAGAACGAGCAACATATCCGCGATAGTCATACGGCGATACCTGCACGCCCTGACCTCATTCGCCTTGGCGTGGGAATGATTGGGATTGGAACATCGGGGCCATTAATTGCTATGAGCGTTATGCCGATTCCGACATTGATTTTCTGGCGAAATCTAGGCGGCTCTCTGTTAACACTGCCATTTGCCCTTCGTCATGGCATTAATCGCAATGGCGTGAAGTGGTCAGTAATTGCTGGAGCTCTTTTAGCAGCACACTTCATGGGTTTTTTTCTAGCGATGCGCTGGACAAGCGTTGCAGCCGGTACGGCACTTGTTGCATTACAACCAATATTTGCTGCGCTCTTTGTGAAAATGAGTGGCGGACATATTCCATCTAAGGTTTGGCTAGGGATGCTTGTAAGTTTTTCTGGTGTACTACTGATTTCTGGAGTGGATCTACAGATATCACTTCGATCTTTCCTGGGTGACGTTGCTGCCCTTGTCTCAGCTGCTCTTGCAGCACTTTACGTAATGGCCGGTTCTAGGGCCCAAAGAACAATTGAAACCGCTACATATACAAGTATCTGCTATTTCGTGTGCGCGATAACGGCGCTACCAATCACTCTTATATCTGGGTATTCACTCGTAAATTTTAGTGCTCGTGAATGGTGGATTTTGTTAGGCTTAATCATTGGAGCACAAATCCTTGGCCACACAATGTTTAACGCTACGCTCAAACGTGTATCACCGGCCATAGTTTCACTCATTATTTTTTTTGAAGTTCCGATTAGTTCAGTTCTAGCTGTGTGGTGGATGGGACAGAAACCACCACTAGAAATTTTGCCCGGAATCGCACTTATTTTGATTGGCTGCATTTTGGTCGTTACTCGTACGCGCACTGCACAGGTAGAGAAAACTCCATGATTGATTTACATACACATACAAACAAGAGTGATGGAACTGATAGCCCGCGAGAGCTGGTAAATAAAGCGATTTCATTAGGGATTACAGTTCTTGGCATTACCGATCACGATACGACGTCGGGTTGGGCCGAGGCTGCAGAAACAGTGTGGGGGAGTATCGGCCTTGCTTTAGGTAGCGAAATCTCCTGCCTGACCAATGATGGAATTAGTGTGCACATGTTAGCTCTGCTCTTTAATGGCGAGCATAAAGAGATGCAGATCATGCTTGAAGAAACTCGTGATGGTCGTGTACCGCGCATGCGTAAGATGATCGAAAAGATGCGGGTAGCTGGGATTGACATTTCAATGGATGATGTTGAAGCTGCACGTCCAGATGGTGCGGTTCTGGGGCGCCCTCACTTAGCCGACGCACTTGTTAATAAAGGAGTCATTAAATCGCGTGATGAGGCTTTTCAGGGAATGCTCAACAATGGCTCTGCTTTTTATGTCTCTCATGCGGCACCTACCCCGGTCGATGCGATTGCCATGATTTGTGCCGCTGGAGGAGTTGCAGTGATTGCACATCCCTTTGCATCCCACAGAGGACAAACTCTTCAAGCAGCTGATTTTTTAGATTTAGTTGCGGCCGGCCTACATGGAATTGAGGTTGATCATCGTGATCAAAGCCCCGATGAGCGTGCCATGCTGCGACATATCGCGAATGAGTTGGGATTAGTAGTAACTGGTGCTAGCGACTATCACGGCAACGGTAAACTCAATTCATTAGGTGAATTTCAGACAGCTCCTGATCAATGGGAAAAATTAGAGTCACTTGCAGATCAGCGACGGGTGGTACGGGTATGAAGGCACTCCAGATAAGCGCACTTACATTTTCAATTCAATCCTTTGTAACACTCTTTGTAATTATGGATCCACCAGGTGCCACACCCATATTTTTAGCACTCGTTGCAGATAAGACGCCTAAAGAGCGAAGAGTTCTAGCTATTAAGGCCGCGGCAGTTTCCTTCTCTGTCATCACACTCTTTGCTTTATTTGGCCGCTTTATACTCAGCTATCTCAATATATCTATGGCGGCACTGCAAGCAGCAGGAGCTCTGCTACTGCTTTTGATCTCACTTGATTTATTAACTGGTGGCACAGGTGGCGGTAAGAACAAGAGTTCAGACTCCAATGTTGCCTTAGTGCCTCTTGGAACACCGTTACTTGCAGGTCCTGGCGCAATCGTTGCAACGATGATCTTCGTACAAAGTGCCGATACACCTGCGCGAATAGTTGGATTAATTGCAGCTGTTGTTGGGGTTCATCTTGCTATCGCAGCTGCATTAATGGCGTCAACGACGATCTTAAAACTCATAAAAGAGGCTGGAGTTACTTTGGTAGCTCGTATCGCAGGTTTACTACTTGCCGCGATCGCAGTGCAGATGCTTGTAGATGCGATACGGGTTTTTGTCGCAGACTAGCTTTATTTAAACTTCTTAGTCCGTGTACGAGTTCGCTCAATCTTTTCCTTTGGTTGCGCGGCTTTGCGCGGGGCTGAATCTCTGCGTGGTGCAGAAGAGCCTTTACTCTCGACACGTACAACTGGCCTGGCTTTAACCATGCGGCCAGTTGAGCCAGTGGGAATATTCAGGACTTCAAAGAGATGTGGTGATGATGAGTAAGTCTCTTCGGGCTCGGCCAATCCAAGTTCGAGAACTTGATTAATCATCTTCCAACGCGCGAGCTCGTCCCAATCAACAAATGTCACAGAGATTCCATCGGCACCGGCACGGGCTGTACGCCCAATGCGGTGGACATAGGTTTTTTCATCCTCTGGACATTGATAGTTAATCACGTGAGTGATGCCTTCAATATCGATTCCACGAGCGGCGACATCGGTTGCAACAAGCACATCTGATTTACCGGCCTTGAAATCACCTAAAGCCTTTTCGCGCGCACCTTGGCCAAGATCGCCATGGATTGTGTCGGCTCTAAAGCCACGTTCGATAAGATCATCGGCCGTCTTTTGGCAGGTGCGCTTGGTGCGACAGAAAACAATCGTCGGTCCACGCCCATCGGCCTGCAAAATACGGGCGAGCATTTCAATCTTATCCATGGCATGTGCACGCAGGACATGTTGTTCGATGCGGCTTACGACTGCGCCCTCATCTTCGCTATCTTGTGTGCGAATATGAATCGGCTGATTCATAAAGCGTCTAGCCAGAGCGATAATGTCGCCAGGCATGGTCGCTGAGAAAAGCATTGTCTGCGTGCGCTTTGGAGTATTTGCCAAAATCTTTTCAACATCGGGCAAGAAGCCAAGATCTAACATCTCATCGGCCTCGTCTAATACAAGACGTGAAACCTCTTTTAACTTTAACTGGCCTTGACGAGAAAGATCTAATAGCCGTCCTGGAGTTCCGACAACGATTTCAACGCCGGCTTGAAGTGCTTCGATCTGAGGTTCGAATGCGCGCCCACCGTAAACGGCCAATGTACGGATTCCACGGTTACTGGCTAGCTCTTCGATATCGTGTGTGACCTGTGTGCACAGTTCGCGAGTCGGAACAACGATTAAAACCTGTGGCATTCCCTTAGTTGCAAAATCTGCCCACTCGGGATCCTGCGGTGCAATGACGCGTTCGATAACTGGAATTCCAAAGGCTAAGGTTTTTCCTGTACCAGTCTTTGCCTGTCCAATGACATCGCCATCTCCAAGTGCGATGGGCAGAACCATCTCTTGAATTGCAAAGGGTTCGGTGAAGCCATGTGCATGCAGCGCCTCAATAGTTTGGGGGCGAAGTGGAAGTTCGGCGAAAGTCAGTGACACGTTATGCGGCGCCGAAGCCGACACGACGCGATGGGGATTCGCCGACTTCGACGAAACCAATCTTGTCTGCCGGAACGATAATCTCATGGCCGCGGACATCACTGAGTATGAGTGGCTTACCCGTTGTGAGTGCCTCGGTCACTGCGCTTTTAATATCAGCTGTACTCATTGCGCTTTGGAAAACGATATCGCTAGCAACGCGGGTAACGGCGATGCGGACCTCTGATTTCACAGCGACTTCACTTTTCTTAACGTTCATAGGCTTAATCCTATCGGCCTTTAATTGCGTGGGAAACCCGAAATCCCTCTCCACATGAGGTTGTTGACCAGTTCTACTGCTTGTTCGCGAGTCAATGTGCTGTCTCGGTCTAACCAGTGGCGTGCTGTGACCTGGGAGTAACCAACCATTCCAACTCCAAGGAACATCGCAGCATCCTTTGCAAGCCCAGTATCAAGTGCTATCACGGCACTTACTGCTGCTGCACAGTCGTATGTCATGCGATTGAGCCGCTCTCGTACAGATGGTTCGACACTCATATCACTTTCAAATAGCAGTCTAAATGCCTCACCCTCCTTTTCAATGAAGGCAAAGTAAGCATCAACAGTTGCATGGACGCGATTTGCATTATCTGGAGTAGAGGCGATCGCCTTTTGAATTTCAAATACAAGTGAGTCAATGTGTAGATCTAAAACAGCTAAATAAAGATCGAGCTTAGAAGGAAAGTGCTGATACAAAACTGGTTTACTGACATTTGCGCGATCGGCGATCTCATCCATAGCCGCAGAGTGATAACCAGCGGCAGTAAAGACCTCTAGGGCCGCCGAAAGCAGGAGCGCACGGCGCTCATCTCGTGGTAAGCGTGGCTTATTTGATTCATCTGCAGTACTCATTGGCGCAATCGTAGAGGTTTATGGGTGTTTTATGCCAATACTCTCCCCCCCCGTAAAAACTAGCGACGCAGCCGTGACTACGGCAGAATTACACCTCTATGAAAATTCCTCCGTTAGTAGATTCGATGCCCGTGCTAAGCGCCGAAGAGTTGCGTCGATACAGTCGCCATACGGTTATTCCGCAGATCTCATCAATCGGTCAACAAAGGCTCAAAGGGGCCAGAGTTGTCTGTATCGGTGCAGGTGGTTTAGGGTCACCGATTTTAATGTATTTGGCTGCTGCAGGGGTTGGAACACTTGGCATTGTTGAGTTTGATACGGTCGATGAATCAAATTTACAACGTCAGATTATTCACGGTCAGAGTGATATTGGCGCAAGTAAGACGGAGAGTGCAAAGAGGCAGATTGCGCAGATTAATCCCTTTGTAGAAGTAGTCACACATGAAGTGCGTTTAGATACATCTAATGTGATGGAGATATTTAAAGATTATGATTTAATTATTGATGGTACCGATAATTTTGCAACACGATATTTGATTAACGACGCCTGCGTACTTTTAAAGAAGCCATATATTTGGGGCTCTGTGCTTCGCTTTGATGGACAGGCAAGTGTTTTCTTCTCTGAATACGGTCCTTGTTATCGCTGCCTTCACCCAAAGCCAGTGGCCGATACACCTAACTGCGCCGAAGCTGGAGTTTTAGGAGTGCTGTGCGCATCGATTGCATCGATTCAAGCCACAGAGGCGATCAAGCTCATTACCGGGATTGGCGAAGCTCTTATTGGCTCTCTCATGGTTTATGACGCACTAGCTATGAGTTATCGCAGCATCAAAGTTTCCAAAGATCCAGCCTGTGTGATCTGCGCAGATAATCCATCTCAACTAGGCCTACTCGAGGATTATGAGGCGTTTTGTGGACCCATTGCTCCATCACAGATAAACGTCTTCGAACTTAAGGCGAAAATGGACAACGGAGATAATTTCATATTAGTAGATGTGCGAGAACCTTATGAGTTTGAAATCGTCCGCATCCCTGGCTCGGTTCTAATTCCACTATCACAGTTCGTTGATGGCACTGCAATTGCACTATTGCCACGAGATAAGCAGATCATCATGCACTGCCGCTCGGGTGTGCGATCTGCGACATCGCTATCTATAGTCAAAAACGCGGGCTTTAGTGATGCAACACATGTTGAGGGTGGCGTTCTTGCTTGGGCTCAGTACATTGATCCGACATGTGCGACGTACTAATGAGAGATTCATATACGGGTTATCGCATTCTCTTGGTGCATGCCCATCCCGATGATGAGACGATTAATAATGGCGCAACTATGGCGTTGTATGCCGCACGAGGTGCCCAGATCACACTTGTTACCTGTACTCGGGGTGAAGAAGGCGAAGTCCTTGTTCCTGAACTCTCTCACCTTGCTAGCTCCAGAAATGATGGACTTGGCGCACACCGCGAAATCGAACTCACAAATGCCATGCGTGCACTCGGAGTACGAGACCATCGCTTCCTTGGTAGTTTTCGAGATAGTGGAATGATGGGGACAGAGACTAATAATCGCCCGGATGTTTTTTGGCAGGCCGATCTCGATACCGCTGCACAGCTTCTAGTGAGAGTTATTGACGAGATCAAGCCCCATATTCTGATTACCTACGATGAAATTGGTGGCTATGGCCATCCCGATCACATTAAAGCTCACCTTGTTGCTATGCGAGCAACAGAGCTTTCACAGTGGCAGATACATAAGATTTATTGGAACACTATTCCGAAATCGGTAATTGCAGTGGGCATGGCGGCCATGAAGGAAGTTGGCTCTGATTTCTTTGGTAGTGATAATATCGATGAGATCCCATTTGCAAAAGATGATTCATTTGTAACAACTTTGATCGATGGTAATGAGTTCGTTGATGCCAAGATGGATGCGATGGCGGCTCATGCAACCCAGATCGCATTGGATGGACCATTCTTTGCTCTATCTAATAACTTAGGTCTTGCGATTTGGGGGGATGAGTACTACACGCTCGTTCGTGGTGAAAAATCGGCACCCTTTGATAGCGATGGTCGCGAGAGTGACTTAACCTCTGGGATCGCCCTTTAATGCGCTCTATCTACGCCATTATTTTTGGTGCGGGCTTAGGTATTGGCTCGGTATTTTTGCATGCATCTCTGCCGCCATTTGGATTAATTTTAAGTTTTACCGCAACCTGTGCTGGAGTCTGGAGTATCGGCCGTCTGTGGGGAGGGCGCAATTTACGAATAATTGCGAGTTGTGTGTGGATGGCCGTTGTACTGCGTGCAGGTTTTCCTGGTGCAAGCAATGAGTATTTAATCGAAGGAACTGCCATTGGGGTCTCACTTATTAATGGTGGTTTTTTAATCTTACTTCTTGCAATACTGCTTCCGGCTTAGCGCCAACTCCACGCTTGTCCATCTGCACTGTCGCTAATCTCTAGTCCGGTTGACTCTAACTCAGCCCGCAAGGCATCACTATCACTCCATCGCTTTTCTTTGCGAGCAGCCAAGCGCGCACTCAAAAGCTTTTCTTGCTCCGCCGAGATATTTTTACTTATTTCCTGTCGCGATAAATCTAAACCCAAAACCTCGTCTGCGTACATGAATATAGCTCGCTTGTTGGCATCTGAAATCTCATCGATTTTTTCAACTGTACGGATTCGCTGAAGTGCGCGAGGTGCATCTAGATCTTTCTCCATAGCATTAAGGAACTCTTGGTCTACTAATTTCTTTGATGAATCACCCCACTGTGCCATTTTTTTGCGCCACTTGCTCAGTGTTGTATGCGCACTTTCTATAGATTCCCATGTTAAATCCATTTGTGCACGGAAGCGATTTTCAAGAAAGCACAGCCTCAGGGCTAGTGGATCTAAGCCTCTTGCAACTACATCTGAAAGCAGCACAACATTTCCTGAGCTCTTTGACATCTTGCGTCCCTCAAATAAAAGATGCTCCCCATGCACCCATAAATCTACGGTTTCGGTGCCGATAGAGGCGTTGGACTGGGCCCGCTCATTCTCATGGTGAGGAAAGCGCAGATCGATTCCACCGACATGAAGATCGACGTGATTGTCTAAGAACTGCATCGACATCGCCGAGCACTCAATGTGCCAACCGGGAAAGCCTGTGCCCCAGGGAGAGTCCCACACCATCTCTGTGCGCAGCCCAGCGTTTTTCCACAGCGCCCAATCTGCGTGAAAACGCTTTCCACCTTCATCACTGTATTCGTAGCTATGGCCGGGTTTGAGAGCAGCTAAACGGTTTCCGCTTATCTGCCCATAACTTTCAAATACTTGTGCATCGAAGTAGACCGAATTATCGCTACCGACATAGGCAAAGCCCTTCGCAATTAAATCGGTAATCATTACAATCATTAAATCGATCGACTCGCTTGCGCGCGGGTATTCATCGGCAGTTATTATATTAAGTACCGCTAGATCTTTATGGAACCTAGCTTCATACACTCGTGCAATATCAAATGGATCCTTTTTCTCGGCTGCAGCTTGAGAGAGCATTTTGTCCTCGCCAATCACATCTTCAGACATGTGACCTACATCGGTAATATTTTGAATAAGCCGGACAGTCCCACCAGAAATCTCAATTGTTCTGCGGATGAGATCTGAGAGAATGAAGGTACGTAGATTGCCAACATGAGCATCGCGATAGACGGTAGGACCGCAGCAGTACATGCTTGTTGTTGACTTAGTAGATGAGAGCGCCTTAACCGTACGGCTTAAGGTGTCATAGATTGAAAGTGTCATGGCGCGGCAATCACTTCTCGCCAGATAAAGATCTCATCATGAGAGAAGTCGATGAGTTCTCCATGCCGGTTACGGAGTGAGTGCGTACTCTCTAAAATCCCGACAATGTCGCGGAAGCCGCCCTCGGGATCATGCAGGCGAATGGTTAGGCGTCTGCCGATTAAGGCTTCAAATTGCCCTTGGAGCTCGCTCGCCATGGCACAACGATAAACCTTTACTTCAATATCGCGCGCGAGAGGGCCTATGTGATTAGAATCCTCTCAGTCCAAGTCAAGAAAATCTGGAGGCAATACCGTGACGTACATAATCGCAGAGCCATGTGTCGATGTGAAAGATAAGTCCTGCATCGCAGAGTGTCCCGTGGACTGCATCTACGAAGGCTCACGCATGCTCTACATCCAGCCCGACGAGTGTGTCGACTGCGGTGCCTGCGAGCCTGTCTGTCCCGTTGAAGCTATCTACTACGAAGACGACGTCCCACCACAGTGGAGAGATTCATTAAAGATTAATACCGAGTTCTTTGTTGAGATTGGATCTCCCGGTGGGGCAGCCAAAATGGGTCCAACTAATACAGATCACGCACAGATAGCCTCCCTTCCTCCAAAGAGTGAGTAAGTTTTTTTGCGCGAACAACTCCCAGATTTTCCATGGGATGCCTTAGCGCCCTTTGGTGAGATTGCACGCTCATATAAAGATGGAATTATCGACTTATCTGTAGGCACACCAGTTGATCCAACGCCTGAGTTCATCCAAAAGGCTTTTCGCGATGCATCGAACTCTCCGGGTTATCCAGTCACGGCCGGAACTCCAGAGCTGCGTGCGGCGATTAGAAAATGGGCGGTAGATAGATTAGGTGCAAGTGGTGAATTCGATGTACTGCCAGTAATTGGCTCGAAAGAGCTGGTGGCATGGTTACCGACGATTCTTGAGTCGAGGACGGTATTGATTCCAGAGATTGCATATCCGACGTACCACGTGGGTGCATTAATTGCTAAGGCCCAATCGATTCCAGTTGATATCGATGCGGAGCAATGGCCGGCCGCTGATTTAGCATGGATTAACTCGCCATCTAATCCGACGGGCCGCGTACAGAGCGTTCATGAAGTTCAGGCGGCGATTACATGGGCTCGCAGCAATGATGCGATTTTGGTTTCAGATGAGTGTTATGTCGAATTCGATCACACTGCGACTTCGTTTTCAGTTCTATCTCAAACAAGCGGAGATAACAGAAATATTTTGGCGGTGCACTCTTTATCAAAGCGCTCGTCGATGGCTGGATACCGTGCAGCTTTTATGATTGGTGACTCCACCCTCATCGCTCGAATACGCGAGCTGCGCAAGCATGGCGGAATGATGGTGCCACTGCCTGTACAAAAAGCGATGACCGTTGCACTTGGAGATGACGTTCATGTCGCACAACAACGTGCACGCTATAACGCCAGACGCGCTGCCCTGCGCCCTGCGCTAGAGGCCGTTGGCTTTCGCATTGAGTTCAGCGATTCTGGTTTATACATTTGGTGCACGCGTGATGAGGATGCATGGACAAGTATTGAGTGGCTAGCCCAACGCGGAATCCTAGCAACGCCAGGTAGCTTTTATGGAGCTGCCGGTGCTCGATTTATACGTATCGCCATGACATCAACCGATGCTCAGATTAGCGACGCAGTCTCACGTTTGAAGGCGTAAAACAATGGCCGTAGGAGTTCTCTTAGTTGGTGGATTTGGCACACGTTTGATGCCACTAACAAAACACACACCTAAACCAATGCTCACCGTGGCTGGATTACCGGTTACAGAGCATCAATTAGCAATGGCACGTAAGGCTGGAATTACAACTGTTGTACTTGCGACTTCTTATTTATCCGAGCTATTTACTCCATATTTTGGTGATGGTTCTAGATGGGGAATGAAGTTGTTGTATGCCGTTGAAAAAGAGCCTCTCGGTACTGGCGGTGCAATCGCACATGCTGCCCAGTTACTTGATGCGAATGAGTCAATTGTTGTTTTCAACGGCGATGTTTTAAGTTCACATAATCTGGCCGAGCAAATTCGCCAACACGAAGCTAATAGCGCCGACGTAACTCTGCACCTAACTGCGGTCGAGGATGCCCGAGCTTATGGCTGCGTTCCAACTGACTCAGAGGGTCGCGTCACTGCATTCTTAGAAAAAATGGATAAGCCAATCACCAACATGATTAATGCTGGCTGCTATGTATTTAATCCAAGCGTTGTTAAATCAATTCCGCGCAATAGGGTTATTAGTGTGGAGCATGAAACTTTCCCTGGACTTATTAGTACCTATGGAAAAGTATGTGGCTTCATAGATAGGTCGTATTGGCTAGATATTGGAACACCCAGAGCTTTATTACAGGGCTCGCGTGATTTAGTAACCGGTCTTGCCGATGCATCGGCGCTACAGATGGCAGATGTTGCACTCCATAATGAGCACTCTTTAATAATGAGCACAGCTATTGTGGATGCCAGCGCCATTATTGATAAGGGATCGTGCGTAGGCGCTGGTACACATATTGGCGGCGGCGCCCATATCTCTGGCTCAATAATTGATAGTGGGGCCGTTGTTGGTAGAGGCGCAGTTGTTATCGATTCATTTATAGCATCGGCATCGCATGTCAGTGAAAATGCCCAGATATCGGCCTCATTTGTCACAAAGGATGAGATTCTCTCTATCCCAGCGTAAATTTCTAGCATTTGTGCCCCTAAGAGCGCTCATTTAACTTGACATCTTCGACTTACACGCGTGTAATTCACTCTTAAGTAAGTCTTTTCCAAGAAGGATCAGACCCAGAGTTATAAAGGAGAATCGGTATGCCGATCCGACCTGAAGCCACAAACTCCCCGATCCCTACATCAGGCCCAAAAATAACCCTTGCTAGCGGAGAGAACCTCGAACTCTCTTGGCAAGAGCGCTCACTCTGTGCTCAAACCGATCCAGAGGCTTTCTTTCCTGAAAAGGGTGGCTCAACTCGCGAAGCAAAGCGCGTATGCCTCTCCTGCGATGTTCGTTCTGAGTGCTTGGAGTATGCACTTGCACATGACGAACGTTTTGGAATCTGGGGCGGACTATCCGAGCGCGAACGCCGTCGCCTAAAGCGTCGCACTGCGTAAGTTCGCAGCCTTTCAAAGGTTAAAACCATGGCTGCACAAGGGGCAGTAGATAGGCATCGCGTCAGCGCGATTATCGTTACACATGACGGACAAACATGGCTTCCCGAAACCGTCGCCGCCCTTACATCGCAGTCCCGTCCACTTGATTATGTTGTTGCAGTAGATACTGACTCACAAGATTCATCACTTGCGTTATTAAAATCTGCGCGGATTCCAATTATCAATGCAGCACGCAGTTGTGGTTTTGGGGAAGCAGTTGCAATGGGCGTTGAATCCCTAGCAGATACTAAAGTCAATACCATTGAGTGGATCTGGTTGATTCATGACGACTGTGCACCAGCACCCACTGCACTTGAGTATTTATTAGCTGCAATCGATGATCGCCCGCAAGTTGCAATGGTTGGTCCAAAACTTCTGGGTTGGCATGATCGCACACACTTACTTGAAGTGGGAATAAGTATTGCAGGCAATGGTGCTAGATGGACTGGACTAGAGCCATTCGAATACGATCAAGGCCAACATGATGGAGTCCACGATGTGCTCTCAGTGAGCACGGCCGGTGCATTGATTCGACGCGATATTTTTGAGGAGCTCGGGGGCTTTGATAAAAATCTAGCGCTCTTTCGCGATGATGTGGATTTTGGTTGGCGGGCACGCGTTGCCGGCCACTCGGTCATCGCAACAACCTCTGCCATTGTTTTTCACGCTCAAGCATCGGCAACTGAACGGCGCACAGTTGATGTTGATGGTGCTTTTTTACAGCGCCCACTATTGCTCGATCGCCGCAATGCGGCATACGTTCTTCTGGCAAACTCGTCGTGGTGGATGATTCCATGGATCGCAATTCAACTTCTTGGCTCGGCGATTGCGCGCGCAATCGGCTACTTATTAGCAAAACTTCCTGGATATGCAAGTGATGAGTTTTTAGCAGTTCTCACTCTCCTCATTAAACCTGGCCTGATTTTCAAGGCACGCAAAGATCGAAAAGCGCATCGATTCGTTTCCTCTCGGATTGTCTCGGCGTATATTCCTCCGCGATGGTCGCAGTTGCGGCTTTCAACCTCACGTCTCACCGAATCGCTGCGTTCACGATTGCTTCCAGATAGTGATGGACCATCACAATCGCTTCTTGAATCAGTTGAAGATGAAGATTTACTAGTACCTACAAAGGGTGTGCGATGGTTTAATGTATTTCGCAGGCCAGAGGTTGTGGGATTTATATTTTTAGCAGTGATTACACTCATCGCATCACGAATGCGTCTGGGATCATTAATTGGCGGGGCATTACCCGCGTCTCCTAGCGGAGCTCGCGACTTATGGCGTATTTATTTTGAGTCATGGCACCAAGTTGGAATGGGCAGCTCACATGCCACTCCGCCTTGGATCGCACTCCTTGCCATAGGAGCCAGCCTTCTCTTTGGTAAGGCTCCACTGCTCCTCACTCTCTTCTTCTTAACGGCTCCACTAATGATGATGTGGTCAATACTGACCCTCTTTAGAAAGCTCACGCAAAACGCTTGGATTAACGTGACTGCTAGCTTTATCTATGCGATTTCACCGGTTGCAATCGCAGCCATTAACTCTGGCCGCTTAGCAACGGTTGTAACTCTTATAGTTGCACCACAGATTCCGATTCTTCTCACACACTGGAAGAAAATCGAGCTACATGCCTGGCGCCAGATTTTCACGCTCACTTTAATCTTTGCACTGCTGTACGCATTCACCCTTGTTGCCTTTCTCATCCTCTTGGGAGTTGTTGCCTTTGCACTCTTTGGCGATTACCAAGAGTTCTCACTTGGTAAGGACAAGGCACTGTTCTTGGAGCGCCTTTATAAGCGTTGCGTACTTCTCTTAGCGCCCTTCATCCTTACCGCCCCTTATTCATTTGAAGCTCTCATTACACCCTCTCGATTCTTGAGTGAGCCTGGTCTTTCACTACCAGGTGGCGCGGCGCATCTAGTTCTTCTCGGAAATCCCGGTGGGGTTGGCTCGCTTCCGTGGTGGTTAATTAGTCCGATGCTCCTCATTTTAATAATTGCACTATTTTCTTCCAGCAGCGCCAAAGTTATCGCGCTATATGGCACTGGCTTCTTATCTGCTGCAGTTCTCTTCTCCTCCATCTCGATCTCAACGCATGGGGACTCAGCTCGCGTCCGAGTGTGGACAGGTACGTTTTTAGTCGGAGCGACAATCGCCTCAAGTGCGGCAGGGGTCGTAATTTTAGATCGCTTAAGGGCTGTATTAGTTTCGAGCAATGTTCACTTTCGACATATTTTGGCAGCGATCTTACTTTTCGTTACTGCACTGTATTCGATACTGACATTGGGGTGGTCGGTTAGCGCTGGTGCAACATCTCCGGTACAAAGCAGTAGGTCTACCGTGATGCCTGCATTTTTGAGCATTGAGAAAGATACAAAGACATTGGTGCTACGCGAAGTTGGTAGCGTGGGAGCTAAGAGTATTCAATATTATATTTCGCGCGGAAAAGATATTGCACTAGGCGAGCCCGATGTCGCACCACCACAAACTGCTCAGATTGCAGGTGCAGCTCAAGCACTCATCGATGGCTCTGGAATATCGAGCAGTAAGATATTTGCAGATTTTGGAATCAAATATGTATTTGCTAAATCGCCCTTTGATCGAAATGTAATCCGCACAATTGATGGCCTTGGAGGATTTACTCGCACATCGGCGACATCGGCCGGCGTCGTATGGCGCGTTGCAGGAGTTACTGGGCGATTAATACTTGTCGGCGACGATGGCGTTCGAGAACTTCTTGAGACTGGAGAAGTTGGTGCACGGACAACAGTTGACCACCCTGGCAGGATTTTACTTACCGAGAGCTTTGATCGCTCGTGGCAGGTATTTCAAAATGGCTATCTACTTGATCGCCTCAAGAGTGAGGAAGGGCTACCGCTTTTTACCGCAACTGAATCTGGAGAGATCTCACTGATTCATGATGGAACTATTCGCCGAGCCTGGCTCTCTTTTGAAATCATTGCGTGGATCTTTGTGCTCGTTCTCGCTGCACCTGCTGGACGTCGCAAACGCGAAATCTCCGAAAAGGAGCTTGCATGAAGCGCGCACTATCGAGCCTTATCGCCCTTGCACTCTCATTTATGCTGGCAACTCTCTTAACTGTGACGACTGATAATTCGGTTTATTCAGAGTCTTATCCAGCAGTTGTCTGTCCACCAACATTGAGCGGTCTCTCCTCTCAGATTTCAGTCTCATCGCGCAAGACAGAGTTTCAACGCCTTGAAAATCGAAGTACAAAAACTATTCCATTTAACGTTCTTCGTTATCCAGTACCTAAAAACCCACTTGTTATATCGGCCACGGGCGTAACACCTGTTGTGTGGCAGAGTCGGGCAGGCAGTTGGGCCGGAGGTGCTATCTGTTCAGGTCCAATGGTATCGCAATGGTTTGTTGGTGGAAGTTCAGATGTAAGAACTCGTGGACAGTTAATTATCATCAATAGTGGATTAAGCGAGGCTATTGTCGATGTGCAGGCTTACTCTGAAAATGGAAAACAGCCGCTGATCTCCCTTAACCTCAAAGCCAAGAGTTATGAAACCCTGAGGTTAGATTCTGTAGCTACAGGAGATAAAGCTTTAACAGTTCACGTGCTTCCGCGCTCAGGTCGCATTAATGCTTTTATGATCGATGAACTTGGTGCCGGGCTTAAAGCATTGGGCGGCGACTTTGTTAATCCAATGTCTTCGGCCGTCACAACTCTGGTGATTCCAGCTATTCCACATCAACTACCTAAGAAAGCTCAAAAGGAGGTTGGCACACACACGCTTCGAATCTTGACACCATCAGATGTCGATGCCAACTTCACCCTCGAACTCATATCGGCCGATGGAGTTTTCGTACCAGTCGGCTTTAACTCAAAGAGTACGCCAGCGGGCATTGTGACTGAGCTATCGCTTTCGCCCAAGATTTCAGCTAGCGCATTTGCCGTGCGGATTAAATCCGATGGACCGATTGTCGCTGCGATCTCATCACATGTAACGGTTAAGGGGCGTAAAGACTTTGTTTGGAGCGTTCCAACACCGGCACTTGTCCCAATGACTATGGCGA
Source organism: Candidatus Planktophila sp. (assembly GCA_964201135.1). Classification (GTDB taxonomy): domain Bacteria; phylum Actinomycetota; class Actinomycetes; order Nanopelagicales; family Nanopelagicaceae; genus Planktophila. The sequence goes on from CAXNDE010000011.1 coordinate 18,015, forward strand.
TCACTGGCCTTGCACCATTGATGGCCTTTGCTGCAGATTCAATTGCAGTTGAGGTCGAGGTGACCTACATCAACGGTAAGAAGTCGCTAGCCACGATTAAGGGCAGCGATTTCGTGACATGGCGCGTACCAAATGCCGCACGCTCTATATCGATTATTAAAACCAGTAGCGAGACATTTGCCGGCGCAATGATTGCATCCGAGAACGGTTATGGGTATCTACCTATTACTCCAGGAAGCCTTTTGACGAGGGTAGAGATTCCACATTCAAACATTAGAGTTTTAAATCCATGACAATCCCAAGAAAAGCCTAACTGCCCACTAATCTTGCAGGTATGAGTTCACAGGCAAAGTTAGGACGGGGCTGTTCTCGCGTGGGCTGTCGCTCTATTGCGACGATGACCCTTACCTATGTCTATGCCGAGTCAGTGGCCGTTGTTGGGCCGCTTGCAACTTTTAGCGAACCACATGCCTATGACTTATGTGTCATGCATGGCGAACGATTAAAAGTGCCACATGGGTGGAGTGTTATAAAACAGGAACCATCTGGCGCCGAACAAGGACCCTCTGACGATGACCTTATGGCCATAGCCGATGCGGTACGAGAAGTTGCGATGCCACCTAACGCTAAAGATGCTGAAGAAAATACGAATAACAATAGTTCGCATACGCAGATCGGTCGTAGAGCTCATCTTCGAGCAGTTCCATCGTAGGAGCTTTACATGAACCAGACCCCGAATATTTTTAAGGCCTACGATATTCGTGGACTCGTGGACTCTGAGATAACACCTGATTTTACATTTGCGACGGGCTTAGCTTTTGCGCGCTTTTTACAACAAGAGCGCCAACCTGCAACGGTTGTAGTTGCCCAAGATATGCGTCCATCATCGCCGGCATTAGCAGATGCGTTTTCTGCCGGTGTTACAGCTACGGGTCTTGATGTAATTCGTATCGGATTAGCATCAACAGATATGTTGTACTTCGCCTCTGGAAAACTCGGACTACCAGGTGCGATGTTTACAGCAAGCCATAACCCTGCCGCTTATAACGGCATAAAACTATGTCTGAGTGGCGCTCGCCCAATAGGCAAAGAGTCTGGTCTTCAAGTAATTGAAAGATTTGTTCGCCAAGGCTCGCCACTTGAAATTCGCTCAGTGGGTGTTGAAACAAAGCAGGAGATGCTCGAAGAGTACGTAGATCACTTATTGAGCCTAGTTAATCTCGATTCAATCCGCCCACTGACTCTTGTAATCGATGCGGGAAATGGAATGGCTGGGCATACCGCTCCTGCAATTTTCGCTCGACTCAACTGCACTGTAATTCCTATGTATTACGAGCTCGATGGCAGCTTTCCTAATCACGAGGCTAATCCCATAGATCCAGATAATCTTCGCGACTTACAACGCGCGGTAAAGAAACACAAAGCAGATTTAGGACTGGCATTTGATGGTGATGCAGATAGGTGTTTCCTAGTTGATGAAAATGGTCTAGCCATCAATCCATCTGATCTCACATCTTTGATAGCTCACCGCGAATTAGCAAAACATCCCGGATCAACAATTATCTATAACTTAATCTCATCACGCGCAGTCCTTGAAGTTATTCAGGAGAATGGTGGAACTGGATTGCGCAGTCGCGTTGGACACTCCTACATTAAAGCGATGATGGCCGAGAGCCAGGCGGTCTTTGGTGGTGAGCACTCAGGCCACTTTTATTTTAAAGAGTTTTGGCGCGCCGACTCTGGAGCACTGGCCGCTCTTCATGCAATCGCCGCCCTTGGTGAATCAAAGAAATCGATGTCGATGATCTTGGCGCCGTATCAGCGCTATGTATGTAGTGGCGAAATAAACTCAACGGTAAAGGATGCACAGGCAGCGATGGCCCATATTGAGAAAGCCTTCGCGGTGCGCAAGGCAGTTGAGGTCGATCACCTCGATGGTCTTAGTGTTATTGGCGACACATGGTGGTTTAATCTACGGCCATCTAACACCGAGCCCCTCTTGCGCCTTAACGTTGAGGCCAAGACGGCCGCGGC
>CAXNDE010000012.1:0-19174 GCA_964201135.1 Candidatus Planktophila sp.
ACTTCAACGCCTGCAAAAGAAGTGTGGCGACGGCTCTGACTATCAAAGGGTGAGATGCGCACTAAGCGGTGCGTGCCCTGTTCGACCGACAATGTTCCGTATGCATAAGGGGCGGTTACTCGAAAGGTTGTTGATTTGATTCCAGCCTCTTCTGCATATGATGTCTCCAAAACATCGACTGGAAAATTATGGCGCTCGCAATAGCGCAGATACATACGCATAATCATCTCTGCCCAATCAGCGGCCTCAACTCCACCGGCCTCTGAGCGAATTGTGATCAATGCATCGCGATCGTCGTACTCGCCATTGAGTAATGTCTGTACCTCTAGCTCACTAATTGATCTTTTCATCGCATCTAACTCGCGTTCAGCATCGGCGATAGCACTTCCACCGGGCTCACTGGCAGCTAACTCAAAGAGGATTGGCAGATCTTCGACTCGACTGCGAAGTCCGGTCAGCTTATTTATCTCGGCCTGCACGCGCGATAAACGGCTCGTTACCTTCTGGGCCTTCTCTGGATCATCCCAAAGATTAGGGATTCCCGCCTCTTCCTCAAGAACTACTGACTGTGCACGCAGTTTAGGAAGATCTAAAACTTTTTCAATTGAAATTAGGGTCGCGTCAATGGCATCGATCTCTAATCCATATTCACGCGCAGCCATGCATGAAGGATAGCCCAGTACTCATTGCACTCTATGCATGCAAACGCTAAGCCTGACCTATGTGAGTCTTAGCGTTGTGCGTTGTTTACGATTAATGCAAACGAACTCCGAAGAGATAGAGGCCCTCTTGAACTTGGTTAGTGGTGCCGACCGTGGATGTGAGGATCGCCGAATCCATTCGTGAAAATGGCACAGTAAATGGAAACTTAACTTCGGCATATGTTGAAACCTCAAGGGAGGTTCCATCACACTGTAAATCTCTTAAGACAATGCCCTGCAGTTCGTGGCGCTTCATCGATCCATTATCATTGCTCCAGTTACGGAGTTCGAGCATGACATCAAGGAGTGCTCGGCTGCAGTTGATTGGTATTGGCGTGTGATCGCGATGATTGATTGCCGCTAGAGGGGCAGTAAAGAGTGTTCCTTTGCCGGTGTAATAGGCCGACTTATCTAATGAATGCACACCTCTTTGCGCCGCGGCCTCTGTAGCTTGGGCTAGCGAACGTTTAGCAACTAAAACCGTCGCCACATCTGTCATCACCATAAGGCAGGCAACGGTGATAAAAAATACTCCGATAATCACAATACTCAACGAGCCGCGCTCTTCCTTAATAACGGTGCGGAATAACCTCCTCACATCCATGGGCTCACATGTTCTTGGGCTGAGGCCTCAATAGTGCGATGTGATTGCCCATCAATATATGAAACCGTTATGCGGATTCGCCCATTTGATGACAGGCATGGATTTTCTGAACACTCGTAGCGCGCAGAGAGAGTAGCCATCTCTCCCGGTGTCAATCCCAAGTGTGTAGCAATAACGGTGAGTGCCTGTGCAGATACTTCTCGACCTGCATGATCAGTATCGCTAGCAACATATGCGCGCAATCCTTCACGGGCCAACGTTCTAACGATCGCTTCATTACCGCTTACCGATGCAAAGCTATTAAGATAGATGAAGATTGGAATAAATAGTGGAATCGCTAATGCAACAAACTCTACGATCGCACTCCCGTTCTCGCCGGCCAATCTTTTGCGAAGAGTACTCACTATCAATTGATTGGCTCCATTATCGCAACGCCTTTCACATCGGTCGATGGCGAACCACCCATGAGCGCAATCAATCCCGGAACAATCTGTGGAAGTGTTGTTCGGCGATGTGTAATTAACAATCTAATATGTGCAAAGCGGTCGGGAGAGGAGAGTTCAACTACCTCATCACTTGCATATATCTGCCCACTTATCGCTCGACGAGATGCCTCACCCTGAGCCATGGCGATATCACCGTTGCGCAGATTGGTAGCAATAATAAGTTCGATAGCGATGAGAAAGAGAATCAGCAGTGGAATCAAGACCATCGCACTTTCGACATTTCCATCCTCACCTTGAATCACTGCAGTATCTCTCTTAATCTTGCGATGCAGTGAGACTGCGAACTTCTTGCTCCGCAGCGGGTGTGCAGCAGCTGAGAGAAAACACATTCGCTTCGCCTTAGCGAATACCGTTCATTGCATCGAGAGAGTTCTTAAGAATTGCGCTCAGCCGTGGTGCTGCGATTGTCCAGATGGCTGTCACTAATCCCGTAGTCATGAGTACAACAAGTACCCATCCCGGCACATCCCCGCGTTCATCACGCAGACGTGCATAAAAACCCTTGTGTGCACGAGTTAATCCATCGCGAAGTGAGATCTCTGCATTTATGCACTGTGTTAATAAGGCCTTCATTACTCCTCCTAATTATTGTTGGGTGAATGTGTGCGCCAGTCTTCTATGTGCCGGCCTATCTGCCCGCAATTTCATGAGCACTTGTGTATATCGCCGCACGCTTATTACCGAACTCCCGATCCAAAGATCTCTTCCAAAGATGCGCGATTAGCTCCACTCTCTGATGAATTACTCCACGTGCACTGGCACCGTGGGTGTCGAGAGAGATGATTAAGAGTGGGCGTGAGTGGGTCGAGATAGTTCAGATGAATCTGCGCACCTTTGAGTACAGACTCCCCCGTATCAACAAATCGTAGAACTGCGTGAGCTGTAATCGCAGCCAGCTGATGGGCGATCGCAATCGGCAGCTCCTCGCTTGTTCCATAACTGGCAGTTAACTGACTGTGGAACCTGCCGAATCTATCTTCGGCAGCCAGCGCTAAACATTGCAGACATGGAGTTATCCCTGGCTCCACTAGCGGCCCACACAGTGCAACGCCGCCGGCGAGCTTTCCGACTAGTAAGTGCTCCTGTCCATCGCGCATAAAGTGCTTGATTAATTCGGGCTCGTAACTTCCAACAATTATTCGTAATGTGCGCTCTGGAGGCAGCTCTGCTGGCGGTGTATGAATTGAGGCGCCCTGTGATCCAACTGGAAAAAGCGACCATTCGCGCGAGAGCTCTTCGAGGCGCCCACGAAAATTCAGTCCAATATCGCTTATTCGCAACGCTCCCGTACCTAAATCACCATCGCTGATAGTTGGGTGTTGCTGTATTGAGCTCAACGCTAAACGCGTATGTGTGAGGCCGCTTGCAAGGAGAATCGAGCAGATGAGTGTTGCAGTGCGCGAGCTACCAAAGATTTCAACGCCAAAGTTTTGCCGATTCGATAATATCTCAACGCCTCCATCATTTACTCCAGCAAGCCATGTTGCTTGACTAAGTTCGGGGGCGAGTCTTTTTTGCAACTGGCTAAAAGCGGCATCTAGAGTTTGGTCTTTAGTATGTTTGGCACGTGATGCAATCGTTGATTGAAAACGATTATGAAGAGTTATTGTATTCCGAACCGTATCGATGAAGTTTGCATCTTTGAGTTGAGTCAAAACTTGATCTATAAGCTCAATCGGTGCCGACAAAATCTCACTGATCTCTTGCGGTGTTTGTGAGCCATTGAGCGCTGTGATGATTGCGCGAGCGCCTGCGTGAAAAATCTCGATTGCGTGGGTAGATGTTGCAACATAGATCGAGCTCTCCTGCTCACCCGATGCTCGGCTGATATAGATCCCGTTTTTTAACCGTGGATAAGAGTTGTGATGGTTAGATAGTCTCTGGCTGATTTCGATATCGTCATGGGTATTTAGCTTCTGGCTAATTTCAATCTCGTCATGGGTAGTTGTCATAGTGCTAAGAGTGCAGAGCCGGTGATGAGCCACGATAAATGAGCCAAAAAACTGTGGCTCTGTTCAAGATTTAACTACGCAGAGTTTTCGAGCCAGCGCCTTCAGTAGTGAAACCGGTGGCGGCGCCATGCCGCGCGCTGTTCATAGACAAGAGAAAAGCCCCGACCCGCGATGGAGTCAGAGCTAGTCTCTACTGCTCGACGCTCCTGGCTGTGAGAAAAAACCTCCAGAGGAGCGAAATTTAATTACTAGGCTTTTTTAAGGAAAGTGCTGATCTTGGTGCCGCAGACTGGACAGACACCTTTAGCTGTGCGACGACCTGAGTCACTCACGCTAATGGTTCCCTCGAAATCATGCTTTTCTTTGCACTTCACGCAGTAAGCAGTTCCTTTATATGTCTCTGCCATTCTCTTCCTCCACTCCACGCTTGCACCCATGAGGATGCTCCCCGTATGGGGCAGGCGTTGTTAAGTATGACCATACCCCTGGCGACTGAGATTTACGCCTAACTAGGCTTACTTACTCAGGAGTTTTTTCAACTCCTCGGGCATGGCCAGCGCGGTTTCGGCCGCCTCGTAGCCATCTAGGTAGGCGCTGGCGATCTCGGCCTTGGGGAACCTAGCCAGAATCGCGCTAAAGCCCTCACCATGATCGCTTATCTCTAAATGAATCGCTTCGTGGAAGAGGACGAAGTCGAGAGCGTGGGATGGGGCGCCTTTGAGTCGATCTGAGATGCGGATGGTGCGATCCACGCTTGTGCAGGAGCCCCAGCGCTCGCGCATAGCACGCCACGTGACATCTGCAGGGCGGATGCTTATCTCAGGGGCTAACTCGCGCAGCAGCTCATCAATTCGAGCAGATAGGGCGCTCTCACTCATCGTAATCGCCGCCTCTTGGGCACGGATCTTGGCGACCATCTCTGGAACCATCGCCCGTTCATCGGCCTTACTCATGCGCGCCGGGATTGAGACGACTATCCGTCCACCGGCTCTATAGGCAGAGATGTTCTTTTTGCGCCGGCTAGAGCGAATGACCACGATCTCCCCCTCGCTTATCCCAGGAAGTGTGGCATCTCGATCTAAATCCCCGCCCATATCAGGGGCTAGATCATCGAGAAAACTATCAAAGCTCACTCTCTGACGGTATCTGCCAAGGAGTAGTTTTTGGCAAAACTCAACCACGTGTTGAGAGATTTCATCGGCGGGTGAGTTTTTCAAGGAGTTGAAATCGGCTCATTACACGATAAAAAAGCTATGTGTCAACGCTGTGTGCAGTTGATTCTGCGGCCGATTGCATTTACGTTACAACTACGAACTCCTCGGATAACCGTTCTTTATCAGCAAGGGGAAGGCTGATACAGAATGAGCGCCCGGGGAGTTCGCTTTTTTACGGGGCTACCCCAGTCGAGATGTTTTGAGGGCTAAAAATCTGTGAAAGTTTAACTCGTACTCTTGAGCGATGATAAATCGTAAAAACTTAGAGCGATGATAAATCGTCGGGGATCTCAATACTCGTTAGATAGTTTTCGGGAGTTAAGAGATCTGATGCCGTCGGCAAGATGCCACTCCAAATCTGATCGCGCGATTGAAGATCACGAACAGAGCCGATGGATTGCCAAAAAGCTGTAGCCTCACGCGCAAGACGTGGTGAGACTTCAAGACCAAAGAGATTTGAAAAGAGCTGTTGCGTTGGAGCAGAGGTTGCACGACGGCGGCGCAACGTCTCTTGCAGCGCTGCAATATTTGGTAAGCGATCACCGGCTGCAAGCTTGACAACGCATTCGCTCCACCCATCAACGAGTGCTAAAACGGTTTCAAGTTTTACTAATGCCCCACGTTGAGCTGGAGTTTCTTCAGGTGTAAAAATCCCCTCATTGAGCGCCATCGTAAAGCTCTCTGGGTTTGTTGGATCGAACTCGGCAGAGCTGGCAGCAGATGCATCGAAGAGCTCTTGAGCTTGACGTTGAATTGCATCGATATCGATATGAATTCCACGTGCATACTCTGAGATCGCGCTGCGAATATAGGAGGTTAACCATGGATTATGTGAAAATAATCGCGCACCGGCGCTCTCACGAAGTGCATGGAAGATGCGAATTTCATCGATAGGAATATCTAAATCCTGCGCCCACTCTTGGATATTTTCTGGCACTAGAGCCGGATATACGGGATCAACAAGGGGTAGGCCCACATCGTGAATACCCGTGGCAGTGCCGGCTAAGCCACCGATCGATTGACCTAGTTGGGTTGCCATAAGCGAGCCAATAAATGAGCGTAGGAGTGTGGCGATCATTCCCACTGGAATCTGCATCGCGCCTTCGGCCGCGCTCTGTGCATCATCACCGGCAGAGTCACGTAGCAGCTCTGAGATCGCACTCGTTAATCCCAGTGCAAGTGGTTCGACTGAAATCTGCCATCCAGCAAGAGTCGCATCGACCCAATCGCTTCGAGAGAGAGTGGAGTTAGAGGCAACGGTTGATTGTGGGAAAAATGTTGCCTCATTGAGCCAGAGCTCGGCGATCGAAAAAGCCTCGGTGGCTTTCGATACATCATGTGCACCTATAGGTGAAGAGCCCTTTGCCGTTACACATTTCTTTGCAGTTTCGCGCACAATATTTTTAGGAAGCGCCTCCGTTGTTGGTGCAAAACCAGGCCCACTCATTCCTAACTTTGAAATCTCTTCTTGAATCTGTTGTTGCATCTGTTGCATCATCGCAGCAAAATTCACCGAACCGTCGCTATTATTTTTTTCAGCGTCGTCGGAGCTATCGGGTGTAAAACCAAATGGCGTCATGTGTTAATCCTCTCAGCGATGTAACCAGATATCCATTGGATTTCTTCCCGTAGGCGATAGGCTCATCACATGTCCAGTGAAGCTACAGCCTTAATATGGTGGATCGTTCCCGCCATGGGCTTAATCGGCGGCCTTGGCTACGTTCTGTGGATCTCTAAGTTCCAGGGCAAATACCGGCAAGAAACTCAGCGCTCCGTGGGCCAGTTCCAGCGCTTCCAAGATTCGTTACGCGATTCACAGGCCCGCGATGCCAACAATGGTGCCGCCCCTGACCCTTCACGCTCTGATCCAGAGCCCCGCACATAAACTAGTACGCACCATGCGTTTCTCACCTCTGCCTCGATTTGTGATTGCTGTGCTGGGAGTTTTTTTCACGCTAGCTTTGATTGCACCACTGCCCTTTGCAATCGTAATGCCGGGCAGTGCAGAAAATATCTTTGAAAAGATTATTACCATTAAGAATCAAAAATCATACCCAGCTACAGGGCGACTAGATTTAATGTCGATTCGCGTTACCAATCCCAATAACTGGATTATCGGACCAGAGATTATTTACTCTTGGCTTCGAAGTGATCAGACCGTCTACCCACGTGCTGCAATTTATCCACCCGGTACAACCAATGAATCTGAAAAGAAGGCCGCAACAGCAGATATGACGAGTTCGCAGAGCAAAGCGATTGGGGCGGCACTCACTTTTCTTCGAGCTAATCCAAATTTTGGCCTCACTCGTGATCAACTCGTTGAAAAGAATGTTCGCTTTGATGTTAAGCGAACCGGTGGCCCTAGCGGCGGAATGATTTTTGCAATCGGTGTTATCGAACTTCTTACACCTCGCGATATTTTAGATGGGCGCCATATCTCTGGAACCGGCACGATTGCCATCGATGGCAGAGTCGGGCCTATCGGTGGCATCAATGAAAAAATCCATGCAGCACATAAGGCTGGTGCCCAGATATTTTTAGCGCCCCTTGGAAACCAGAGTGATATTACTAACCCACCGCAAGGCATCACGGTTATCTTTGTGGCTACCCTCACCGATGCCATGAACGCTCTCTCAGCAGGCACCTAGTCCTAGTGCCACTAGAGCCACTATTGCCGCTAGTGCCGCTAGAGCCACTATTGCCGCTAGTGCCGCTAGAGCAGGAGTTGTTCGCACTCTTTAGAGCGCAGATACCTCGCTTCTTTGCTCAAAAACCTCCGAATAGTAAGCCTGCTACTGGTGCGCTAGCGTTGTGTCATGACTAATGCAGCCCCTCAGTTCAAGTTTAAAGCCCGTCGTGGTCCACTTCCTATAGTAATAGGAGCCCTCGTTGTTATCGGTATAGCGCTGGTTTCAGTGAGTGGATTTTACGCTGATTGGCTCTGGTTTAAATCCGTTAACTTCACATCGGTCTGGTCAACGCTCTTATTGACAAAGATTGTGCTCTTTGTGGTCGCTGGTTTAATAACTGCTGCGCTCATTCTTCTCAACATCATCATCGCTTATAAGCGACGTCCACTATATGTACCGATGACTGTAGAGGCCGATAATCTTGAGCGTTATCGCGCACAGATTGAACCTATAAAGCGTTGGGTCGTTCTCGGTTTAGCTGTTGCACTTTTCTACTTTGCCGGAACATCGGGTTCGCTGTTGTGGTCGACATGGCTACTATTTAAGAACTCAACTCCATTTGGAGTTACAGATCCACAGTTCAATATGGACATCTCATTCTTTGCTTTCCGTCTTCCATTCTGGCAAACACTTATTGCATGGGCAATCTCAACGCTAGTTCTTTCAATCATTTCATCCGCGGTTGTTCATTATCTATATGGTGGAATCCGACTACAGGTCCGTGAAGATCGCACAACAGTTGCAGCGCGTGTTCAACTCTCTGTTTTACTCGGTGGAGTTGTACTACTCAAGGCAGTTGCATACTGGTTTGATCGATATGCACTAGCGCTAAAAGAGGGCAAGTTGATTACCGGTCTAACGTTCACCGATGTCAATGCGGTTCTGCCAGCTAAGGCGATCTTGGCCGCGATTGCAGTTGTCTGTTCACTTCTATTTTTTGCAAATATAATTCGTCGATCATGGGTATTACCTGCCGCAGGTACTGCACTACTTGTTATCTCATCGGTTCTCATCGCAGGCATTTATCCTGGGGCAATTCAGCAGTTCCAAGTTAAGCCAAGCGAATCATCGAAGGAAGCGCCATATATCCAGCGCAATATCGATGCAACTCGTTCTGCCTATGGACTAGATAATGTTGAAGTCAATGATTATCAAGCAACTCTTACTGCTTCAGCTGGACAATTAGCAGATGATGCAGCAACGATTGCAAATATTCGCTTAATGGACCCAAATGTTCTCTCAGCGACTTTCCGCCAACTCCAGCAAATTAAGCCGTACTACGCATTCCCAGAGTCGCTGGATTTCGATCGATATACCGTTGATGGAGTAAAGCGCGATGTTGTTGTCGCTGTTCGCGAGCTCAATATCGACGGTAATCCATCGCGTAACTGGATTAACGACCACCTTGTATACACGCATGGCTTCGGCTTTGTTGCAGCCTTTGCAAACTCTCGTGATGCAGATGGAAAGCCATCCTTTGCAGTTGGTGATCTTCCACCCACAAAAGGTCTCGGCACCTTTGAACCACGTATCTACTTTGGTGAAAATACTCCTGATTACTCAATCATCGGTGGAGTCAAGACAGATTCACCCGTTGAGTTTGACTATCCAGATGATGCATCGGCCAATGGACAGAAAAACTACACCTACACCGGCACCGGTGGAGTTCCAGTTGGATCCCTGCTAAACAAACTCGTCTTTGCACTTAAGTATCAAGAACAACGCATTCTTCTCTCCTCGTTAATCAATAAGGATTCAAAGATTTTATTCGAGCGCAACCCTCGCGAGCGCGTGGCAAAGGTCGCACCTTGGTTAACTCTTGATGGAGATCCATATCCAGCACTCATCGATGGAAAAGTCTTATGGATTATCGATGGCTACACAACGAGCGCCGGTTATCCATACTCACGTCAGACAACGTTATCGAGTGCAACGGCAGATGCTTTAACGGCTAACTCTGCAGCAATTACCGCTCAAGGCAATCAAAGCGTGAACTACATACGTAACTCAGTTAAGGCAACGGTCGACGCCTATGACGGCACAGTTACGTTGTACCAGTGGGACGAGAAAGATCCGGTTTTGGCCAGCTGGAGCAAGGCCTTTCCAGATACTGTGACACCAAAGTCAAAAATCTCTAAGGAGCTCTTGTCCCATCTTCGCTACCCCGAAGACATGTTCCGCGTTCAGCGTGAAATCCTCTCGGCCTATCATGTGCAGACCGCTGCAGCCTTCTATGGCGGACAGGATTTCTGGCGCGTGCCTCGCGATCCATCAACTTTTGGGGCCAATGCAGGAGCTCAGCCTCCTTACTATCTCACCCTACAAATGCCAGGAGATGCAAAGCCCGAGTTTGCTTTGACCACACCATTTGTTCCACGTGGTGGACGTGAAAACTTATCTGCATTTGCAGCCGTCAACTCTGATCCTGGCCCTAACTACGGCAAGATCAAAGTTCTACAGTTACCGCGCAGCACAAACATTGCGGGACCTTCACAGGTTGCATCTAACTTTGAAGCCAAACCTGAAGTTGCAAACTCACTATCACTCTTGCGCCGAGGTGGCTCCGATGTAGTTCTCGGGAACTTACTCACCCTGCCCGTTGGTGGCGGTTTGCTGTATGTACAACCAGTTTATGTTCGTGCAACATCGAATACGGCGGCATATCCCTTGCTACAAAAAGTACTCGTATCATTTGGTGATCAAATCGGATATGACGACACATTAAAGGGTGCACTCGATCAAGTATTCGGAGGCAACTCTGGAACAACATCAACAACGGGTGGCTCAACACCTGCTACCGGAACAACTAACAACTCTCTTGCCACTGCACTCGCAAGTGCTAAGCAGGCGCTTGCCGATGGACAGGCCGCCCTTGCTAAGGGTGACTTTGCTGCATATGGCAGAGCACAGGATCGATTGAAATCCGCGATTGCATCGGCGATAGCTGCGCAAACAAAGAGATAACGATTTGGTCTTTGCCTCTTTCACGCCTAGGATTGTGCACACCGACGCGGGGTGGAGCAGCTCGGTAGCTCGCTGGGCTCATAACCCAGAGGTCGTAGGTTCAAATCCTGCCCCCGCTACTAGATAGAGCGCGCGAACTCTTCCTACTTTCGTAGTATCTTCTCTAATTCAGCGGGATCGGTGGTTGGTAGTTCACAGACAAAGCCACGGCAAACATATGCAGTTGGGTGATTACCAACCATGGGACGGCTTTCAAGAAGTCCAACTGTTGAGTTCACATTCGGCGCAGTGCGGGCGATGACGGCGCCGGGTGAAGTGCTCTTCCACGCTCGATGCCACAGTTCATCAGTTGCCTCACCCGCTGGTCCAATAATTGCTATCTGTCTTGGTCCATCGAGTAGAGCCGTTGCCGCCACTAAACCCCAGCCGATAGCACGCGGTGCCCGCACTATCAACGGCGTGATCTTTGCGAGGGCGGCCTCTGCCCGGATTCGATAATTATTCTCCCCTGTGAGGGCGGCATATGTCAGCAGTGCATTCGCGCCAGCCAGCCAGCCAGCGGGTTCGGCGTTATCCGAGATGCTCTGTGGTCTGCGCACCAACGATGGCGCATCATCGGCGGTATCAAAGAATCCATCTTGCCTATCATCAAAGTGGGCAAGAATGGTCTCCAGAGAGTTTCCAGCTAGGAGTATCCATTTTTCAACTCCGCTGACTTGATAAAGCGCGAGAAATCCCTCTGCCACATTTGCATAGTCATCTAAAACGCCCCAACTTGAACCTGCCACACCATCGCGTGAAGTTCGCAGCAAGCGTTGCCCAGTAACATCCATATGCACATTGGCAATGAGTTCGGCGGCGCTCACTGCAGCGGCAATCCACGATGGTTGGCTAAAGAGCAGACCGGCTTCGGCAAGGGCTGCAATAGCCAGCCCATTCCATGCCGCCACTACCTTGTCGTCACGGTTTGGGCGCGCACGAAGATTACGGGCGGTGAAAAGTTGCGCCTTAATCTGACTCCACCGTACTTGATCGCTTGGATCACGCAACAGTTGCAGCGTTGATAAACCATGCTCGAAGCTGCCATCGCCCGTAACATGTAAAACTTCACTGGCCCATCGCCCATCGCTCTCACCGAGAACTTCAATTAATTTTTCAATACTCCATACATAGTAGGTGCCTTCGGCGCCTTCAGTATCGGCATCAAGGGCAGCTGCGAAGGCGCCCTGATCGGTACGGAGTTCGCGCAGCATAAACTCTACGGTTTCATGCACAATGCGATGGGCCAGTTCCGATCCGGTAAGGCGCCACCAGTGCGTATATACGCGCAGTAGGAGTGCATTGTCATATAACATTTTTTCAAAATGCGGTACTACCCATTTACTATCGACCGAGTACCGTGAAAATCCTCCGCCCAGTTGGTCGTATATACCGCCACGTGCCATTGCAGTAAGCGTTCTCTCTGCCATCGTTAACGCCTGCGAATTACCGGATCTAGCATGTTCGCGTAATAAAAACTCCAACACCATTGAGGGTGGAAATTTTGGTGAACTACCAAAGCCACCATAAGCAGAATCAAAGTCGCGCGCCAGTGCTGAAACTGCGCTCTGCAAATCTTCGGCAGAGGGCAGCGCACCTGATTGCAGCGTGGGAGTTTCCAGCGATTCAATAATTTTTACTGCAGTGATGTCAATCTCTCCACGCCTTTCTACCCACGCTTCTTGAACTCCTTGCAGGACCTGCATAAATGATGGCAGGCCGTGATGGGCGGTGGGAGGAAAATAAGTGCCGGCATAAAAGGGGCGGCCTTCTTGATCTAATAAAACCGTCATCGGCCAACCGCCATGGCCGGTAAGGGCGACGGTTGCTTGCATGTAGACCGCATCAATATCTGGGCGCTCTTCGCGATCGACTTTAATGCTGATGAAATGTTCGTTGAGAAAGTTCGCGATAGTTTTATCTTCAAATGATTCATGCGCCATGACGTGGCACCAATGGCAAGCGGAGTATCCAATGGAGAGAAATATCGGCAGATCACGTCTGCGCGCTTCGGCAAAGGCGGCATCAGACCACTCCCACCAGTGGACCGGATTTGTAGCATGTTGCTGTAAGTATGGACTTGTAGCAAGGTTTAGACGATTAGTCATCGTGATGAATCATGAGTGCGTGCCATTTCCGCCAAAGCTATTTCCGCCAAAGCCATTTCCGCCGCCATAAGATATTTTCTTACTTGATGCGCAGCGAGTTTGTTACAACAAATAGCGATGAGAGCGCCATTGCCGCGGCGGCATAGATAGGCTGTAATAAGCCAAGGGCTGCGATCGGCAGGCCAATAACGTTGTAGATGAAGGCCCAACCCATATTGAGATGAATGATGCGCAGCGTCTTCTTCGCTAATTTCAACGCATCGATAACACTGCCAAGGCCTGAGTTCATCAGCGTTATATCGGCGCTCGATATCGCAGTATCAGTACCCGTTCCCATTGCCATAGATAAATCCGCTGCTGTTAACGCCGCGGCATCGTTAATGCCATCACCAATCATTAAAACGCAGCCGCCGTCAGATTTCAAGCGCTCAACAATTCTCAACTTATCTTCAGGTAAGGCGGCCGATACGACATGGGCTGCATCGATACCCACAGTTGCTGCAACCGATGCTGCAACCTCCGCGCTATCTCCAGTCACTAGCCAAGGAGTGATTCCCATTGTGCGTAGTGCACGCACGGTTTCGGCGGCATCGCTCTTTAATTGATCGCCCACTGCAAAGACGGCTAGTGCAACTCCATCCCATGCAAGAACTGAAACTGTTAACCCTGCCTCTTGGCCACGAGTGATCGCTGACTTTAACTCAGCATGAAAATCAGTACAGCTATGCGCCACAGCTGAGGGGGAGCCGATTAATACAACTGGTGAGTGTGCGCCATAATTGACGCGACCAGCGGCCCCTGATCCAGGAGTAATAGAAAACTCCGTAACATCGTAGTTTTTTGCACCCTTACTAATAGCGTGACGTGCGATTGCTAGAGCAACTGGGTGAGAGTTTTGAGATTCGATTGCAAGAGCTGATGAGAGAATCGCTCCCTCATTTATTAACGATGCGAAAGAGCTGCCAAGAACCGCGCCGGCCGCGCTCGATACTGTCGCTTCCACAACGTTCATAACACCCTGCGTTAATGTGCCGGTCTTATCAAATACAACGGTATCAACTGTGCGCGCGACCTCGAGAACTCGTGGCTCGCGCAGAACTATTCCGCGCGCAGCACCGCGCCCTGATGCTACGAGCAAGGCCACAGGCGTAGCTAAGCCAAGTGCACATGGACATGCGATTACCAAGACGGTTATTGCAATTGAGATCGATTGAGTTAAAGAGTGATCGGTGTAGTACCAACCAAGAAATGTTGCGATTGAAATGAGGGTAACGATGGGGACAAAGATTGCGCTAATGCGATCGGCAAGGCGTTGAATCGGTGCCTTTGTGCCCTGTGCGCTAATAACCATCGCAGTTATACGGGCAAGTTCAGTATCGCTACCGATTCTTGTTGCACGAACAATTAATCGGCCGTTGTGATTTAAAGATGCGCCAATAACTAGTGAGCCTGCGCGAACATCAATCGGCTTTGATTCGCCTGTAAGCATTGAATTATCAACGGCGCTTTCACCCTTAACAACGATGCCATCGGTTGCAATACGAGCACCCGGCAGAACTTCAAACTCGTCACCTATCTGCAACTGTTCAATAGGCACGATAAGTGGGAATCCCCCACGCACGATTGTTACCTCTTTACTACCTAAGGCAAGCAGTGAGGTTAAGGCCGCACCTGCACGTGACTTTGCACGCGTCTCTAAAAAGCGGCCGAGAATCACAAAAAATATTACGCCGGAAGCAACCTCTGTATAGACATCTCCTGCACCCGTTGCATTGGCGTAGATGGACCACGTGAATGCAGCCACTGAACCAAGTGAGATCAAATTATCCATGGTTGGATGTTTTAGATTACGCAGAGCGGCGCGGTGTATCGGCCAGGCAACTAGTGCAACAACAGGGGCACTTAGGGTGATAACTAGCCAAGCTGTGGGTGAATACAGTGGATGCGGTATAGCAAAATAATCGAGGCTTTGATGTATCCACATATCTATCTGGTGGTGCCAGCTCATGACCATCGAGATAGTTACTGCAGGAATGGCAAAGATAGCTGCAAAGAAAAGGGCACGGGCTGATTTCTTATTGTGAAGCGTTACCGATTGACCAGCCTGCAGTGGCGCGGCCTTGTAACCCGCCTTTTCAACGATTTTGATGAGCTCTTTAACATCCATATCGGCCGGGGCCAGAATATGAGCCGTCTCTGTTGCAAAGTTAATTGTTGCACTCACGCCAGCGGCGGAGTTTAAAGCCTTCTCAACCGTGTTCACGCATGATGAACATGTCATGCCCTCGATAGAGAGCGTCGTTGGCTCTAGTACTGTGCTCATCGTCTCACTTCTCTCCACCAGGCTCTCTGAAATCGTTTCATTAGGTACAGCGCTTAATTACTCGGATTTATTCCATTTATTACCGCATCATGCAAGAGGCCATTAGTTGAAACTCCACTACCGCCAAATGGCCCGACTTTTCCAGTTACATTCGTAAATCTTCCACCAGCTTCACGCACAATAATGTCGAGAGCTGCCATATCCCACACTGCAAGAGTTGGTTCGACTGCTACATCAACTGCGCCCTCTGCCACCAGCAGATGCGACCAGAAATCTCCCATGCCCCGTGTGCGCCATGCATTTGCAAGCATCTTTTGAAACGCTGCTAACCGATCGCCAAAGCCAATGAAATCAGAGTATGCAATTGATGCATCAGAGAGGGATACCACACGCGAGACTGAGAGCTTTTTAGTATCGCCACTAAAAACTACGAAGGCCCCTGCACCCTTTGATGCAAACCAACGACGGGACAAGGCAGGCGCGCTTGCAATGCCAACTATTACCTCTTGTGTTGCATCAGCTGCGACCTCTACAAGTGCGATTAAGCAGGCCCATGTCGGTACTCCACGCATAAAGTTCTTAGTTCCATCGATTGGATCAATGACCCAATAGCGCTTAGCACCAGAAATATCGCTACCGAACTCTTCACCTAATAGGCCATCATCGGGACGATGCCTAGCAAGTGCTTGGCGAATCGCCGTTTCAACTGCGCGGTCGGCATCTGTGACAGGTGTGTTATCTGGCTTAGTTGTAACTACTAAATCCAAAGCTTGATATCTTTGCAAGGCGATTGAGTCGGCGAGATCGGCCAGTACATGGGCCAGAGCTAAATCATCTTTATAGCTCGCCGAATCACTGCTCATAATGTGACAATCTTAATCCTCAACGCCTTGCGCGGCTTGATCCTTGACGGCAAGCAATGAGCGAAGACTGGCTAGGCGCGCACTGCGCTCGGCATCCACAACCCCTCCGGGAGCGGCCCAGGCATCGAGCAAGCATGAGCTCTCAGAGTGTGAGCAGTTAGAGCGACAGTTTGCCGCGACCTGCGATAAATCCGTAAATGCATCCACGATTCGATTGTTATTAATATGGGATAAACCAAAGGCGCGAATTCCGGGTGTATCAATAATCCAGCCATCACTATCGACTAACGGGAGTGCGATTGCACTCGATGAGGTGTGACGTCCGCGACCAGTTGATGCATTTACATCCCCTGTTAAGCGATCTGCCTCTGGTACTAAGGCGTTAATCAGTGTTGATTTTCCAACTCCGGAGTGACCCACTAAAACTGAGATTTTGCTCTGAAGCATCGCGTGCAAGGCCGCTAAATCTCTCTCACGAGATGGACTCTTAATCGCGGTATGTAGAATCTCAACATCTAACTTTGAATACTGCGCTAAAAACTCTGGGACGATTCCGAGATCGGTTTTAGTAACGACTAACTTTGGAGCGATACCTTCAGTAAATGCAGATACTAAAAAGCGATCGATTAAACCCCGTCGTGGCTCTGGGTTTGTTGCAGCAACGACGATTACTAACTGATCAATATTTGCAACAATTGTCCGCTCTACTTGTGCGGCATCATCGACGGTTCTGCTCAGAGAGTTGCGGCGATCATTGACGGCCACTATGCGTGCCAAACTTCCTTCGTTTCCGCTTACATCTCCAACTATTGAAACGACATCGCCGACAACAACTGATTTCGGTCCTAGTTCGCGGGCACGCATCGCAGTAATTACTAATCCCTCTTCGGTAATACATCTCTGTCGGCCGCGATCAACGGTTGTAACTAAGGCGTTTATCGCTGCGCTATGGCTGGGGCGATCCTTACTTCGCGGACGAGTGCTGCGAGCTGGTCTTATACGTGCATCGGACTCATCGTATTCGCGTGGACTCATCGCTTACCTATTCGCACTCTCATGTAAGAAGCGAGCTCCATAACCCTGGAAAATCTGGCAGCGTTTTGCGAGTGGTTGCAATATTTTCAACCTCAATACCAGGCACCATAAGGCCTATTACAGCACCGGCAGTTGCTAATCGATGATCTTCATATGTATGAAAAACCCCACCATGTAATGGTGCAGGGGTGATGTGGAGCGAGCTTTCATGTTCTTCGACATCGCCGCCTAAAGCGTTAATTTCTCGAGTCAATGCAGATAAGCGATCGGTTTCATGCAAGCGCAAGTGAGCAATACCCCGAAGATGTGATGGTGAATCTGCAAAGACTGCTAACGCTGCAATCGATGGCGTGAGCTCACCGACATCATGTAAATCAATATCAATTCCATGAATCACACCTGTACCCGTAAGAGTTAATCCTTTTTCACTCATTGAAATCTTTGCACCCATACGAGAGAGGATCGAGCGGAGTTGATCTCCAGGCTGCGTTGTCTTTACAGGCCAATCTGCAATTGTGATGCCTCCCCCACACAGCATTGCGATTGAGAGAAAGGGCGCAGCATTTGAAAGATCAGGCTCGATTATTAAATCTCGCCCATGCAACACACCAGGCTCTACGCTCCAACTATTGGCATCTCTGTCCACGCTAACTACGCCGCCAAAATCGCGGAGCATTTCGACGCTCATCTCGATATGTGGCATCGATGGAAGAGCTCCACCCTTATGTATTGCAGTGATTCCATTCTCAAAACTTGCCCCAACTAATAAAAGCGCGGAGAGAAACTGACTCGATGCACTGGCATCAATTGTGATAACGCCGCCAGGGATCCCTCCGTTGGCGTGAAGTGTGAAGGGGAAGCTATAACGTCCCTCATGTTCAATCGAAACTCCGAGCTCTTCAAGGGCTTTAATTACTGGTCCAAGTGGTCGCTCGTACGAACGCGGATCACCATCAAATGAAATCTCACCCGTTGCAAGAGCTGCAAGTGGCGGTAAGAAACGCATTACAGTTCCGGCATTTCCAACATCGATTCTTGCAGGCCCACTCATCGCCGCCGGCGTGACGGTTAATTGATACTCAGATAATCCGCTCTCTGATGAATCCTCTTCAACGATTCCGATTCCGAGTGCTTGCAATCCATGCACCATGAGCTCGCTATCTCGGGAAACTAATGGACGGCGCAGAACTGATGGTGAATCGGCCTGCGCCGCTAAAATCAATGCGCGATTAGTAACTGACTTTGATCCTGGAATAACGACCGAGATATCAACTGGCTTTGCGCCGCGAAAGATCGCGGGCCAGTGGGCGTCGTTTTTATTCATTGCTTAAGTCTATCCTTTCCATATGTGTGGCCGTTATGCGCAATCTGCCGATATGCGCGAACTCATGGAGCAGTTCGAGGTCAAAGGCAGCTCTCCAACGCAATCCCTGCCGGCGAATTGGAATATCGCACCAACTAATCCGATCTATATTGTTCGAGCTGATTCACAGAGCCATGAAAGAAATGCCTTAGCCACGGTCTCATGGGGATTAATTGGACCTTGGTTAAGTGAGATCAATGAGGCGAAGGCCTCACAATCACGAGCAATTAATGCTCGTAGCGAATCTATTCATGAGAAGCCAACCTTTCGCGCCGCCTTTAAATCAACACGGTGTTTGATTCCTGCCCAGGGTTATTACGAATGGGCAACGGCTTTAGGAAGATTTGCACCCAAGCAGCCATTTTATATCTCTGCGCGAAATGAAAAGCAGTTATCCATTGCAGGAATTTGGAGTAGCTGGCGCGCACCCGGCGGAGTGATAATTGAAAGCGCTTCAATCATCACACAAGAGGCGCAGGGCGAGCTAGCCGAAATCCATAGCCGTATGCCGGTTTTCATGCCGCGCGAACGTTGGAAGCAGTGGCTAGATCCAGAGAACAATGAGATTGAATATCTGCGAACTCTTATGGTCGTCGAATCCCCTGCATCTATTGTTATCGCCCACCCAGTATCTAGTGCAGTTAACTCAGTAGCTCGAAACGAAAAAGAGTTGACGGCACGCATCGAATTGGGAGAGCCAGAAACCCTGTTTTAGCGATAGCCTTTTGCTGCGATGACATCAACTGATTTAGTAAAAGAGAGCTCGGCGGATCGTGCTATCCGCTTTGAGCGCGATGCCCTCGTATTCACAA
>CAXNDE010000013.1:0-18372 GCA_964201135.1 Candidatus Planktophila sp.
GATTCAAGTGCCTTTGCTGCAACGCCTTCGCCTTCATGAATGAGTCCGAGCAAGATGTGCTCTGTACCGATGTAGTTGTGATTGAGCATGCGAGCCTCTTCTTGGGCCAGCACAACAACACGTCGGGCTCGGTCGGTAAAGCGCTCAAACATCGGTGTACTCCTTCTTATCCATTTCCTAAAGCCTAATACCTGAGTAGCCAGGCTCGCGAGGCGGAATGGGCTCGACATTTACAACCCTAGGAGTGGGGCTTTTATGCCCCGATTGGCCCTATATCTAGGCGAGAATCTTCAACATTCTGGTGTTTCCAAGGGTATTTGGCTTGGCAGATTCAAGGTCTAAGAACTCGGCGACACCGGCATCGTATGAACGCAGAAGTTCGGCATAGACATCGGCATCTACAGGTGTGCCCTCAATCACTTCGAAGCCATGGTGACCGAAAAAATCAATTTGGAAAGTGAGGCAGAAGATTTTTTCAACGCCGACTTCACGGGCACGTTCGATAATTGCCTCGAGGATTTGATGACCAATCCCCTGCTTTTGTAAACCCTCTACAACTGCGACTGTTCTAACCTCTGCGAGATCTTCCCATAAAATATGTAGGGCGCCGCAGCCAACTAAAACACCATCTTTTTCAGCAACGATAAACTCCTGAACGCTTTCATAGAGCGTTACCGTCTCTTTTGAAAGCATTTGACCCGGGGCGGCGTACGAGTCAACAAGTGTGCGTATTGACTTCACATCTTTAGTTTGAGCGGGACGAATAACAAGCATCGTTAGTCGGCCTCGGGCTTTACTAATGGGAACAAAATTGTTTCACGGATACCAAGACCTGTAAGCGCCATTAATAAACGATCAACTCCCATTCCCATTCCGCCCATTGGTGGCATTCCAAACTCCATAGCGCGCAAGAAATCCTCATCGACCTGCATTGCCTCTAGATCACCCTTTGCACCCAGTGATGACTGTTCGATTAAGCGCTCACGTTGGATGACTGGATCAACTAACTCGGAGTATCCAGTTGCGAGTTCAAAACCATCTATATATAAATCCCACTTTTCAGCAACACCCGGTGACTCGCGATGTGCGCGAACTAGTGGTGACGTATCAACGGGGTAGCCCATGACGAAAGTGGGTGCAATCAACTGATCTTTTGCTACGTGTTCGAAAATCTCTTCAGCTATCTTGCCTGTAATCCACTTGGGGTCGATCTTTATACCAAGCTTTGTGGCGATAGTTTTTAATTCAGCAATAGGTGTTAAGGCGCTAACACTCTGTCCAACTCCATCTGAGATAGCGTCGTATAAGGATATTTCACGCCAGCTTCCACCAAGATCGACCGCTCGACCATCGTGGTGTGTAACCGTATGCGAACCAGCAACCGCCATCGCAGCGTTTTGAACAAGCGTGCGGGTTAATTCAGCGATTGATTTCCAGTCACCATATGCCTGATAACACTCAATCATCGCAAACTCTGGAGAGTGTGATGAGTCTGCACCTTCATTGCGAAAGTTACGGTTTATCTCAAAAACACGTTCAATTCCACCGACTACACAGCGCTTTAAAAATAGCTCAGGGGCGATGCGCAGGTAAAGATCCATGTCGTAGGCGTTGGAGAAAGATTTAAATGGACGTGCAGTTGCACCACCATGCATAACCTGCAACATCGGTGTTTCAACCTCTATAAAATTCGCTTGTGCAAAAGTATCGCGTAGCGAAGTCATAACAGCGGGCCGCAAGCGCGCATTAGCGCGTGCTTCGGGACGGACGATTAAATCAACGTAGCGCATCCGAACACGAGTCTCTTCCGACATAGGCTTGTGATCATTGGGTAGTGGTCGCAGAGATTTCGCCGCTAACTTCCATGATGCGGCAAGGATTGAAAGTTCGCCGCGCTTTGAAGTAATAATCTCACCGGTAACAGAGACAATGTCACCTAAATCGATATCTGATTTCCAAGCATCAATGGAGGCTTGTCCGATTTTATCTAATGAAAACATCGCTTGAAGCTCGGTACCATCTCCCTCTCGAAGTGTTGCAAAACAAAGTTTGCCAGTATCGCGCTTAAAGATAATGCGGCCCGTCAGGCTTTCTGTGATACCAGTTGCAATATCGATTGCCAGCCCTGCATGTTGTTGACGTACTTCTAGTAGTGATTTTGTACGGGGCACAGATACTGGATATGGATCGGAGCCGGCCTTAATGAGAGCTGCCCGCTTTTCGCGGCGAATCCGTAACTGCTCAGGCAGATCCTCGTCGATGGCCGGGTTTTCATTACTCATAATGAGGTGGAGTCTACCGACTTAGGCATTTCGTTCGTGAATTAAACGAAGGCCAATCAGCGTTAAATCTGGTTCGTGATCGGTAATCGTTTCCGAAACTCCGATAATCAACGGCGCTAATCCACCAGTGGCAATCACCTTTGGCTTACCCGAATATGACTCGGCTAGTTCAGCGGTGATGCGATCTACTAGGCCATCTACCTGCCCGGCAAAGCCAAAGATTGTGCCCGACTGCAACGCTTCAACAGTATTTTTTCCAATGACGTTTTTAGGTCTGACTAATTCAACTTTACGCAACTGTGCTGCGCGCGCAGCAAGTGCATCAACTGAAATCTCAATACCTGGGGCAAGTGCGCCTCCCAAGAACTCTCCCTTAGGGGATACAACATCAAGGTTTGTTGATGTTCCAAAATCGACAACAATTGCTGGGCCACCAAATAGCGTATGGGCTGCCAGAGTATTTACGATTCGATCCGCGCCAATCTCCTTAGGGTTATCAACCAACAGAGGGACCCCGGTCTTAATCCCTGGCTCGACAATCGTTGTGCGAACATCACTAAAGTAATCACTAATCATGCTGCGTAATTCGCGCAAGGTCGCTGGTACTGTCGAGCAGATTGCTAATCCCGTTACCGTGTAATCCTCAACTAATGAGCGGTACTGCAACCATAGTTCATCGGCCGTACTACGTGGATCGGTTTTAACTCGCCACGAGCGAATTAAATCATCGCCATCAAAGACGCCTAAAACAGTATTGGTATTACCTACATCGATTGTTAGTAGCATCAGGCACCCATTCGCATATTATCTATTAAGCGCACACCATCGATCCAACCGGCGATGATTGCACGCTTATGTTTTGTTAAATCTGTTGCAAGTGAAAAATCCTCTTCATTAACAATGACCGCATAGTCACATTCAAACCCAGTATCAGTTGAAATCGTTGTATCAATAATCTCTTGAGCAATTGCGATGGTTGGTGCTAAGCGAGCCGCAGCCATCGCACGGTAAATCACATTTGCACTCATACGACCGCGCTCACTCAAGCGAATATTGCGTGAGGAGAGTGCCAAACCGTCATATTCGCGCACAGTTGGAATACTTATGATCTCTACCGAACTCTTCATTGAGCGAATAATCTGAAGCTGCTGAAAGTCTTTTTCGCCAAAGATCGCAGCCTCTGGCTTAACGATTTCAAATAGGCGATTAACAACAGTGACAACACCATCAAAGTGTCCTGGGCGCGATGCACCTTCATACAGATCTGCTATTGATGAGGCCTTTAACTTTGTAATCTCACCTGGGTAAATCTCTTCATAATCTGGCATCCATATCTCTGTGGCACCGGCAAGAGTTGCCAATTGAA
Organism: Candidatus Planktophila sp.; assembly: GCA_964201135.1. Taxonomy (GTDB): domain Bacteria; phylum Actinomycetota; class Actinomycetes; order Nanopelagicales; family Nanopelagicaceae; genus Planktophila. The sequence goes on from CAXNDE010000013.1 coordinate 3,649, forward strand.
TATCGCGCTCGGGACTGCGGGGATACTTTGCAATTTCGTCGGGATTTTCAAACTGCAGCGGATTAATAAATATGCTGACTACAACTTCTTTGCTCATGCTGCGCGCACGTTTAATCAACGCTTGGTGGCCCTTATGTAGGGCTCCCATCGTTGGAACTAATACGCTCATATGGCTCCAGTCCTTTCAGGTACCGGGCGAGGTGGAGCAAAGTTTACGCTCTAGTTGGCAATTGCGCCAAAAGCTGATCGATCCTTCCATGCGTGAGTAGCACTGCATCGGCATCGATTTCATGCCATGGCTCTAAGACGAATCTGCGCTCATGGGCACGTGGATGCGGGAGCTCTAACTCGGTACTCGCACTTAAGAGTGCGCCATACTGAATCAGATCTAAATCGATAGTCCGCGGCCCCCAGTGTTCGATACGTTCGCGGCCCATACTTTTTTCAACTCCTTGTAACAGCGAAAGTAAATCCAATGCTGGGAGATCGCTCTCAATAACACAGACTGCATTTACATAATCAGGTTGAGCTGGTCCACCGATAGGGGTAGTTATGTAATATGAGGAAATGGCAACTACATCGGTTGCTTCTTTTAAAATCGCGATTGCAAGATCTAAATTCTCGCGTGGATTACCGATATTTGCACCGAGTGCTATAACCGCTTTCATCGCGTACGTGTTAGCTGCACTGCGATATCTTTAAGCGAGGCCGAGACTGGAGCTTGCGGTTTGTGCACCGTAACCGTTACTGAATTAACCTTGATAAAAGAGTGAAGAATCCGCTCGGCGATACGCCCTGCAAGCTTTTCAATAAGTGAAACAGGATTAGTTGTAATCTCAATAACAACTAAATCAGTTATCTCGGCATAGTTAACGGTATCCTCAATTGAATCACTCTGTGATGCTGCGCGCAGATCAACCTCTAGCCCTACATCAACGAAAAAATCCTGGCCATTAGTGCGCTCGTGCTCGAGCAGGCCGTGGTATCCAAAGCCATGGATTCCGACAAGTAGTATCTGATCACTCATTGCGCTAACACATCTTTATGGGGCTTCACAGAGTGAACTCTAACTCCCCAAATACCACTGGCGGAGAGGCGCTTTGTCAGGGCGATGCTGGCAGCTTCGCGCCCATCAGGTGTATCTCCACCTAAGAATCTTTTGCGAGAGGCACCAACAAGTACCCGGTATCCAAGGGATACAAATTCATCTATATGATCAATAATTTTCCAGTTGTGGTCTGCCTCTTTAGCAAAACCAATACCTGGATCGATAATTAAGTTATCTTTACTAATCCCAGCATCTAAAGCTGCGCGGATTCTCTCTTGAAGCTCGCCGATAACATCGTGCACAACATCGCCATAAACCGCGCGCGAATTCATATCCTTTGATGCACCTCGCCAATGCATAGCGATAAAAGGAAGCTTTAACTGGGCCGCTACTGTGAGCATCGTAGGGTCTGCTAATCCCCCGCTCACATCATTAATAATCTGTGCACCGGCATCTACTGCAACAAGTGCGGTACTTGCACGCATAGTGTCGATACTTATAACCACACCATCTTTAGCTAACTCTGTAATTACTGGAATCACACGGGCTAACTCTTCATCACCGCTTACTCTCTCAGCTCCGGGACGTGTTGACTCTCCACCGATATCGATGATGTCAACGCCTTCGGTGATCATTTCGCGACCACGTTGTAGCGCAGTTTTAAGAGAGTTATAGCGTCCGCCATCTGCAAATGAATCTGGAGTTATATTGAGAATTCCCATGACTAACATGGTTTTTACCGATGTGTAATGAGACTAATTGCTTCGGCACGCGTGGATGCATTCAGCAACGCCCCACGAACCGCACTTGTCGTAGTACGGGCCTGTGACTTCTTGACGCCGCGCATTGACATACATAAATGCTCGCAATCGATAATAACAATTACACCGAGTGGATCAAGGATTTCTACTAAGGCATCCGCGATCTGAGTAGTCAGGCGCTCTTGTACTTGTGGGCGTTTGGCATAGACATCGACTAAGCGCACTAACTTTGAAAGTCCCGTTATTTTCCCGCGAGGAATGTATCCAATATGTACAACGCCATGAAAAGGCGTTAGGTGATGCTCGCAGTGGGAGAAAACCTCAATATCTCGGACAATCACAAGCTCTTCATGACCGATATCAAATGTCGTTGTTAATACATCTTCTGGTGCCTGCCATAAGCCTGCAAAGTTTTCCTTCATCGCTTTAGCTACTCGTGCTGGTGTTTCTTTTAAGCCTTCACGATCTGGATCTTCACCGAGTGCCAATAAAAGCTCACGCACTGCGCGTTCGGCCCTCTCTTGATCATAAGGAGCGGCCGCATGGCCATTGGTGAGAGTGATTTTGCTAATTGTCATCTGTCGACTTCTTACTACGAGTAGGTTTTTTTGCCTTTGTAACAACGGCTCTCTCTGGCACATCAACTGGTGGTTGGTCCGATGGAATGCGCGTAATAGACCCAGTCCAGGCTGGGCGGGCAGTAACAGATTTCACTTTCTTAAAGATCTTTGTGACCTCTTCCTTATTGAGCGTCTCTTTATCTAGGAGCTCTAAGACCATCTCATCCAAAATCTTACGGTTTGTAACCAAGATATCGAAGGCCTCTTGATGGGCGGTTTCTATCAGTTTACGGATTTCGCGATCGACAACACCTGCAATACTTTCAGAGTAATCGCGCTGGTGTCCGTAGTCACGCCCCATAAATGGTACATCACTATTTGCCCCCAACTTAATGGCTCCGATCGCCTCGGTCATTCCATACTGGGTGACCATTGCGCGAGCTAGTGCAGTCGCTTTTTCAATATCATTGGATGCACCTGTTGATGGATCATGAAAAATTAACTCTTCAGCTGCGCGGCCTCCGAGTGAGTATGCCAACTGATCTAAAAGTTGATTACGCGTTGTTGAGTAGCGATCTTCATCAGGCAGAATCATTGTGTAGCCCAGAGCGCGCCCACGCGGCATAATCGTAATCTTATGAACTGGATCAGTATGAGGAAGTGCGTGCGCAACAAGGGCGTGACCGGCTTCGTGATAGGCCGTTACTCGTCGCTCGTCATCACTCATGATACGAGATTTACGTTGTGGGCCAGCCATTACGCGATCAATAGCTTCATCGAGTTCGCTATTTGAAATAGTTTTCTTCTCTTCGCGTGCAGTTAAAAGCGCAGCCTCATTAAGAACATTTGCAAGATCGGCACCTGTGAAGCCGGGTGTGCGACGTGCATAATCAATGAGCTTTACATCATTATTTAAAGGCTTGTTCTTTGCATGCACTGCCAGAATCGCTTCGCGACCTTTGAGATCTGGACGATCAACGGCAATCTGACGATCAAAGCGGCCCGGGCGCAACAGCGCTGGATCTAAGACATCTGGACGGTTAGTTGCAGCGATAAGAATAACCTTTGTATTTTCTTCAAAGCCATCCATTTCAACTAACAGTTGATTGAGCGTCTGCTCGCGCTCATCATGTCCGCCACCCATTCCTGCACCACGTTGGCGACCAACTGCATCTATCTCGTCAACAAAGACAATTGCCGGTGAGTTTTCCTTTGCCTGTTTAAATAAATCACGTACACGTGCGGCGCCAACACCTACAAACATCTCAACAAAGTCTGATCCTGAGATCGAATAAAAAGGAACTCCTGCCTCACCTGCAACGGCGCGGGCAAGGAGTGTCTTACCTGTTCCTGGAGGGCCAAAGAGCAGAACACCTTTTGGTATCTTCGCGCCCAATACTCCGTATTTATCTGGGTTAGCTAGGAAATCTTTAATCTCTTCGAGTTCGGCAATGGCCTCATCGGCACCGGCAACATCTTTAAAAGTTGTTTGCGGTACATCATTATTTTGAAGTTTTGCGCGGGATTTACCAAACTGAAAGACCTTATTGCCGCCCTGGGCCTGGCTCATCATCCAGAAGAAAAGGAAGCCGATTAAGAGAAATGGGATTATTGAAAATAGGAAGGAGACAAGCAGTGACTGTGAGGGAACTCGGACGTTCCAACCCTTAGATGGTGGGTTAGATGTAAGTGCATCGACGATCGTTGGCTCTTGGCGAGCGACATAGGAGGCTTCTACCTTTGTTGCACCTTTAATTGCAGCGCCTGGTTTTAATATTAAGCGGAGTTTTTGATTTTTATCTACTATCTCGGCCGAGTCGACGTTAGAGCGCGCAATAGCATCAAGGGCTTGCGATGTTTCGATCTGCGTATAACGGTTCCCGGCAGATGTAATCTGACCAAAGATAGAGACGGCGAAAATTGCAACGAGAATCCAAAAAAGTGGCCCACGAAAGATTCGACTGGCACGAGTCGCTGGCTTCTTGGGTGTGGAGCTACCCGCAAAACTCTTCTTCAAAGGGCTCTTCTTCACTGGCTTCTTCGTATCAGACATCTCTTTTATTTCTCGTTTCTTAAGGGTTTAGGAGTACATGTGCTTTGCAAGCACAGCGATAAATGGAAGGTTGCGATATTTTTCATCAAAGTCAAGACCATAGCCAACAACGAAATCTGGTGGAATCTCAAAGCCAACATACTTAACATCGACTCTAACTTTTGCCGCCTCTGGCTTGCGCAAGATAGAGAGGATTTCAACACTGCTAGCACCACGTGATTCGAGGTTGGCCTTTAGCCATGAAAGTGTTAGACCTGAATCAACAATGTCTTCAACGATTAAAACATTGCGCCCAGTTATGTCACGATCTAAATCTTTTAGGATTCGAACCACGCCACTAGATTTTGTTCCAGAGCCATACGATGACACAGCCATCCAATCCATCTCAACGTGGCGCGCCAATGCACGCGAAAGATCAGCCATCGCCATAACCGCACCTTTGAGCACGCCAATTAAAAGGAGATCTTTCCCCGCGTAATCTTTATCAATGCGCGCAGCGAGCTCTTTGATTTTCGCTTGGAGCTCTTGTTCTGTGACAACAACGCGTTCCATCTCGTTTTCAACTCCAGCTAAATCCACAAAGGCTCCCCTTGGCTCAGTTACGTAAGAGCGAAAGTCTGCCCGAAAAACGCTCAACCTTCACACCACCTGGTAGGTGAGATGGACCCTGCCCGCTCCATCCCATAATTAACGCCTCAACTGCGGCAACATGCTCGGCTGAGATTGAGCCTGAAGGCGCCCCTGCGGCATAGATGGCCGTACGAATAATCCGGCTGCGGATCGCCTGTGGCAGATGGGAGAGATGCTCGCACTCCAGATCGGCTAAATCCAGATGCCGAATCTCTCGCCCTGCCCACGCATCCAGGGCATCGGCATCATGGCGCAGTAGTTCGGCGCTACGCGCAAGGGCCTCAGAGATTCCTGGACCAATTGTTTTTTCAAGTGATGGGATTGCGACTGTGCGCACACGCACTCGTGCAAATTGTGCATCCTTATTATGCGGATCCTGCCAGGCATCTAAAGAAAGCTCATTACAAAGTTTTTCAGTCTGCTCGCGCGTAATAGAGAGTAGTGGGCGGATATATTTCCCATGATGTGGCGCCATTCCAGATAACGATCGTGTTCCTGAGCCTCGAGCTAACCCTAACAAAACTGTTTCAGCTTGATCATCGCGGGTATGTCCTAAGAAAATCGCAACTGCATTTAATTTTTCGCCGACTGAATCTAGCGCTGCATATCGCGCCTTACGCGCCGATGCTTCAAGCCCTTCCGTAATCTCAACACTGACCTTTGCAACTGTTGTTTCAATACCCAAAGACTTCATCTGCACTACAACTGTTGCTGCTTGAGCACCAGATGCAGACTGGAGTTGATGATCAACTGTCACCGCATGCAGTTGAATCGCTAACTTTGGTGCTTCAAGTGAAAGAGCATAGGCAAGTGCTAATGAATCGGCGCCACCAGATACAGCGACACAAACGAGATCACCGGCCTCTAACTTTTCAAGCCATAGGCGAACCGCGTTGCGAATTACGGGTGCAGTTGCGCTCATGCGATAAGACTAGACCCGACCACCAAATGGCATAAGACCGTTGAGATAGTCCCCTTGTACGAGTAAAACAAGAGATCTCCTGGAACAAGGGCAATGAGTGAAACATCCTTGGTATAACCTGAATACAGCGCAGAGTTGAGTCGATCCCAATTTGGCCAACCAAGGCCGGCGACCTCCGGAGGAAGGTCTTAAGAATAAATGAGTCAGCTTAGAAAAGAGGGGTAATAGGTGCTGGTGTCCTCAATTAGATACATCACGGCGTACAAATAAGAATGATGCAACTACGGCACCAACTGCAACGTAAATTCCACCAACTAATAATGCATGTGAGTATTCGATTCCAGTTGTCATGCCTCTTGGCTTGCCACCAGATGCTATGGCGGCAAGCTGTGCACCAGGCATCCAATCTTGCAGTGAGTTCTTAACGGCTATTAATAGGTTTTCAACAATCAAGAGCCACAAGACACCAAATGAGATTGCGCTAATTGGTGAACGCAGTAAGAGACCCAGAACCATGCCGATTGTGCCAAAGCCAATGACCGAAATGATTATGTTGATAAAGGTAGTTAATAGAGCATGACGTCCATCGGCACCAAACCAGAGTTCGGTTGAAACCTTTGCACGGGGTGCTAAAAGAATTGATGCACTAATGCTAATAACGCCCGAGAGAATAATCATGACGAGTGCAAATAACTTCATCGCTATGAATTTTCCGGCCAACACACGCAACCGTCCTGGTTGGCGAACCAAAATATTGCGCAATGTGCCATACGTATATTCCTGTGCGGTCTGTGCGGCGAAAACACAGAGCGCAATTATCCCAAGAAAGCCACCGACACTACTGAAACCCTGCACCCCACCAGTTGCAAGAGCCAGGACCTCACGACTGACCGTGCGACCACGATCTGAGTTGCCATCGGGTGAGTCAATGAGTAAAAAGAGGAGGGAGGAAAATAGCGCGCTAAAGAAAACGACTGCACCCATGGTGCCCAGAAAAAGCGTTGGTCGACGTAACTTACGAAGCTCAGAAAATGCAACGTTCCACATTATTTCTCACCTGTCATCTCAAAAAATGTCTCTTCAAGATTTGGTAACTGTGGTGTTAGCTGTGAAAGCGTTATGCCAGCATCGAAGGCGGCTTTGTTGAAATCAAGGGCCCATTCGGCAGGGCCTTCAACGTGTACTGCGCCATCTCTAATCATCGCACGGTGTCCAGCAGCTTCGGCGATTGCAAGCAGGGTTGCAAGTTGGCCACTGTTAGCGCCCTTAGCAATAATCACTGGCTGTTGATCCAGCATTAAATCCCTCATCTTGCCAGTGAATACAACCTCACCTTTGCGCAACATAACTAAGTAATCACTGATGAGTTCGAGTTCAGATAAAAGGTGAGATGAGACAAAGACTGAGGTTCCATCATCTGCCAGCGAGCGCAACAGGGCACGTACCTCTTGAATTCCCTCTGGATCCAAACCATTTGTTGGCTCATCCAACATCAACAACTTTGGATTTGGAAGCAGTGCTGCTGCAATGCCTAAGCGCTGCTTCATTCCGAGTGAGTACGTCTTGTACTTTGATTTAGCACGATCACCTAAGCCAACCTGATCGAGCAGATGTTGAACCCGATCAGTTGAAAAGCCGCCCAGAGTTGCCAAGTAATTTAAATTCTCTTTACCGCTCAAAGCTGGATAGAAAGCTGGCCCTTCGATCATTGCACCCACACGTGGTAGATATTTCTCTGGATGCTTAATTGATTCACCCAAGATTTCGCCAGTACCCCCCGTTGGTGTGATTAATCCGAGCAGCATGCGCATAGTGGTGGTCTTACCTGAACCATTTGGTCCGACGAAGCCGCAGATTGTGCCGAGTGGGACCTCAAATGTTGCATGAGATACGGCCATGCGCTCGCCGTACTTCTTACTCAAATCCATAACTGAGATCGCAGTATTAGACATGGGTGTAACTCTGCCACAATTACCCAATGAGTACACCGTGGGGCTACCGCCCTCGAAATGAGCGCGAAGCGCCACAGTGGGATGTCCACCCCCAAACACATGCAGTTCGTGCTGGACTTGCGCGCTCAGGTTTTGGTGAGACGGCAGAAGCGCTTTATTTAAATAGTGGTTTCACATATGCAAGTGCAGAAGAGGCCTTTGCTTCATTTGCAGAAGATACAGATCACTTTTTATATAGCCGCTTCCATAATCCAACAGTGGCTATGTTCGAACGACGCCTAGCGGCAATTGAAGGTGCTGATTCCTGCCTAGCAACCAGTTCTGGAATGTCGGCAATGTTTTCATCTCTTGCCTGTCTCGTCGAGCAAGGTGATCATGTTGTGGCATCGGCTGCAATGTTTGCTTCATGCCACGTTGTAATAACAGAATTCTTGCCAAAGTGGGGCGTAACTTTTGAATTAGTGAAGGGTAATGATCCGGCGGCTTGGGCAAAAGCGTTAAGCAAGCCGACCAAAGCAGTCTTTATTGAGACGCCAAGTAATCCTTTATTGGAGATTGTTGATATCCGCATGGTTAGCGATTTAGCTCATAAAGTAGGGGCAACGGTAATTGTCGATAACGTGATGGCATCACCTGTCTTACAAAAACCTCTGCGACTCGGCGCCGATGTTGTTATGTATTCGGCGACAAAACATATGGATGGACAAGGTCGTGTTCTTGCCGGAGCAGTTCTAGGTTCTTCTGCATATATTCAAGAAAAGCTTATGCCTTTTACTCGCCATAGCGGACCATCTCTGAGCCCGTTTAATGCATGGGTGCTCGTAAAATCACTTGAGACAATGGAGATGCGCGTTGAGCGCATGGTGGCAAACGCTCAAGCCATTGCCGAATTCTTAGAATCACGCCCTGAAATCAAATCTGTGCGCTTTCCTGGGCTTAAATCACACCCCGATCATGTTCTCGCGATGAAACAGATGAGCGGTGGAGGAACAACTATTGGAATTGAATTCGTTGGTGACCAAAGCCAAGTTTTTGCCTTCATGAACAGACTGCGCATCATTGATATCTCTAATAACTTAGGTGATAGTAAATCTCTCATTACTCATCCTGCATCAACTACACATCGCCGTTTAGGAGTTGAAGTCCTAGCGCAGATGGGTATTACCGAGTCAGTAGTGCGCTTATCGGTTGGGCTGGAACACTCAACTGACTTAATTAGGGATTTAGATCAAGCGCTTAGCTGAGCAACAACAAGTACTACTGAGAGCAGGCTCAAATAAGTTATAGACCACTGAAAGATCTTTCCTGCAGTCTTTCCATAATCAGGCGAGCTTTCTTTAAGGGCTATTAATTCGCGAGCAAATACCAAACCAAGCAAAACGGTAATAACTAAGGACCATGTTGATAGTCCGGCCGAGGTAATTAACCAGATAGATGATGCAATCATCAAAATTGTATGAAGCCACATCTGTTGATGAACTTTGGATTTAGGGGCTACAGCAGGGAGCATCGGAATACCAGCTGCCGAATAGTCATCTTTATATTTAATTGCCAGTGCCCAAAAATGTGGCGGTGTCCAGAAAAAGATCACCATGAAAAAAGCTAGTGCAGTTAATGAGAGCGAATTGGTGACGGCCGCCCAACCAATAAAGACTGGCATGCACCCTGCAGCACCGCCCCAGACAATATTTTGAGACGTGCGGCGCTTTAATCCGACTGTGTAAACCAAAATATAAAATGTGATTGCAATAAGTGATAAGAGGGTTGCAAGCGGTGTTGTAAAGATCCAAAACATAATAAGCGATAAGAGCCCGATAGCCGTTGCAAAGATCGTTGCATTTGTCTTACTAATGAGCCCTGTAACAATTGGCCGATTGGACGTTCTCGCCATTAACTTATCGCTCTCGCTTTCAATCACCATATTAAATGCATTTGCACTTCCTGCAGATAGAGTCCCAGCAAGAATTGTTGTGGCAACCAATGAAAAAGATGGCAGCCCCTTAGCCGCTAGAACCATCGCAGGTAGCGTAGAGACCAAGAGCAGTTCGACAACACGGAGCTTCATTAAATGTATGTACCCACGTACAACGCTCTTCATGGCCATAGATTACTTGGCAATCTGAGATCCGGTTTACCGGGAAATCTCACTGTGAGACCAGGGCGTACTAAGTGAAAGAGGCCCGCATCACATATACGCGTATTAGAGTGTGACGATGCGCCGCAGTTATATTTTCTTGCTTGTGAGCGCTTTGCTCTCAACCATGGCTCTCCCGGCACAGGGCGAAGTTTTATCAAGTGAAACAAAGATGTCACTGGTAAAAACAATCACCCCTGTTACGGTGGTTCTATAAAGATTTTTGATAATAAATAATCACGGAGCCGGGGCCCCCTCGGATATAACTGCCGGGATATTTGGTGCAGCGATACGACCTATTAAACGATCAATAGCCTCTCTTGCTTTTTTTTCTGCTTTTGTTCCCCGCGGTATCTCATCTGCCAAGGTTACAAATACATATTCACGATCGGTGGATTCAACATAACCGGCCAGAGTTACCGTGCCGTTGAGTGTGCCAGTTTTAGCGCGAACCAGACCAACGGCGTTTGGCGCAGTTGTTAAAAACCTAGATCGAAGCGTCCCCGAAACTCCCCCAACGGGCAGGGATGTGTAAAGGAGATTATATTTTTCATCTTTTCGCACCTTAAATAATAACTGCCCAACTATTTGTGCAGTTACCCGGTTCTCCTTAGATAAGCCACTGGCATCGATAACAACTAACTTTGATGCATCAATCTCAAAACTCTTAAGGATTTGAGCGAAAGTTTCGCTTACCCCAGATGCGTTAAAGGCATTACCGGCAGCGCGCGATGAGAGCCAAGCTAAGCGATCGGCTAATGCGTTATCACTCCATTTGAGCATAAAGTCAAGGATTTGATCAAGCGACGGCGATGTATCACTAACAATGGGCGAGGCTGCATTTAATAAAGCATCGTCGCCACTTACCGCTTTCATTTTTGGTTTAAATCCCCGTTTCGCCCAAAAACTCTTTAAGTTCGCCACATCCTGTGAGTACAGACCAGAATAGAGAACTGTAATTTTTTTGAGAGAGCCACTATTTGCTTTTTTGATAGCACTCAATGAATTAAAAGCAAGGTAGGGCAGGGATTCGCGTTTCATCTTTCGGGCAACATTATGGTTCAAGCTAATCCACGGATCGTAACTACCTTGGATTACAAGAGTCCGGTCATCAAGGCCTAGTGAGATAGTTGTTGTGAAGTGAGATTGCGGATCTAAATACTTCAATGTTGCAACTCCGGCTAAAAGCTTCATAACCGATGCTGGTTTGCGTTGTAAGTATGAGTTTCTTTCATACACAACTTCACCGGTTGTCCCGTCAATCAAAATCATTGCGGGGTTAGAAAGAGCGCGTGCGTTTAAGAGCTCGTCAAATGCTGCAGGTATAGATGCAGCAGATAGCGCTGCATCCGCAGGCGTAACCGATAGAGCCACAACCACGGCAAGGAGAGAGATTCCTAATTTACTTCGCACAGTAAACCCTTGTTGATAGTGCTCATGTAATCAGTTTAGAGTGCATCTATGTCATCACCAACAACCCCAGCCAGTATTGGCCCGGGTGAATTCTTTCCGGTAGTTGGCGTTGGACCTCATGAAAAACCCTGGCCGGAAGGCGCTCAATACGACTCTGAGTTATTGCTAAATGGTGATCGCAGAAATGTTTTAGATCACTATCGCTACTGGAGTATTGAGGCCATCGTCGCTGACTTAGATACCAATCGCCATAAGCTACAAATAGCCATTGAAAACTGGCAGCATGATTTAAATATTGGCTCAGTCGTTCGTACAGCAAACGCATTTAATGTCGCTGGAGTGCATATCGTTGGAAAGCGCGATTGGAACAAGCGCGGTGCGATGGTGACCGATAGATATCTAACGGTTTATCATCATCCAACGGTCCAAGATTTTGCGGATTGGTGCAAAGAAAATAATCTCCCGATTATTGGAATCGATAACGTCCCAGGTTCAAAGCAGTTGGAGGGTGCACATCTCCCCGAGCGCTGTGTGCTTTTATTTGGCCAAGAGGGCGCCGGTATGTCAGATGAAGGAATTGCAGCTTGTGAAGTTTTATATGAGATTAATCAATATGGTTCTACTCGTTCAATGAATGCATCAGCCGCTGGAGCAATCGCCATGTACCACTGGGCATTGCAGCACCTACCGCGATGAAAAAGATTTGGCTAACGCGTAACTTAATTCTCTTGACGTTAGTTTCCTTGGCACAAGATGCCGCGAGCGAACTGTTATATCCACTCTTACCTATTTTATTAACAGGTGTAATAGGAGCAGCACCATTAGCACTTGGGCTTATCGAAGGTTGCGCCGAAGCCGCTGCAGGTTTTACTAAGTTAATTAGTGGAAAATCTAGCGATCGCTTAGGTCGCAAGCCCTTTGTTATCTCTGGCTACTCATTAGCTGGCCTCGGTAAAGCACTCGTTGTCATTGCGACAAGTTGGCCACTTGTTTTCTTAGGCCGCGTGACCGATCGGATCGGAAAAGGAATGCGAAGTGCCCCACGAGATGCCCTTATCTCGGACTCGGTAGATAAAGCGCACTTAGGGCGTGCATTTGGTTTCCACCGTACTGGTGACAATATCGGAGCCGTTATCGGACCTGGAATCGCTTTAATTGGGCTGGCCATGCTCAATGGAGATGTTCGAGCAGTAGCCCGCTGGGCTTTGATTCCAGCGATTATTTCAGGGCTTTTGACTTTATTAATTAAAGAAAACTTTGTCCGAAGACCAAAAATTAAAGTAGCAAAGACACCACACCCACAATTACCACAGAAACTCAAGAAGGCGATTGCGATATTAGTTTTGATTCAATTAACTAATATCCCAGATCTTCTTTTATTGCTACGTTTACATGACATTGGATTTTCGACGCAAGGTGTCGTGCTTTCATACATGCTCTTTAGTGCAGTAACGGTGCTTGCAGCATTTCCAGGTGGTTATATCGCCGATAAACTTTCGCCGCAAATAGTCTATGCAGTTGGTTTACTTGCATTTGCAATAGCTTATGCAACACTCGGTTCAACTCAGAATCACACAATCGCACTTATCGCACTTGCCCTATATGGGTTGTTTCCAGCACTTACTGATGGTGTTGGCAAAGCGTGGATCGCGAGTTTGAGCGAAGATAATCACCGCGGTCGTGCACAAGGTGTCTATCAAGCTTCAATGAACTTTGCTGTACTGGGTGCCGGTATTTGGGGTGGTGCACTCTGGAGTAAAGGAGATATTCAGTGGCCTTTAATTATCGCTGCCGTCGGTGCACTTATTGGCGCGATAGTTCTTGCAACAGGCCATCTACGGAACGCTCGATCATAAGCAGGATCTCTTCATAGGCTTCAATGGATTGGTTATACGGATCCGGAACCTCTAATTCGTAAAACTGTGCCGATGCAGGATCAATTTCCGATAGTGAAGGATCAAAGCTACGTAAATACGAGACCTTGCTCCGAGACTCCTCATCTGATGCAAGTTGAATTACCTTACTGAAGTTGTTTGAATCCATTACTAAAATTAAATCTGTTGCAAAGAAATCACTTGATTGAAATTGACGCGCAGCATGTGTGTGCTTGTATCCGGCGTTTTCCCAGACCTTTTGCGATGTTGGGTGTGCGCCTTGACCAATATGCCAGGCCCCGGTGCCTGAGCTATCGACGATGATCTTTGGCGCTTTCCAATCAGCGGTGCGATTAGATAAGACAGCTGCCGCCATAGGTGAGCGGCAGATATTGCCCATGCAGACCATCGTTATACGTATCTCAGGCAGAGATTTAAGTCGTTTAATCAAGCCTCGGGCTCTTCTGCCAACGCCTCTTGTACCGACTTTAAACGCCGTTCAATCTCATCTGCCTCATCGATTCGCCCTTGCATACGAACTATTTTTGCAATCCGGGATTCAACATCGATGATGAATTCGAAGTCTTTGGGCTCATCTTCGCTAACCACCGATAAAACCTGTTCTAAAGTAGCTAAACCCTCATCGAATTTTTCAAGGAGTATCTGTGCTTTACCTAATTCGAAGAGGGCAAAGGTTTCACGGCGGTGATCGTGCCCTGTTTCAAAGACATCGATTGCCTTGCGAGCAGTTTCAAGTGCGAGCTCACCCTCGTTTAATTCGATAAGGCATGAGGCCATCTTTTGATCACACCGGGCAACGTGAATTACCTCTTTGTTGCGCTTAAATAAAATGCGCGCCTCTTTAAATGAATCTATTGCTTTTTCGTAGTTCTTTAATTCACGTTCGGCACAACCGATTAAATGCAGATCATTTGCCGCACCGATTTCATTGCCATCTACTAAATGCTCCTGTGCGCACTCACGCATTGTCTCAACAACTTTTTCATACTTTTTTGATGTGTACCACCACTCACCGAGTGTGCAGGCCAGCTCTAGGGCAATAGGTGATTTGTTTTCACGTAAAATCTCAACGGCTTTACTCATTGCAGTTGCAGCCTCATCCATACGCTTTAACTGATTGAGGTTGTAACCAATCGCTGAATAGGCTTGAGCTAGACCTTCACTCGGCGCACTTGCACCTAACGTTGAATAAATATCTCGTGCCGTTTCGGCAAGTGCTAAAGCCTCGTCATACTGTCCGCGTGCATAGATTCTGGCGCTGAGTTCGTAATACGTGCTAGCCCGCTCTTCGCCATCGACTTCAGGAATTCGATCCCAGAGCATCTCCTCTGTGATGATTTCTTCCATCTCATCGTC